>VGQC01000074.1 GCA_016882385.1 Cyanobacteria bacterium M_DeepCast_100m_m1_067 | reverse complement strand
ACTGGGATATGGCGGCCCCGGAAGCGGTGCTGCGCGCCGCCGGCGGCGCCTTTAGCCACGCCGATGGCCGCGCCCTGGCCTACAACAGCGGCGATGTGCGCCAAGCCGGTTGCCTGATCGCCAGCCACGGCCCCGCGCACGGGCACTTGTGCGAGCGGGCGGCCGCGGCGATGGCCACGATCGATCCGGGATTTGCGGTGTGAGTGAGGAGGGGGTGACCAGCCGCTGGGCGTGACTCGACGCCCGACTAGATGCCCGGCGAGACCAGCTCTTTTTTTGATGGTGGCCTTAGCTAAGGCTAAGGCCACTGCGCGAAAACACCATCGCTCACCCCCATTTACGCGCCCTCAGCCCAGCCACCCAGCCCAGCCAGCCACCCCAATAAAAAGCCGGCCCGTGGGGGCCGGCTTGCGGGAGTCAGAGGTGGGAGCAGTCGTTCAGGCCGGCGCCGGGGCGTCGGATTGGGGCACGCCGCGCAGGGTGAGGTTGATGCGGCCGCGGTTGTCGATTTCGCGCACGCGCACGGTCACCTGATCGCCCACGTTCACCACGTCTTCCACCTTCTCGACCCGGGCTTCGGAGAGCTGGGAGATGTGGATCATCCCTTCCTTGCCGGGCAGGATCTCCACGAAGGCACCGATCGGGATCACGCGGGTGACGCCGCCGGTGAACACCTCGCCTTCGCTGATGCGACGGGTGAGGCCTTCGATGATGCGCTGGGCCTCTTCGGCCGCCGCACCGTCGTGGCTGGCGATCGTGACGATGCCGCCATCTTCGATGTCGATCTTGGTGTTGGTGCGCTCGGTGATGCCCTTGATCGTGCGGCCGCCCGGGCCGATCACGGTGCCGATCAGCTCCGGATCGATGCGGAAGCTGAGCAGGCGCGGGGCGTGGGGCGACATGGTGTCGCGGGGCTTGTCGATCGCCTCGAGCATCTTCTCGAGGATGTGCAGGCGGGCGGGGCGGGCCTGGTTGACGGCTTCGGCCACGGTTTTCACGTCGAGGCCCGTGATCTTCATGTCCATCTGCAGGGCAGTGATGCCCTTCTCGGTGCCGGCCACCTTGAAGTCCATGTCGCCGAGGAAGTCCTCGATGCCCTGGATGTCGGTGAGGATGCGCACCTCTTTGCCTTCCTTGATCAGGCCCATGGCGGCGCCGCTGACCGGCGCCTTGAGGGGCACGCCCGCATCCATCAGCGCCAGGGTGCTGCCGCACACCGAGCCCATCGAGGTGGAGCCGTTGGAGCTGAGGCACTCCGACACCACGCGCAGCACGTAGGGGAAGGATTCCTTGCTGGGCAGCACCGGCACGATCGCCCGCTCGGCCAGGGCGCCGTGGCCGATTTCGCGGCGGCCGGGGGAGCGCATCGGCTTGGTTTCGCCGGTGGAGTAGGGCGGGAAGTTGTAGTGGTGCAGGTAGTGCTTCTCGGTGGACGGGTTGAGGTCGTCCATCTCCTGGGCGTCGCTCGGGGTGCCGAGGGTGGCGCAGGAGAGCACCTGGGTGAGGCCGCGCTGGAACAGGGCCGAGCCGTGCACGCGCTTGGGCAGCACGCCGGCGGCGGCGCTGATGGTGCGCACCTCGTCGAGGTTGCGGCCGTCGACGCGCTTGCCGTCCTTCAGGATCTGCTCGCGCATCAGCTTCTTGGTGAGGCTCTTGTAGCTGTTGCCAAGGGCCTTGCCGCTGGCCGCCGTGCGGATCGGGTCGTCCTCGGCGAGGGCGGCGATCTTCTCGCTTACCTCAGCCTTGATCGCGTCGAGTTTCTCGTCGCGCTCGGGCTTGGTTTGGGAGAACTGCTTCAGCACCTCACCGATGCCCTTGGCACATTCCTTCTCGAGGAAGCTGGGCAGGGTGGCGTCGACCACCTGGGCCTCAGGGATCACCTGCTCGATGCCGAGCTCCTTCAGCAGGTTTTGCTGGGCCTTGATCAGCTCACACACCGCTTCGTAGCCGAAGTCGATCGCTTCGATCACGTCTTGCTCGGGCAGTTGGTTGGCACCGGCTTCCACCATGATCACGCCCTCGGGCGTGCCGGCCACCACCAGATCCAGCTCGCTGCGCTCGATCTCGCGGAAGCTGGGGTTGAGTACGAAGTCGTCGCCCAGCAGGCCCACCCGCACCGCAGCCATGGGGCCGTGGAAGGGGATCTTGGCGAGCAGGGTGGCCATCGAGGCGCCGGTGACGGCGAGCACATCGGGCGGCACCCGCTCATCGAGCGAGAGGCAGGTGGCGACCACCTGGATGTCATCGCGCATCCAGCTGGGGAAGAGGGGCCGCATCGGCCGATCGATCAGGCGGCAGGTGAGGATCGCCCGCTCGGGGGGGCGCGCCTCGCGGCGGAAGAAGCTGCCGGGGATGCGACCGGCGGCGTAGAGCCGCTCTTCGTAGTCGCAGATCAGGGGGAGGAAATCGATGCCTTCGCGGCCGCCGGAGCGGGTGGCGGTGACCAGAACCGAGGTATCACCACACTCGACCATCACCGAACCCCCGGCCTGGGGGGCGAACCGACCGGTGGTCAGCCGGATCTCCCGACCATCGAAGGAGATCGACTGAGTTTGTCCTTGCACGTGAGCTTATGTCCTGTTGTTGTCAAGGACCATTCTCGCATTTTGCCTCTAGCGACTGGGGATTCCTTTGCTTTTTCTCGCGTTTGGGTGGGTTGCGGCGGCACAAAAAAAGGCGCCCGCAGGCGCCTTGGGGGATTGGATGGGGAGTGGCGGCTCGGTCTTCGATCCAGAGGCCCACCCGCTCGAGATCACCAGGAGGACTTGACCACGCCGGGCAATTCACCCTTGTGGGCGCGCTCACGCAGCTGGTTGCGGCACAGGCCGAAATCGCGATACACACCGCGGGGCTTGCCGGTGGCCCAGCAGCGGTTGCGCACGCGGGTGGGGGCGCTGTTGCGGGGCAGATCCTGAATCTTGCGGTGGATCTCTAGGCGCTCCATCGGATCGGCAGCGGCGTTGAAGGCGGCCATCAGGGCGGCGCGCTTGGCGGCAAAGCGCTGCACCATCTTCTTGCGCTTCACATCGCGCGCAATCATCGACTTCTTCGCCATGCGGCCTGGGCTGCGATCGGATAGGTGATGTTGAGCTTACCGTGCGGGGGTGCAGGCTCCGGGTTGGGGCGAGATCAGCGCCCCAGCAGCTGCTGCACTGCGGGCAGCTGGGAGGTGTCCTTGACAATCAGCACCACACTCAGGCCCACCAGAAACACCAAGCCCGATTGCATGAAGGCCATCTGGAAGCGCTCGGGCAGGGGTTTGCCGCGCACGCCCTCGAGCAGCAGCAATGCGAACTGACCGCCATCGAGCAGGGGCAGTGGCAGTGCGTTAAGCACCGCCAGGTTGATCGAGATCAGGGCGGTGAAAATGAACAGGCTGCTGCCGCCCTGCTTGGCCAGCGACGCACCCATTTCGACGATTTTCACCGGGCCGCTCACCTGGCTGGCGGTTTCGCCGAAGTGGGTGGCGAGGGTGACGAAACCTTCCACGGTGCGGCTGGTGAGGGCGACGAAATCGTGGTTGGCCTGGCGGAAAGGCTCGAGGGGATTGCGGGCGGGGCGGAAGGCCTCGTTGCCGTTGGGTTGCAGCTGGGCGCCGATGCGGCCCACGCCGCCGAGGTCGGCGGGGGTGAGCTGCACGGCCACGGTTTGACCGTTGCGCTCGGCGTCGAGGCGCAGGGTTTGGTCGGGGGCGGCCTTGATCCGCTCCACCAGGGCGGCGACGCCGCTCTGGCCGTCGCCGATGGGCTGGTCATCGAGACGCATCAGGCGATCACCTGGCTGGAGGCCGGCGGCGGCGGCGGCCTGCCCGGGCTGCACGCCGCTCACCAGCACGCCGGGGCTGGCGCTGAAGCCGGCCGGGATGCCGAGCACCAGGCCCTGGCCCAGCAGCACTGCGTAGGCGAGCAGCAGGTTGGCCATCACCCCGGCGGCGATGACCAGCGCCCGCTGGGGCAAGGGCCGGTTGGAGAGCAGGTTGGGGTCGTTTTTGGGGATGGGGCTGTCGTCGTCGTCATCGGGGAAGGCCACGAAGCCACCCAGTGGAATGGCGCGCAGCGCAAATTGCACGCCGCGGCGCTGGCGCTCCAGCAGCACCGGCCCGAAGCCGATCGAGAAGCTGCTGACCCGGATGCCCTGCCAGGTGGCGGCAAAAAAGTGCCCGGCCTCGTGCACCACGATCAACCCCGCCAGGATCGCCAGTGCTGTGAGAACGCCCATCCAGGCCCTGTGGTGAATGAGTCCATTGTGGTGGGTTAGCGCGGGGCGCGGGCATCTGTTCTTTTGGCGGTGAACTAAGGCTTGGCTAAGTCCATTGCCGGCGAAGCGGTGTGGCCCGCCGCCGGGGAGCCGCTGTTTTGCGCGTTCGCAATGGGCTTGCATCCCTCTTGCCATCCAGCCCAGCCAGGTGCCGCGGCTTGGCCATTGACCAGGGCTGGAGGCCTGGCCACAATCAGGCGCTGCCCGATTCCGTGAAACCCGTTTGCCATGACCCGCTCCCTGGCCATCTTCGGCGACAGTCTCATGGACGCCGGCAACCTCGACCAGGTGGCCAAAATTGTTGGCCAGGACCCGTTTCAGGAGTCGATCTACAACCGTGGCGGCAACGCCAAGGCCTCCGATGGTCCCGTGTTCGGTGAGCACATCGCCCAGCAGCTGGGGGCGTCGCTGGGCTCACGTCAACTGGCCAACCTGATCACTCTGCCGATGCTGGGATTAACCGGCTTCGGCAGCAAGCAGCTGCGCAACTTTGCCTACGCCGGGGCCACCTCTGGCAGTGCCGGATCGAGTCGCTCGGGGTTAGCGCGCTTCCCGATTGGTCTGCGTGCCCAGACCCGGGCCTTTGCCGCCAGCACGAGCAGCAGCAAGGATCTCGATGCCCTGCTGATGGCCGGCAGCAACGACATCACCGATCTGGTGGCGAATCCCGATCCTTTGAAGGCGTTTCTGGCTACGTCTGGCCGCCGCGACGATCAGCGGTTTGAGAAGAAGGCCGCCGGCCGCATCGTGAACAACATCGTTGCGGCTTACGACAACATCACCGGCCGGGTGAATGAGACCGTGATCCTGGGGCTCTCGCCGCTGAGTGCCACCCCATTTGTGCGTGCCCAGGCATCGCGTCTGGCCCCTTCGTTGCGCGATCCACTGCTCGCCCTAGTGGATGGCATTGCCAGCCGGGTGAATCGTGGCCTGGCCAGCCGCCTGGATGCCAGGCCAGATGTGCTGGTGCTCGATGGTTTTGAGGTGTGGCGTCGCGTCAGCAATCCGGCTTTCCTGGATGACGTGCATCCCACCAGTGCCACAGGGGCGCGCCTGGCCGGTGAGGCGGCTGACCTGATCCAGGCTTCGGATCTGCAGTCGTTCGGCTTCGCCTGAACGAGGGCTCGACTCGCCACCTCACGCCACGTCACTCCGGCGCAATCCGCTCGCTGCCGAAGTAAGGCACCAGGGCGGCGGGCAGGCGCACGGAGCCGTCGCTCTGCTGGCCGGTTTCGAGCAGGGCAGCCATGGTGCGACCGATGGCCAGGCCGGATCCGTTGAGGGTGTGCACCAGGTGGGTGCCCTTGCCCTCCTTGAAGCGGATGGCGGCGCGGCGGGCCTGGAAGTCGTTGCACACCGAGCAGCTGGAGATCTCGCGGTAGGTGCCGGCGCCGGGCAGCCACACCTCGAGGTCGTAGGTGCGGGCGGCGGAGAAGCCCAGATCACCGGTGCAGAGCTCGATCGTGCGGTAGGGCAGCTCGAGGGCCTCCAGCACGGCTTCCGCGTCGGCGGTGATCTGCTGGTGGGCGGCGGCGGATTGGTCGGGATGGCAGAACCAGTAGAGCTCCACCTTGTTGAACTGGTGCAGGCGGATCAGGCCGCGGGTGTCGCGCCCGTAGGAGCCGGCTTCGCGGCGGAAGCAGGGGGTGTAGGCGGCGTATTTGAGCGGCAGCTGCTCGGCGGCGATCA
>VGQC01000073.1 GCA_016882385.1 Cyanobacteria bacterium M_DeepCast_100m_m1_067 | reverse complement strand
GGGCGCCACCGCACCCCGGACGCGCTTGAGCAGGGCTGGGATCGCAGGCGGCAGGATCACGGCTGGGAGGAATGCTCAAGGGTTTGCTGCACAACCAACCGCACCTGATCAATCCCCAGTGTGTGCTGGCGCGCCAGGGCGACCAGGTCGTCGTGTTCCGGTTTGCTGCGCCAGCGGCCATCAGGCAGCCGGGCCTGCTTGAGCCGCACCGGACCCAGGGGCGTGGCCAGCTCGAGGCTGCGGCGCGGCAGCACCCAGCGGCTCTGGGGGTGTTCGCGCAACCCCAAGGTGCTGCTGTGTCGCCACCACACCTGGCGCAACCTCTCGGCCTGCTCGGGGGCTACCAGGGCCGTGAGCAGCTGGGCCGCCCGCCCCTTCTTCATGGCGATCGGCTGGCTGAACACCTCCAAGGCCCCGGCCTGGCGCAGTTCCTCAGCCAGGAAAGCCAGATCCTCCGCCGTGGCGTCATCGATCTGGGCCTGCTGCACCAGCACGGTTTCGAGATGGGCAGGATCTGGCTGGGCAGGATCGAAGCCACCGCCATCGGTCAGGGTGAGCCGCAGCAGGTTGGGGCGATCCAGGCTCCGCGAACCCAGCCCCACCCCCACCCGCTGGGGCACATGGGTGGGGGCCTGACCAAAACGCGTGGCCCAGCAGGCCGCCAGGGCCAGGCCGGTGGGAGTGGTGAGTTCCCCGGGGGGGAAGCCCTCGGCCGAGGCCAGGGGAATCGCCCGCAAGCGGGCCAGCTCCAGCACGGCAGGCACCGGCAGGGGCAGGGTGCCGTGGGCGGTGGCCACCACGCCATGGCCCGCCGGCGGCGGGCTGCACACCAACTCCCCAACGCCGAAGTGCAGCAGGCCAGCACACACGCCCACCACATCCACCAGGGCATCGAGGGCTCCCACCTCGTGAAAGTGCACCTGCTCGGGGCTGTGGCCGTGCACCGCCGCCTCCGCCGCCGCCAGCACACCAAACACCTCCAGCACCCGCTGCTTCAGCGGCGCCGGCCAGGGGGCCGCCTGCAGCTGGCTGCTCAGCTCGCCCCAATGGCGATGGGGCGGCTCGGGCTCAAGGCTCACCACCGCCAGGTGCAGCCCACGCAGGCCGCCGCTGCGGCGCTCCTCAAGCTCCAGTCGATAGACGTCGGCCAAGCCCAGGGCCGCCAGGGGGCGATGGATCTCCGCCTCGGGCAGCCCCAGATCCAGCAGGGCCGCCAGCAGCATGTTGCCGGCCAGGCCGGTGGGCGCATCCAGCAGCGCCAGCGTCATTCAGGCCGCTCCGGCCTGGGGGCGCCCTAGCCGCGGGGCGAGGGCCAGCAGGGCTTCGGCCTCCGCCTGCAACTCCACCTGGAGGCTCCGCAGTTGCTGCTCCACCTCACGGCGTGCCCGGCGCTGTTCCCGCTGAGCCGACTCCACATCGTGGCCGGAGAGGCCCCAGAGCCGGCCCAGCAGGGCGCGATCGTCGGAGCCGCCAACGCTCTGGCCATAGATCAGCTGCTCGGCCACCATGCCCGCCTGCAGCACCCGGCTCCAGCGGCGCAGCTCCTCAGGAAGCAACTTGGCGTGGGCAGGTGGCTCCAGTTCGGTGCTGCCGCTGGTGTTGAGGCCGGCGCGCAGGCAAGCCAAGGAACCCACCAGCACCTGCCGCACTGGCATCGCCTCCTGCCGTGCCACCAACAGGTGGCCAGCCTCATGAATAGCAATCCGCCGCAGCCTCGCCTGCCCCCCCGGAAGGGCCTCGGCCAGCACATGGCCGCCCCGGCCGCCGAAGCGGGCTGCATCCAGGGTGAGGCTGCCCAGGCTCAGGGCAACCACCCCGGTGATCAGCCAGGGGGAGAGGCCCAGGGCCGGCCCCAGGATCGCCGCCAAGCTCACCAGGGCCACGGCCAGGCCCGCCGCCAGTGGTTGGGTCATGGCTGGTTGCTCATGGCAGGTTGCTCATGGCTGGCGGCCCCGATCATTCACCTAGGGCGCCGGCCGGCTCACGACACTGTTGCGCTGCCCGCCGGAATGGCCACCACCCTGGCTGGCAGTGGGGGGACGCCCCTTGCCACCCTTGTTGGCCGCACCACCATCGCGGCGGCCCTTGCCGCCCCGGTTGCCCCGCTGGGCCACCGGACCGATCACCTCAAAGCTCTCCATCTGGAGCAACTGGCCCTGACGGCGCAGGTTGAGGGCCACGAAATGGCGCAGATGCTCCAGGGGCAGCTCCCCCTTGAGTTGCAGCTTGAAGGGCACCGGTCGGCTGCCATCTGGGCGTGGCATCACCCGCACCTTCACCACCAGGTCGCCGGTTTCCGGCCGGGTGTAAATCAGCTCACCGCGCACGGAGAAGTAGTCGTCCCCTTCGGGCAGGGCATCGGCATCGCTCTCCTCGCCGGCGGCCAGGGTGCTGGGCTCCCAAACGCCCACCATCTGCAGGTGCAGCCCCTCCTCCTCGCGGGAGCGGGGATACACCACCCAGAGGTGGGGGTCGTCGAGGTTGAGGTGGCGCCGCATCAGGGTGAGCAGCCGGCCGAGCACCACGGCCTCCAGCTCGGTGCCATCGGCGGTGCGGATCACCCCGCGGGTGAGCTGCTCGGCGTCGGTCGGCACGTACACGCCACGCACCACGCCAATGGCCCGGTACTGCGTGGGTTCGGTAACCGCGGAAATCGGATGTTGGCGCATGAACCGAACTTTAAGTGGCCCCAGGTCGGGGGACGCGGGGCAGACTGGCCATCCCTGCATCCCCCGCGCCGATGCCGCCCGCTCCCAACCGCTCCGGCCTCTGGATAGGGGCGGCCGCGGCCGGACTCGGAGCCCTGTGCATCGCTGGTGGCTGGTGGTTGGGCCAGCTGCAGAGCGGAGCCGCAGGAACCGACGCCAACCGCCAGAGCTTGGAGCGCCAGGCTTCCGGACTGCAGCAGCGCCTCGACCAGGGCGAAGCCAGCGAAGCCGAGCAGCAGCGGCTGCTGGAGCTGCTGGTGGCCCTCGACCGCAAACCGGAGGCCACGGCGCTGCTGGAGCGGCTGGCTGATCAGCAACCCCAGCAGTGGTCGCTGCGGTTGCTGCTGGCCGAGCTACGCCGCGACCAACAGGACCGCAGCGGCGCCGAACGGGAGCTGCGGCAACTGCTCAACCAGCGGCCCGATCAGATCGAAGGCCTGCAGCTGATGGCCCTGCTGCAGCTGGAAACCGGTCGGGGCGCCCAGGCCCAGAGCCAGCTGGAGGCAGCCCTGGCGCGGGCGAGCAAACCCCAACTCAAACCGGAGGCCCTGCCAATCGGCCTGCTGCTGGCCAACGTGCTGCAGAAGCGCGGCCAACCAAGCCAGGCCGAATCCCTGCTGCTCAAGCTGGCGGCGGGCTTCCCGACCGATCAGCGCCCCCTGCTGGCGCGGGCCATGCTGCAGCAGGAGCGGGGTGACACCAAGGGAGCGCAGGAGTCGCTGGCTCTGGCCCGGGCCCGCAAGCCCGGCCCCAGCGACCCGCGGCTGGATCAGGTGGCCGCCGCCTGGGGCCTGGCGCCGCTCAGGGCCCCTTCACCGTCGCTGCCGGCGAAGCCGACGCCGGCGCCACCGGCTGGGAGTGGAAATCCCTGAGGGCGGCATCCACGGCATCACCCGGCTGGGTGGCATCGTCCATGGCCGTCGCCCGACGCAGCTTGTTCATCAGCTCGATTGGATTGGCCGAATCCAACACCGATCCGCCCCGGTTGGTGCCCGTGCCGTAATCCAGCTCCCGTTCCTGCTGGGGGCTGCTGATGGTTTGGCCGTAGCCCTTCTCCTGGGCCAGGGCGGATCCGGCTCCCGTGGCCACCAGAGCGCACGCAGCCAGAAGGCTTGCCGTGGAGAATCCCAAAATCGGACTGGTCAAAACAGGAACGCGCACAGCAGGCATGGTGGGCACCTCTCCGGCTTGCTCGGATACTCATCCTAGTTGCGCCGTTTAGGGCCCATGCGGATCGCCACCTGGAACGTCAACTCCGTGCGCACCCGCCTGGATCAGGTGCTGGCCTGGTTGGAGCAGGAACGCCCGGAGGTGCTGTGCCTGCAGGAAACCAAGGTGACCGACGAGCTGTTTCCCCGCGAGGCCTTCGAGGCCCTGGGCTACAGCACGGCGATCAGCGGCCAGAAGGCCTACAACGGCGTCGCCATCCTCAGCCGCTTGCCCCTCGAGGACGTGCAGATCGGCTTTGAGGCGTTGTTGCCCAACGACCCGGAGACCCCGGGGCTGAGCGAGCAGAAACGGGTGATCAGTGCCCTGATCGACGGCATCCGGGTGCTGAATCTCTACGTGCCCAACGGCAGCTCCCTCAAGAGCGAGAAGTACGCCTACAAGCTGGAGTGGCTGGCCTGCCTGCAGCGCTATCTGGCAGCGCAAGACCAACAGGGCGATCCGCTCTGCATGGTGGGCGACTTCAACATCGGCCCCGAGGCCCGCGACATCCACGACCCCGATCGGCTCACGGGCGGCATCATGGCCAGCGATGCCGAACGCACGGCCCTGCAGGAGGCGCTGGGAGAGCGGCTCCGCGACGTGTTCCGGGTGTTTGAGCCGGGCAGCGGCCACTGGAGCTGGTGGGACTACCGCACCGGCGCCTGGGACCGGGACCGGGGCTGGCGGATCGACCACATCTACCTCTCGGACGAGTTGATGGACTGCGCCACCGGCTGCGTGATCCACAAGGCCACCCGGGGCAACGAGCAACCCAGCGACCACGCGCCGGTGGTGGTCAACCTGGTGTGGCCGCCTGAAGACGACGACGCGCTCTAACGCCGCTCAGAACACCGGCAGGTGAGCCAGGGCCTCGTCGGCACTGCGCCGCCGTGCCGACTCGCCGCAGCTGCGGGGGGTGGGGAAGATTTTGCCGGGGTTGGCCAGGTCGTGCGGATCGAAGGCCAGGCGCACCAGCTGCATGGTGGCCAGGTCGTCGGGGTTGTACATCCAGTCGAGGTAACAGCGTTTGTCGGCGCCCACGCCGTGCTCGCCGGTGATGCTGCCGCCGGCATCCACACACAGCCGCAGAATCGCGGCGCCGAGGGCCTGCACCCGCTCCTGGATGCCGGGCTCCTGGGCTGAATAGAGGATCAGCGGGTGGAGGTTGCCGTCGCCGGCATGGAACACGTTGGCCACCGGTAACCCGTGGCTGACGCCAAGCTCCTCGATCGCCGCCAGCACCCGGGGCAGGGCGCTGCGGGGCACAACGCCGTCCTGGAGGTAGTAGCTGGGGAAGCGGCGCCCCAGGGCGGAGATCGCCGACTTGCGACCCTTCCAAAGCAGCGCCCGCTCCTGCTCATCGGTGGCCTGGCGCACGGTGCGGGCCCCCGCCTCGTGACAGAGCTGGGTCGCCAGCTCCACCGCCGCCGCCACCTCCCGCTCCTGCCCGTCCAGCTCGATCAACAGCAGCGCCGCCGCATCGCGGGGGTATTCATCCACGCCGAAGTAATCGTTCACCGCCTCAATCGTGAGGCGATCCATCATTTCCATGCCAGCGGGCAGCATCCCGGCCGCGGTCACCTGCCGCACCGCCTCCCCCGCCGCCTCCATGCTGGTGAAATCGGCCAGCAGCACCGCCACGCTCTGGGGAGCCCGCAACAGCCGCAGGGTGATCGCCGTGGCGATGCCCAGGGTGCCCTCACTGCCGATGAAGGTGCCGCGCAGGTCGAGCTCAGGGGTTTCGTCGAGCTCACTGCCCAGGGTGGTGACGCTGCCGTCGGGCAGCACCACCTCCAGCTCCAGCACGTGGTTGCTGGTGACGCCGTACTTCAGACAGTGCACGCCGCCGGAGTTTTCAGCCACGTTGCCGCCAACGCTGCAGGCCACCTGGCTGGAGGGGTCGGGGGCGTAATAGAAGCCATCGCCGGCCACCGCCCGGGTCACCCAGCTGTTGATCACGCCGGGCTGCACCGTGATGCGGCGGTTGTCGAGATCCAACGCCAGCACCTGGCGCATGCGGCTGGTGGCGATCACCAGGGCCTCGGTTTCGGCCACGGCCCCGCCGGAGAGGCCGGTGCCACTGCCCCGCGCCACAAACGGCACCCCCTGTTCATGGCAGAGCCGCACCACAGCGGCCACCTGATCTGTCGTCTCCGGCAGCACCACCAGGCGCGGCTGGTGGCGGGCCAGGGTGAGGCCGTCGCAGTCGTAGGCCAGCAGCTCCTGGCGGGCCGACACCACGGCACGGGAAGGCAACAACCGCCTCAGGTGCCGCTCCAGCTCTGGCCAGTTGACGCTCAGGAGACCCGCCTCAAGCCCCCTGAACTTACCGAGGAAGCG
>VGQC01000072.1 GCA_016882385.1 Cyanobacteria bacterium M_DeepCast_100m_m1_067 | reverse complement strand
TTCGCGACACCGCCGCTCAGGAAACCGAGCACGCCTTCGCCCACTTCCGGCTGCTCCATCCCGAGCTGGTGATCGACGATCCCGCCAGCCTCTCCGAGGCGCAGAAGCAGGGCCTGCTGAGCCGCTGCCTGGAGCTGGCCATCGAGGGCGAAACCTACGAGTACACAACCATGTACCCGGAATTCGCCGCCCAGGCCCGGGCCGACCGCGACTCCGGCGCCGAAGCCGAGTTCCAGGAGCAGATCGACGAATCGAAGGACCATGCCGGGATCTTCCGCACGGCCGCGAAGAACTTCGGCCTGCTGACCCCGATCGAGCAGCACCACGCCGAGCGCTACGGCATCGCCCTGGAAGCCCTAAACGGCAAGGGCGTGGCCGGCGAAGCCGCCCAACCGGTGGCTGGCCAGTGGATCTGCAAGCTCTGCTCGATGATCTACGACCCGGCCGTGGGCGATCCCGATTCCGGCCTGACCCCGGGCACGCCGTTTGAGGCCATCCCCGACGACTGGCGCTGCCCGATCTGTGGAGCCCGCAAGGCCAGCTTCGTGCCCTATCGCGAGCCAGAACTCTTGGCAGCCTGAGTATGCACAACTGGGCCGCACTTGCTGTAGCCCAGCACACCAGAATGATCCTTTGTCACATCTGAATCCCCTAACGCACGCCGCCGCCCAGGCCAATCATACCAGGCTCTTGGCCGGGCTAAAGCGGATCCCTTGCGCGCTGTAACGGCAAAACGAAAACCAATCGGTAGAGACCCGGGATTGCGCAGCAAGGACGCTCCAATAGCTGGAGCACGATTAGCCCGAATGACCAGCCAAGCCACGACCCGCACCGCCAGCGGTCATCACCCCCTGGGGGTACGGGTGGCGGTGCGTTATCGGGGCTTTGTGCTGATTCCCCAGCCTGATCTCACCTGGCTGGTGCGCCCAGAGCGCAGCCCCATGCCTGTGCTTCCCTTCCGGGCGCCGGCCAGCTCCCTCGAAGATGTCAAAGCGCTGATCGATTGGCGCCTGAACTGACCTGAACGGAGCCTGGAACTAAGCAGCCTGGGGCGGTGGCGTGGGGTCGCTGTGACCCTGGAAGGGCAGCACCAGCGTGGCCCAGTGATCCGGCCGCTGGGGCCGAACACGCCGGGCATGGCGCACGCCGAACGGAACCCGCACCACGTTGGTGCCTTCAACCCGCAGCGTCTGGCCCCCACCCGAACCGGCGTCGCCTCCCGATCCAAACCCGTCGTTACTGCCCTTCATGATCCCCAAAATGAATGGCGCTGGCGTTGATTGTGTTGGCAAAGCGGAAATTGGCAACCCCGCTAGCCAACTCGGCGTCAAGTTGTCACAGTGTGAGGCACAACGGGATCACGGAACAGGAGCCGTTGGCACCGCTTGGGCCAGTTCCTCAACTGATGGACAGGTGCAGACCAGATGGCGATCGCCAAAGGCGTTGTCAATTCGGGCCACCGCCGGCCAGAACTTGCGCTGCCGCTGGGCGTCTCCGGCGGGAAACGCCGCCTGCTGGCGCGAATAGGGCCGGTCCCAGTGATCGGCGGTCACCGCGGTCACGGTATGGGGAGCGCGCTTCAAGGGGTTGTTGAGGGGATCGGCCGCGCCGGCCTCGATCGCGGCAGCCTCCTGACGAATCGCCACCATGGCCGCACAGAAGCGATCGAGCTCAGCCAGCGATTCACTTTCGGTGGGCTCCACCATCACCGTGCCCGCCACGGGCCAACTCACGGTGGGGGCATGGAAGCCGTAGTCCATCAAGCGCTTGGCCAGGTCATCCACCTCCAGGCCGCAGCTGCGCTTGAGCGGCCGCAGATCGAGAATGCATTCGTGGGCGACGCGCCCCCCCACACCCCGATAGAGCACCGGGAAATGGGCCTCAAGCCGTTCCGCGATCAGGTTGGCCGCCAGCAGCGCCACCTGGCTGGCCTGCCGCAACCCCGCACCCCCCATCATGCGGATGTACATCCAGCTGATCGGCAGGATGCTGGCGCTTCCCAGCGGTGCTGCCGCCACCGGGCCCACCGCAGCCCCACTCTGGCCGGGAGCTCCGGGCAGGAAGGGCACCAGATGCTCCGCCACCGCGATCGGCCCAACCCCCGGGCCGCCGCCGCCATGGGGGATGCAGAAGGTCTTGTGCAGGTTGAGGTGGCAAACATCGGCCCCGTAGAGGCCTGGCTTGCACAGGCCCACCTGGGCGTTGAGATTGGCGCCATCGAGGTACACCTGGCCGCCGCGGGCGTGCACCAGGTCGCAGATGCGGCGGATAGCCGGCTCAAACACCCCATGGGTGGAGGGATAGGTGACCATCAACGCCGCCAGGCGATCGGCGTGGGCCGCGGCCTTGGTCTCCAGGTCGGCCAGATCGATGTTGCCCTGGTCATCGCAGGTCACCGGCACCACCTGCAGTCCGGCCATCACCGCACTGGCGGGATTGGTGCCATGGGCACTGGTGGGGATCAGGCACACCGTGCGATGGGCCTCGCCGCGGCTGCGGTGCCAGGCCCGGATCGCCAGTAGGCCGGCGTACTCCCCCTGGGAGCCGGCATTGGGCTGCAGCGAGACACCCGCAAAGCCAGTGATCGCCGCGAGCCAACGCTCCAGGTCAGCCGCCAGCTGCTGGTAGCCGGTGGTCTGATCCGCTGGTGCCAGGGGGTGCAGCTGGCTGAAGGCTGGCCAGCTCACCGGCGCCAGCTCGGCGGCGGCGTTGAGCTTCATGGTGCAGCTGCCGAGGGGAATCATCCCGTGCACCAGGGAAAGGTCCTGGGCCACCAGCTGCTGGATGTAGCGCAACAGCTCGGTTTCGCTGCGGTAGCGCTGGAAAGGCTCCTGCTGCAGCCAGGGCCCCTGGCGGAGGGGGATGCCGGCGGCGGTGGCAAGGCTTTGGGTGGATTCGCTTTGGGCCGATTCAAGGCTGTGCAACGTGCTGTTGCACAGCTCCCGGGCCCGATCGATCCGAGCCTGATCCGCAGCAGAGCCGGCAGCCAGCGCCTCGAGCAGCCGGTCCAGCTCTTCGGCGTTGCTGAGTTCATCGAGGCTGATGCCCAGGCCGCCTTCGCCCTGATGCAGGTTGAAGCCCGCCGCCAGGGCGGTCGCCCGCAGCGCCTCGGCCTGGGCAGGCGGCACCGGCAGCCACAGCGTGTCGAAGCCAGCGCCCGCCAACAACGGCAGCCCCAGGGCTTCCAGCCCGGCGGCCAGGGCCTGGCGCAGCCCCTGGATGCGGCGGGCGATCGCCTCCAAACCCTCGGGGCCATGGTGCACGGCGTAGAAACCGGCCATCACCGCCAGCAACACCTGGGCGGTGCAGATGTTGCTGGTGGCTTTGTCGCGGCGGATGTGCTGCTCGCGGGTTTGCAGGGCCAACCGCAAAGCGGGCCGGCCCTCGGCATCCACGGAGCGACCCACCAACCGGCCGGGGATCTGGCGCTTGTAGGCCTCGCGGGTGGCGAAGAACGCCGCATGGGGCCCACCAAACCCCATCGGCACCCCCAGGCGCTGGGTACTGCCAATGGCGATGTCCGCCCCCAGCTCGCCCACCGGCGCCAACAGCACCTGGGCCAGGGGATCCACCGCCACCGCGCTGATCACGCCGAGCTCAGCGGCGGCGCTCAACAGGGGCTGGAGATCCCAGAGACGACCGCGCCGGCCCGGCAGCTGGATCAACAGGCCAAAGACATCCTCTGGAACCACATCGGCCGCAGCAGCACCAGCCGCCAGCTGCTGGGCCACGGCCTCAGCCTCCACCAACTCCAGGCTGAGGCCGAGGGGCTCGGCCCGGGTCTGCAGCACCGCCAGGGTTTGGGGAAACACCTCGGCATCCACCCAGAAGCGCCGCGCCTGGCTGCGGCATCCCACCGCCAGCGCCAGCGCCATCGCTTCAGCCGCCGCCGTGGCCTCATCCAGCAGCGAGGCGTTGGCGATCGGCAAGCCGGTGAGCTCACTGATCAGGGTTTGAAAATTGAGCAGGGCCTCGAGGCGCCCCTGGGCGATCTCGGCCTGGTAGGGCGTGTAGGCGGTGTACCAGGCGGGATTTTCGAACACCTGCCGCTGGATCACCGCTGGCGTGGCGGTGGCGGAGTAGCCCTGGCCGATCAAGGAGCGCAGCACGGTGTTGCCGCCGGCGATCGCCGCCAGCTCCGCCAGCGCCTGGGCCTCGCTGCAGGGCTCGGGCAACCCCTGGCGCGCTACCTCGGGGGGCAACAGCAGATCGGCGGGCACCACCTGGGCAGCGAGATCTTCAAGGCTGGCGGCGCCGAGCTCCGCCAGCATGCGCCGCTGCTCCGCGGCAGTGGGGCCGATGTGCCGCCCCACAAAGGGCAGATCTGCGTTCAGCGCGCCTCCCATCAGGCTCCCTGCAGCTTGGCGGCATAGGTGGCCGCATCCATCAAGCCCTCGAGCTGGCCGGGATCACTGGGCTCCAGCAGCAGCAGCCAGCCCTCGCCGTAGGGGTCGTTCTGCAACTCCTCCGGACTGGCCAGCACCGCTTCGTTGCGGGCCACCACAACGCCGCTCACCGGCGCCAGCAAATCCTCCACCGCCTTCACCGACTCGACGCTGCCGAAGCTGACGCCCTGCTGCAGGCTGGCGCCCACCTCGGGAAGCTCCACAAACACGATGTCGCCAAGCTGATCGATGGCGAAGGCACTCAGGCCCAGCCGCCACCGGCCGGCTTCGGAGCACACGGTTTCGTGGCTGTCGGCGTAGCGGCGGTCGTCGGGAAAGCTGAGCGCCATCGCGGAAACGGAAGGTGGCCCCAGTTTGTCCGACCTGGCGCGATGGGGCGCGGCGAGGTCAGCACCCACAGGCACAGCGCTCTCCAATTCCGTCCAGGTCGTACGGAATTCAGACGGTCCTTTCGCGAAGGGTTGCCTCCAACAGGCCAACCCCGTGGAGCGCCACCAGGGCGCGCTGCAAAGCGATCTGGGCATGGGCCCGGTGGGTGCCGCCCTGGGCGAAGAGCACATAGGGCTCCCGCAGCGGTGCATCGGCGGACCACTCACTGGTGCTGCCGTCGATGAAGGTGCCGCCAGCCATGACCAGATCGCTGGCGTAACCCGGCATCGGCGCCGGCACCGGATCGAGGTAAGCGCCCACCGGTGAGGCGGCCTGAAAAGCCCGACAAACAACGTTGAGCCGCTCGGGATCGCCCAGCCGCACCGCCTGGATCACATCGCTGCGGGGCGCGCCGGGCAGGGGGTTCACCGGATAGCCCAGATCGCTGAACACCTGGGCCACCAGCTCACTGCAGATCAGGGCCTCCGCCACCATCTGGGGAGCCAGAAACAAGCCCTGAAACAACAGGCGATTGAGGTCGAAGCTGGTGCCACCTTCCCCGCCGATACCCGGGGCGGTGAGGCGGCAGCAGGCCTGCTCCACCAGCTCGGCCCGGCCGGCCACATAGCCGCCGGTGGGGGCGATGGTGCCGCCGAGATTTTTGATCAGGGAGCCGGCGATCAGATCGGCTCCCACCGCCGTGGGCTCCTGGTCCTCCACCAGCTCGCCATAGCAGTTGTCGACAAACACCACGCAGCCCGGCTGCAGCGCCTTGACCCGCTCCACCAAGCGGCTGATCTCTGCCACCGACAGCGATGGCCGCCAGCTGTAGCCACAACTGCGCTGGATCAACACCATGCGGGTGGGCGGCGCCAGGGCCGCCTCAAGCCCGCCGTCATCCACGAGGCCCGCAGCGGTGAGGGGCAGTTCGTCGTAACGGATGCCGAACTCCGCCAGGGATCCCTGGCCGCTGCCACGGATGCCGATCACTTCCTCGAGGGTGTCGTAGGGGCGGCCGGTGAGGGCCAGCAACCGATCGCCCGGACGCAGCACGCCAAACAGCGCCGCTGCGATCGCGTGGGTGCCGCTGACGAACTGGAGGCGCACCGCCGCGGCTTCCGCCTGCAGCACCCGGGCAAACACCCGATCGAGCACCTCCCGGCCCTGGTCGCCGTGGCCGTAGCCGCTCACCGAGGCGAAATGCTGCACGCCCACCCGCTCGGCGGCGAAGGCATCGAGCACCCGCGCCAGCCGGGGCTGCACGGCATCGGTGTGGAGCTCTGCCAAGGGGCCGATCGCAGCAAGGGCGGCCGCCACCCGCTCAGCAGCCCAGGCATGGGAGTCAGGCGGGGACATCGCAGACGCAGCAAGCGAGACCCAGATCATGCCCAAACCATGGTTTCAGCCCAAAGGAAAGCCCTTAAAGTTGGACCAATATTCAGCAGCTGAGTTCCATCCATGAGTCAGCTCCCCGACGGTCCATCCAACACACGCTTTTCTGAAGATGTGGTGCCACTCGGGGATTTGAAGCT
>VGQC01000071.1 GCA_016882385.1 Cyanobacteria bacterium M_DeepCast_100m_m1_067 | reverse complement strand
CGATGCCCTGATGCATTGCTTTGGTGCCAGCGAGAACGACTGAGTTTCAGCCGGCGCCCAGGTAGGCCGCTCTGAGGCTGGGGTTGGCCAGTAATTCCCGCGCTGGCCCCTCCAGGGTGAGCTGGCCGGCTTCGAGCACATAGCCGCGGTTGGCGATCTCAAGCGCCGCCTGGGCGTTCTGCTCCACCAGCAGCAGGGTGAGGCCTTCGCGGTGCAGCTGGGCCAGGGCTGCCATCACCTCCCCCACCAGCTTCGGGGCCAGACCCAGGCTGGGCTCATCCAGCATCAGCAGCGCGGGCCGGCCCATCAGCGCCCGGGCGATCGCCAGCATCTGCTGCTCGCCCCCCGAGAGGGCCCCGGCCAGTTGCCCGCGTCGCTCCGCCAGCCGCGGGAACAGGCCGTAGCAGCGCTCCAGGTCGGCGGCGATGCCGGGGCGATCGCGGCGCAGGTAGGCACCCAGGACCAGGTTTTCAGCCACGCTTTGGCGGCTGAGCACCCGCCGGCCCTCGGGGCAGTGGCCGATGCCCAGCTTCAGCAGGCGATGGGCAGGCACCCCCGCTAGCGCAGCGCCGCGCCAGAGGATCTGCCCTGCGCTGGCCGGCACCAGTGCGGAGATGGCCCGCAGGGTGGTGCTCTTGCCGGCGCCGTTGGAGCCGAGCAGCGTCACCAGTTCGCCCTGGTGCACGGTGAGATCGATGCCGCTGAGGGCCTGCACGCTGCCGTAGCGCACGCCCAACCCCTGCAGTTGCAGCAACGGCGTGCTCATGACGCGTTGCCTCCGGTGCCGGTGCCGAGGTAGGCCTCGATCACCTGTGGGTCGCGGCGCACCTCTTCGGGCGTGCCAAGGGCAATCCGCACGCCGAAATCCAGCACGGCCAGGCGGTCGCACAGGCGCATCAACAGCGGTACGTGGTGCTCAATGATCATCACCGTGAGCTGGTGGCGCTGGCGCAGCGCCCCGATCAGCTCGCAGAGCTGGTCTTTTTCGGCGGGGTTGAGGCCGGCGGCGGGTTCATCGAGCAGCAGCAACGCGGGCCTGGTGGCGAGGGCCCGGGCCATTTCCAGTCGGCGCCGATCGCCATAGGCCAGGGTGCCCGCCTGCCGTTCGGCCAGGGCGCTGAGGCCCAGCTCCTCCAGCAGCTGCCAGGCGGTGTCCAGCCGCTGGCGTTCGGCGCGCCGGTGGCTGGCGCTGTTGAGCACGCCAGCTGCTGTGCTGGTGCGGGGATGGCGCTGCAGCGGTACCAGCAGGTTGTCCAGCACCGAGAGGCCCTCGAACAGGCGCAGGTTCTGGAAGGTGCGGGCCAGGCCCAGGCGGTTGAGCCGGTGGGGCTGCTGGCCGGTGATGGCGGCGCCACGCCACAGCACCGCGCCGCTGCTGGGCGGCGTGACACCGGAGATCAGATTGAACAGGGTGGTTTTGCCGGCGCCGTTGGGGCCGATCAGGCCAAAGATCTCGCCGGGCTGCACAGCCAAACTCACCCGATCGAGGGCCAGCAGCCCACCAAACCGGCGGCTGAGATCCCGCACCTCCAGCAGCGGCTGGCTCATGGCTTCCCCCCCTCGCCCCAGCGGCCCAGCCGCTCCAGCAGGCCCGGCGTGATCAGCCCCTGGGGAGCCAGCACCGGCCCCAGCAGGATCACCAGGCCAAACAGCACCAGGCGCACATCGCCCACGGGCCGTAGCAGCTCCGGCAGGGCCGTGAGCAGCAGCCCGCCCACCACGGGCCCCAGCCAGGTGCGCGAGCCCCCCAGGATCACAAAGGCCAAGGTGGTGATGCTGGCGTCAAAGGAGCCCTGGCGGGCATTCCAGGTGTTGAGGAAGTGGGCGGCCAGGGCGCCGGTGCTGCCGGCTAGCACGGCGCTGAGCACAAAGGCGGTGAGCTTGGCGCCCGTGGTGTCGATGCCCATGCAGCGGGCGGCCAGTTCGTCGTCGCGGATGGCGGCCATGGCGCGGCCCAGGGGCATCCCCTCCAGCCGCTGGCACACCCAGCCCGCGAGGGCCAGCAGCGCCAGGGCCGGCAGCAGGTAGCCGGCGGCGGTGGCAAAGGGCTGGGGGATGGCGAAGATCCCCACCGCTCCACCGGTGAAGGGCAAATTCAGGATCGCCACCCGCACGATCTCCACCAGGGCGATGGTGGCGATGGCCAGGTAGATCCCCTGCAGCCGTAGCACCAGCCGCCCCACCAGCAGGGCCAGCAGCCCGGCTAGCAGGCCCCCCAGCACCAGCTCCAGCAGCAGTGAAGGCACCGGAAACCCGCCAGAGGCGGTGGCCCCGAGGGCACTCCAGCGGGTGGAGAGCAGGGCCGCCAGGGTGCCGCCCACGGCATAGAAGGCTGGCGTGGCGAGCGACAGCTGCCCTGCCGCCAGAGGGAGGTACACCGACAGGCCCAGCAGGGCGCCCAGCAGCATCTGCACCAGCAGGCCGTTGTCGATCACGGGGCGGCCCTCTTCATACTTTTTCCACCGTGCGCCGGCCGAGCAGCCCGCTGGGGCGCAGCAGCAGCACGCCAAACAGGATTGCGAAGGCCAGGGCATCGCGCCAGCCAGAGGCGGAGCTGGGCACCAGGGCTTCCGCCAGGCCCATCAGCAGCCCGCCGGCGATCGCGCCAGGCACGCTGCCCAGGCCGCCCAGCACCAGCACCGCCAGGCCCTTGAGGCCGTAGCCGATGCCGAAGTAAGGGCCCGGCAGACTCACGCTCACGCCGATCAGGCCGCCGCCCAGCCCCGCCAGACCACCACTCAGAAAGAACGCCAGCCGCACCATCGCTTCGCTGTGAATGCCGAGCAGCTGGGCGGTGGTGGCGTCTTCCGCCACGGCCCGCAGCGCCCGGCCGCCTTTGCTGCGATCCAGCCAGAGGCTGAGGACGAGCACGGCGGCAGCGGAGATCAGCAGCAGCAACAGCTGGATTGTGCGGATGCGGGCGCCGCCGAGCACCAGCACATCCGGCAGGCCGGCCAGGGCATCCGTGCTCTGGGGGAAGGCGTAGCCCTCGGCCCCCATCAGCAGTTGCAGCAGGTTCACCAGCACCACGCCCGCGCCGAGGCTGGTGATCAGGGCCAGCAGCGGTTCGGCGTTGCGGCGCCGTAGCGGCGCGAAGGCCAGCCGCTCCACCAGCAGGCCGATCAGGCCGGAGCCGGCCGCCGCCAGCAGCAGCGCCAACCAGAAGGGCAGCCCTTCCGGCAACCCCCAACCCGGCAGGGCACCGTTGACGCCGATCTTGCCGCCCATCAATAAAAAGGTGAGGTAGCCCCCCACGGAAAACAGGGCGCCCTGGGCGAAGTTGATCACCCCCAGCACTGAGAACACCAGCGTGTAGCCCAGGGCCACCAGGGCATACACGCCACCGCTGGCGGCGCCGTTGAGCAGGGTTTGCAGCAGGGCTTCGATCACGGCTTGCTCTCCTGCCCTGGGATCTCCGTGAGTGTGCGCTCGCGCACCAGGGCAAAGCGCCCGTCGCGGCCGCCGGGGGCCATCCGCACCTCGGCCACGTAGAAGCGATCCTGCAGCACCTCGCCCTCGGGGCTGAAGCCGATCGGTCCCAGGGGGGTGTTGTAAGTGCCGCTGAGCAGTTCGCTCATCAGGTTGGCGCGGGCCTGGCCGAGGGTCACGCCCGTGAGCCCGCCTTTGCGCTGCAGCCGCTGGATGGCTTCAAACAGCACCTGGTAGGCGGTGAAAGCCTGGGCGGTGATCTGCGGCGGCGGCCGATCGCCATGGGCTTGTTGGAAGAGTTGCAGGAAGCGGCGGTTGACGGGGGTGTTGAGCTCGGGGCTGTAGGCCTGGGCGATCAGGATGCCGTCGCACCAGCGCTGGCAGATCGGGTAGATGTTCGGCGTGTTGAGCCCATTGCCCACCACGATCTGGCCGCGGTAGCCCAGCTCCCGCAGCTGGCGGATCAGGTTGCCGCCGGCCACCGCCTGCACCGAGAGCACCACCAGCTGGGGCTTCAGCGGCAGGGTGGCGGTGATGGGGGTTTGAAAGTCGTTGTCGGCCAGCTGGGTGCGCTGCACCGTCACGGGGGTCAGCCCGCGGGCGGCGAGGGCTTTCTGGAAGATGGCCACCTCGGCGGTGCTGTAGGCGTCGTCCTGGGCGTAGAACACAGCCACCCGCTGGATCGCTGGATCGCGGCGCAGGGCCTCATCGAGAGAGAGCGGCGCGATCACCGAGCTCTGGGCCGACACGCGGCTGATGAAATGCCCGATCTCGGGGATCCCCTGGGCGGTGTTGGAGGGGGCCACCACGGGCACCCCCTGGCGCTGGGCGATCGGATCGGCGGCGAAGGCCTGCTGGGAGAGGGTGGGCCCGATCAGGGCGATCACCCCCTGGCGGATCAGTAGGTTGAAGGCGGCAATGGCGCTGGGCTCATCGGAGGCGCCGTCCTCCAGTTGGAGTCGCACAGGACGGCCGCCTGGTGCGCTTTGTTGGGCCCAGCGCTCGGCCACCGCCAGCCCCATGCGCTGGTCTTGGCCGTAGAGGTTGGCGTTGCCGGTGAAGGCGATGGCGGCCCCGAGCGTGAGCGGGCCGGCGCTCAGGGGCTTGGCCGCTGGATCACTGCTGCGGCCCAGCCAGGCCAGCGCGCCGATGCCCGCTGCCAGCAGGGCTGCGAGCCTCAGGGCACCGCGCTGGCGCACAGCCGTCGATGGCGGGGGGGTGATCGTCATCGGCAGGGCATTGGTGCGGATGCTGGGCGCTGGCGTGGGCCCTGTCAACACGGTTGCTCAGCCCAGTCACAGCCGGCCAGCGTGCATACAATGTGCTTACGTCCTGGTGGATTGGACATGCGCGCCAAGCTGGTGAGGATCGGTAATTCCCGGGGTTTGCGCCTGGCCAAGCCGCTGCTGGAGCAGGTTGGGCTCAGCGACGATGTTGACATTCAGGTTGCCCCTGGCGTTCTGACGATTAGGCCGGTGGTGTCGCCGCGCGCGGGATGGGCCGAAGCAGCGGCTGCATCGCCCCCGGAGGGCCTGCTGGATAGCCCCAGCACCACCTGTTTCGACGATGAGGAGTGGCAGTGGTGAGTCCATCGCCCGTCAGCCGCGGTGATGTCTTCCTGGTTGCCCTCAACCCCACCCGAGGGCAGGAGATCCAGAAGACCCGGCCCTGTGTGGTCGTTTCCCCGGATGAGCTCAATGCCCACATGGGTACCTTCATCGTGGCGCCGCTGACCACGGGTTCTCGGTCCTATCCCTTCCGAGTTCCTTGCTGTTTTGAGGGGAAGCAAGGCCACGTGGTGCCCGATCAGCTGCGCACGGTGGATCGCGAGCGGCTGGTGAAGCATCTCGGTGTGCTGCCTGAGCTCACTCTGTTCGAGGTGCTCGAGGTGCTTCAGGACATGTTTGCGGTTTAGCGGTTGGCCTGCTTTTGGTTGGCTTGCCGGGATAGATCAAGCCACCAGCGCGAAGCACTCCCGGAAGGCCGCGATCGTGGCGTCGATGTCTTCGTCGGAGTGGGCCAGGGAGGTGAAGCCGGCCTCGAAGGCGCTGGGGGCCAGATACACGCCGCGCTCGAGCATCGCGCGGTGCAGCTTGCCGAAGCGGGCCGTATCGGCAGCCTTGGCGTCTTCGAAGTTGTGCACCGGGCCCTCGCACAGGAAGAAGCCGAACATGGCGCTAATCGAACCACCGGTGATCGGCAGGCCGGCGCTGCGGGCGGCGTCGAGGATGCCGCCGATCAGGCGCTTGGTGATCGCGTCGAGGCGCTCGTAGCTGCCGGGCTGCTTCAGCAGCTCCAGGGTTTTGATGCCGGCGGTCATGGCCAGGGGGTTGCCGCTCAGGGTGCCGGCTTGGTACATCGGGCCGGCCGGGGCCACCATGCTCATGATGTCGGCCCGGCCGCCGTAGGCGCCCACCGGCAGGCCGCCGCCAATCACCTTGCCCATCGTGGTGAGATCGGGGGTGATCCCAAACTTGGCCTGGGCGCCGCCGTAGCTGATGCGGAAGCCGGTCATCACCTCGTCGAACACCAGCAGGGCGCCGTTGTCTTTGGTGAGCTCGCGGATGCCCTCGAGGAAGCCGGGCTCCGGGGTGATGAAGCCGGCATTGCCCACCACGGGCTCGAGGATCACGCCGGCGATCTCACCGGGGTTCTCGGCGAACAGCTGCTTGACGGCCTCCAGGTCGTTGTAGGGGGCGGTGAGGGTGCTGGAAGCGGTGCTCCGCGGCACGCCCGGCGAATCCGGCAAGCCCAGGGTGGCGACCCCGGAGCCGGCCTTCACCAGGAACATGTCGGCGTGGCCGTGATAGCAGCCCTCAAACTTGATGATCTTTTCGCGGCCGGTGAAGGCGCGCATCAGCCGCAGCACCGACATGCAGGCCTCGGTGCCGCTGTTCACGAAACGCACCATCTCCACCGACGGCACCGCCTCGATCACCAGTTCGGCGAGGGTGTTCTCCAGCTCGCAGGGGGCGCCGAAGCTGGTGCCCTTGTCGAGGGCGGCGTGCAGGGCGGCGATCACTTCGGGGTGGGCGTGGCCGCAGATGGCGGGGCCCCAGCTGCCGATGTAGTCGATGTAGCGGTTGCCGTCCACGTCCCAGGCGTAGGCACCTTTCACCCGGTCGAACACGATCGGCTGGCCGCCCACGGAGCGGAAGGCGCGCACCGGCGAGCTCACGCCACCGGGCATCAGCTTCTGGGCAGCACTGAAGAGGTCCTGGGACCGGGTGGTGTTGTGCACAGGTGCCGAAACAGGAGCCGAGGTCAAGGCGGGATCCGCGGAGGGAGAAAACCGCCAACCATCCTGACCTAAAACCGGCCCCTTCGCTTCCTCGGTAAGTTCAGGGGGCTTGAGGCGGGTCTCCTGAGCGTCAACTGGCCAGAGCTGGAGCGGCACCTGAGGCGGTTGTTGCCTTCCCGTGCCGTGGTGTCGGCCCGCCAGGAGCTGCTGG
>VGQC01000070.1 GCA_016882385.1 Cyanobacteria bacterium M_DeepCast_100m_m1_067 | reverse complement strand
GCCGGATTCCGGATCGCCTTCCCGATGGTCGCCCGGCTGTGGCCTGGCGCTCCCGGTGGACCGAGGGAGTGTTGCCCCTGTGGCTGGTGGCTACCGCCGGCGGCATGGCTGTGATCTTTGTGGTGGGTCTGTTCTTCTACGGCTCCTACGTCGGCGTTGGTTCCGCCTGAGTCCGGCCAGGTTTGTGAAGGGGTACCCCCGTTGGTTCGTCTGTTGGCGGCCTTCGGGGGTTTTTGATGGAATGGCTCTGCGGAGCGCGGTACTGCGAAGACGCTGGGATCACCGGTTTGGCGAAGAAACGAACCCTGCTCAACAATCGGTTCCTGGCCGCGGTCGCGGGGGTTCTTCTCCATGCCTATAGCGAGGTGTTTCGCCTCACCTCGCGCATCCGGATCCAGGCCCATCCCGAGGTGGATCGGCTGGTCAAGGAGCAGGGCATCGCCGTGATTTACGCCCTCTGGCACCGCCATGCCTTTTTTGTGCCGTTGTTGCGCTATCACGGCCGCAGGCGGGTAGCCGTGTTGCTGAGCACCCATCGCGATGCCCAGATCGTCGCGGTGGCGGTGCGGCTGCGGGGCTTCGACGTGGTGGCCGGTTCCTCGACGCGCGGCGGGGTGAAGGCCTACCGCGACCTGCGCCGGTTGCTGGAGCGGTGCCAGTCGGTCTGCATCACCCCTGATGGGCCCAAGGGTCCTCCCGAGCAGGTGAAGAGCGGGGTGATCCATCTGGCCCAGCAGTCGGGCTGCGCCATCGTGCCGGTTTCGGTGTTCTGTTCCCGCGCCCATCGCCTGCGCTCCTGGGATCGCTCGGTGTTGCCCCTGCCCTTTGCGCGGGTGGTGCTGCAGTTGGGTGAGCCGCTGCATCCCCCCGCGGGCTTGGCGGAGGGTCAGGCCCTTTTGGCGGCTCGGCTGCACGCAACCGCTGCGCTGGTCGGTGAGGGATCGCCATGAATGGTCGCGGCTGGTTGCTGCTGGGCGGTTATCGGCTGCTGACCCTGGCGCTCACCCCCGTCTGGCTGGCCCTGTTGCTGGTGCGGCTGGTGCAAGGCAAGGAGGATCCACGGCGGCTGGTGGAGCGCCTGGGCTGGCCGACCCGGCGGCGGCCTTCGGGGCCCTTGGTGTGGTTTCACTGCGCCAGCGTGGGCGAGCTCAACAGCCTGCTGCCGGTTTTGCGGGAGCTGGGCCCCCTGCCGGTGCTGTTGGTGACCACGGTGACGCGCACCTCGGCGGCCCTCGCGGCCCGGGTGTTGCCCGCCGGGGTGATTCATCAATACGTGCCGATCGACCACTGGCTGGCGATGCTGGTGTTTCGTAGCTATTGGCGACCTCGCCTGGGCGTGCTGGCGGAGGCGGAGCTGTGGCCGGAGCTCATGCAGGCGATGCCCCATCTGCTGTTGATCAACGCCCGCATGAGCGAGCGCTCCTACCAGCGCCACCGCCGCCATTGCTGGTATGCCGCGTGGTTGTTGGCGGCTGTCGAGGTGTGCCTGGCCCAATCCCAGGCTGATGCGCAACGGTTTCAGCGCCTGGGTGTCCGCGATGCCCGCGCCCTGGGATCCACCAAGCTCGATGCCGAACCGCTGCCGGTGAACGCGGCCCATCTGAGCCGCTTGCGCCAGGCCTTTGCCGGCCGCCCGGTGTTGCTGCTGGCCAGCAGTCACCCCGGCGAGGAGAAGCAGTGGCTGGAGGCCTGGGCTGGTTGCGACGCTGCGGCCCGGCCCGTGGCGCTGCTGCTGGCGCCGCGCCATCCCCAGCGGGCCCCCAGGGTGCGAGAGCTGGCTGCCGCCCAGGGGGTCACGGTGGCGCTGTGGAGTGAGCTGTTGGCAGGAGCGGCCCCGCCCCATCCGGATGTGGTGGTGGCGGATGTGATCGGTGAGATGGGGGCCTGGATCAGCGCGGCGACGGTGGTGGTGATGGGCGGCAGTTTCCATCCGATGGGCCAACCCCACGGCGGCCAGAATCCCCTCGAACCCGTTGCCCTGGGGCGCCCGGTGTTGTGTGGCCCTGATATGGCCAATTTTTCCGATCTGATTGAGCCGCTGGTCGAGGCCGGATGCTTGCAGCAGCATTCCGACGTGGCAACGACCCTGGCGGCGGCCCTGGCGCTGCTTGCGTCGGCTCCGGCTCAGGACGAGGCCGACCCGTTGCCGCTGCCAGGTCGGCCGCCGCTGCGGGGGCCGTCCCAGCTGGTGGCGGCGTTGGTGCGCGATCGATGCCGCTGACCACTCCCCGTTTCTGGTATCAAAACCGCCGCAGTTGGCAGGCCTGGCTGCTGTTGCCGCTGGGTTGGCTCTACGGCTCCGCCGTGGGGCTGCACCGCCGCAGCACCCGCCCCTGGCGGTGCGGTGTGCCGGTGCTCTCGATTGGCAATCTCACCCTGGGGGGAACGGGCAAGACGCCGCTCGGGATCGCCCTGGCCCAGGGCCTGGCCGGCCGTGGTTGGCGGGTGGCGGTGTTGCTGCGGGGGTATGGAGCCCGCCGCCGTCAGGCGTGTTTGGTCACCGTCGCCAGTCGCTTTGAGGAGGTGGGCGATGAGGCCCTGGAATACGGCCAGAGCCTGGGCGGCGGCGTGGTGTGGGTGGGCTCCAACCGCCGCCAGAGCGCCGCGCTGGCCATGGCGGCCGGCGCCGATTTGATCCTGCTTGACGACGGCCTGCAGCATTGGCCCCTGGCACGGGATCTCGATGTTTCGGTGCTGGATGCCCGCCACGGCCTCGGCAACCGTTCGGTGTTCCCAGCGGGGCCCCTGCGCGAGCCGCTCCGCCAGTTGGCCCGGGCCGATGTGTTGGTGCTTACCGGGTTTGGTTCGGCTCCCGCGCCGGTTGCCTCGCCCGTTGCCTCGTCCGATCTCCCACAGCTTGCCCCACCAGGTTGGCCTGCGGGGAAGCCCTGCTTTGCGGTGCGCTTCTGCCTGGAGCCGCCGGCCCATCTCTTGGGCACCCGCCTGCTGGCTTTCTGCGGCATCGGGTTGCCGGAGAAATTCTTTGCGGCCCTGCGGGCCTGCGGCCTGCAGGTGGTGGTCACGGAATCCTTCCCAGACCACCACGTCTATGCTGAATCGGATCTGCAGCGCCTGTTGGATTTGGCCCACGCCAATGGCGCCCGCCTGGTCACCACGGTCAAGGATGGGCAACGGTTGCCGCCCCGTTTCCGCGCTGGCGTGAGCCTTGTGCCCTTGAGGGTTGAGCCGGCCAGCCTCGAGCCGTTGCTGGCCTGCCTCGATCAACGCTTAGAGCCCCTCGCCGGGCGGTTGCACCATGGTTGAGGTGGGCCCGAAGCGGGTCTTGCTTGTGGCTGGAGAGGCCTCCGGCGACCTCCACGGTGGTTTTCTGGTGGAGGAGCTGCAGCGTCAGTTGCCTGGTGTGGAGATTGCCGGTGTCGGCGGCGATCACCTGCGGGCCCGAGGCATCGACATCCTGGCGGATGTGCGCCTGCTCTCGGCAGCGGGATTGGTGGAGATCATCAGCAGCCTGCGCCGTCACCACCGGGTGATGGAGCTGCTCAAGCACCAGATGGATCATCAGCGCCCGGATGTGGTGGTGTTGATCGATTACCCGGGCTTCAATCTGTTTGTGGCCAAGGAAGCCAAGAAGCGCGGCATCCCAGTGTTTTTCTACATCGCGCCCCAGGTGTGGGCGTGGGGTCAAGGCCGCGCCAAAAAGATGGAGCGGTTGATCGAGCGCCTGGCCGTGATCTTCCCGTTTGAGGAGGCGATCTTCAATGCCCATGGCCGGGATTTCGCCCGTTATGTCGGCCATCCGCTGGTGGATGAGCTGCATGTCAGCGGCACCCGCGAGCAGATTCGCCATCGCCATGGCCTCGCGCCTGATCAGCCCCTGCTGGTGTTGATGCCCGGCAGCCGGCGGGCCGAGGTGCGATTGCTGTTGCCTGCGATGCTGCAGGCAGCCCAGCAGCTCAAACGCGATGGTTGGCAGGTGGTGCTGCTCAAGGCGTCCACGATCGACCGTTCTGATCTGGAGCAGGCCAGCGGCAACCGGGCGCTGCCCGTTGCCTTGATCGAGGCAGATGCCTACAACCTGCTGCATGCCGCCGATGCCGGTGTGATCGCTTCTGGCACAGCGACGCTGGAGGCGGCTTTGCTGGGTTGCCCCCATGTCATCCTTTATCGCTTCTCATTCTTCACCTATCTGATCGCCAAACTTGTCATTGGCCGGCGCATTCTTGGTCTGCCTAATGTCATTCTGGGTCGCCAGCTCTTCCCGGAGCTTCTTCAACGCGATGTTACGGCAGCCAACATTGTCCGGTCGGTGCAGCGCATTCGAGATGACCGGACGTTGTTTGATCAGGCTGTGAAGGAGCTGCGGGCTGCGATGGGGTCTCCCGGAGCCTCTCGCAGAGCGGCTGCGGAGTTGGTGGATTTGATGCGATGAAGACGGGAATCTATGCGCGTTTGGCGGCCTATGGGCGCCGCCATCTGTGGCCAGCCTTTTCTTTGGCCCTGTTCTTTAATTTTCTCTATGGTGCCTCCACGGGCTTTGTGCCTCTGGTGATTCGCTATCTGTTTGACGATATCTTGCCGTCAAGTGATCGCGGCCGTCTGTATATGGCGCCTGTCTTGATTGTAGTGGTGATTCTGCTCAGGGCGGTTTCCCAATATTTGGGTTCCTATCTCACCGAATCTGTTGGTCAGTCGATTACGGCCGATCTGCGTCACGATCTTGCGGAGCGCGTTCTCGATCTTCCCCAGTCTTACGTGGATCGCAATCCCTCAACTGTTCTGGTGTCGCGTGTGCTCACAGATGTGACGCTCGTCAAAACGGGAATTGTGGATGGCTTTTCATCGGTGTTCAAGGACGGCCTGACCCTGGTCGTGTTGGTTGCCGTTGCTTTTTATCAAGACTGGTTCCTGTCATTGATTGCTTTTATCCTCTTCCCCTTGGCAATCGCTCCGATTCTTAACTCGTCTAAAAAAGTAAGGCGCCACTCCAGTAAAGGGCAGCTCAGTTTGGCGCGGTTGGCCTCCTTTTTGCAGGAGTCTGTGGTGGGTTTGCGGGTGGTCAAAATCTTTGGGATGCAGGCTTACGAGCTCAAGCGGTTTGATGAGGAAAATCAATCCGTGCTGCAAGCTGCGCTCAAAACAACGCGTGCCAAGCTGGCCAATCAGCCTTTGATGGAAATTCTGGGTGCGGTGGGTTTCAGTGCGGTGCTTGTGTATGGCGGTGAAAATGTGATTGCAGGCACCCGAACGACGGGTAACTTCTTTGCTTTTCTCACTTCACTTTATCTGTGCTACGCCCCCTTTAAGGGGATTGCCCGTTCTAATTCCACCCTGCAGCAGGGTGTCTCGGCTGCCAAAGATCTGTTTGGTATTTTGGATACCCAGCCTGATCCGCCCGAGGCGGCAGAGCCCTGTGATTTGGTGTCTTTCTCAATAGGGCTCAAGGCGTCTCAAGTTTGCTTTGGTTATGACGATGAGTGGGTGATTGATGATCTCAATTTGGAGGTTCTCTGTGGGCGCACGGTGGCGTTGGTTGGCTCCAGTGGGGGCGGCAAAAGTACAATCGTTGATCTCTTCTGTCGATTTTATGATCCCTGCTCGGGGGTGATCAGCATTGATGGGGTTGACCTTCGGGATCTGTCTCTGCAATCGCTGCGCCGACTGATCTCGGTGGTGGATCAGAACACGTTTCTTTTTAACGACACGGTTGCCAACAACATCGCCTATGGGTTGGCCACCGCTTCAGCTGACCAGATTGAGGTGGCTGCTCGCGCAGCCAACGCTCACGATTTCATTTCCCAGCTGCCGGACGGGTATGCCACGGTGATCGGTGAAAACGGCACCATGCTGTCAGGTGGTCAGCGCCAGCGGATTGCGATTGCCCGCGCCCTGATCAAAAACGCACCGATTCTGTTCCTGGATGAGGCCACCTCTGCCCTCGATTCGGCCTCGGAGCAGGTGGTGCAGCAGGCTTTGGATCGGCTGATGGCCAATCGCACCACCTTGGTGGTAGCCCACCGCTTGTCCACGGTGGTGAATGCCGATTGCATTTGCGTCATTTCTGCTGGACGCGTTGTTGAGTCGGGCAGCCACGCCGAGCTTCTGGCTCGCAGTGGATGCTATGCCGACCTATTTTTAAAGCAATTCTCTAGCGCTGAAGCGGGATCTCCTGGATGACCACCACCACCTCCCCGCAGCCGACAGGCCATCAGCTCGCCTACGCCCGTCACGATTGGTCCAGTGCCTTTCGCAACGTGGGTGTTGAACTCACGGATGTGCCACTGGTTGCAGCGCGGGGCAGCATTCCAGCCGACCTGGCGGGCACCCTGTACCGCAACGGGCCCGGTCGTCTGGAACGTGGTGGCCGCTGGGTGCATCATCCGTTCGATGGCGACGGGATGATTGCGGCGTTTCGGTTCGACGCCGGGCAGGCCTATCTGACCAACCGTTTTGTGCGCACCGAAGGTTGGTTGGCTGAAGAGGACGCCGGCACGTTTGTGTACCGGGGGGTGTTTGGCACTCAGAAACCGGGCGGCCCTCTGGCCAATGCTTTTGATCTGCGGCTCAAGAACATCGCCAACACCCAGGTGGTGCGGCTCGGCGATCAATTGCTGGCCCTCTGGGAAGCGGCTGAGCCCCATGCCCTCGATCCCCGCACCCTCGAGACCCGGGAGCTGTCGAGACTGGATGGAGTGCTCAAGCCCGGTGAGGCCTTTAGTGCCCATCCCCGTTTTGACCCAGGGCACCACGGCGAACCTCGCATGGTCACCTTCGGCGTGAAGGCCGGACCCACCAGCACCATCCGGTTGATGGAGTTTGCGACGGACGATCAGCCCGGTGGGGTTCGGGCCGGTGAACTGGTGGCGGACAGCCGTCACGGCTTCAAGGGCTTCGCCTTCCTCCACGATTTCGCCATCACCCCCAGCTGGGCGGTGTTCCTGCAGAACGCCGTGGCATTTAACCCCCTGCCGTTCGTGCTCGGTCAGA
>VGQC01000069.1 GCA_016882385.1 Cyanobacteria bacterium M_DeepCast_100m_m1_067 | reverse complement strand
TTGTAAGCCCAGTCAGCCATTTCAGAGGGTTGTGTCGTGGAGCAGCGGCGCGGCCACCAGCACCATCAGGCTGCGGCTTTGCAGTCGAGCTCCGCTGGGTTGCCAGGGTTCCGCCGTGGCAGGCAGGTCGTCGCCCGGTGGCAGGGCCGTGTCGATCACCCGCAGCCAACCCTCACGGCAACTGGGCAATTCGAACTGCATGGCCTTGCTATAAGCGTTCATGCCACACCACACCAGCGGGCCCTGGTGGCTGTCGTTGAGGCTCCAGGCCAGGGTGTGCGACCAGCTCGCCCAGTCGGGTTTGTCGCGTTCGATCCCGTGCCACTGGCGCCAGAGGTGGCCGCGATCGCCACTGCGCCGCTGCGGTTTGTCGTCGAGGGGCAGCTCGGGGTTGAACAGCCCCGCCAGGTGGGCCCGCAGCCTCAGCAGGCGTTGCAGAAACACCCGCAGGGCCAGGTCGCCGGCATCGGGTTGCCAGTGCATCCAGCCGAGGGGATTGTTCTGGCACCAGGTGTTGTTGTTGCCCCCCTGGCTGCGGCGCACCTCATCCCCCATCAGCAGCATCGGCACCCCGGGGGCCAGCAGCATGCTGGTGAGCAGGTTGCGCAGCTGGCGTTCCCGTAGGGCGGTGATGGCGTGGTCGGTGCTGGGACCCTCGACGCCGTGATTCCAGCTGCTGTTGTGGTTGTCGCCGTCGCGGTTGTCTTCGCCGTTGGCCAGGTTGTGTTTGCCGTTGAAGCTCACCAGATCGGCCAGGGTGAAGCCGTCGTGGGCGGTGAGGAAGGTGATGCACTGGCCGGGGTGTACCGGCGTGAGATTGAACAGATCCGGGCTGCCGGAGAGCCGTTGCGCCATGGTCCAGCAGGTTTTTTCATCACCCTTCCAGAAGCGGCGCAGGTCGTCGCGGAAGCGGCCGTTCCAGGTGGCCACCCGGCGGGCGGGGAAATCGGCCAGGCGGTACAGGCCGCCGCAATCCCAGGGCTCGCTGATCAGCTTGAGGTCGCTGAGGTCGGGGTCGGCCTCCATGTCTTCAAACAGGGGCGGCTGCTCCAGGGGAGCCAGGTTGTCGCCGCGGCTGAGGGCAATGCCGAGGTCGAAACGGAAGCCATCCACCCCCAGTTCGGTGGCCCAGCAGCGCAGTGATTCCAGGATCAACCGGCGCACGAGGGGCCGGTTGGCGGCAATCGTGTTGCCGCAGCCGCTCACGTCCTGGTAATCGCCCTTGGCGCTCTGCTGGTAGTAGAGGCGGTCGCAGAAGCCGCGCCAGCTGAGGGTGGGGCCGTCTTGGTTGCCCTCGGTGGTGTGGTTGTAGACCACGTCGAGCAGCACCTCGATGCCAGCCCGGTGGCAGGCCGTCACCAGTTGGCGCACCTGGTCGCGGCCGGCCAGTGGGTCGTCCCCGACCAGGTAGTCGGGATGGGGGGCCATCCAGCTCAGGGGGCTGTAGCCCCAGTAGTTGTTGCGGCCGGCCGGGGCGTCGTGGGGATCGAAGGCCATCACCGGCAGCAGCTCGATGGTGGTGATGCCCAGCTCGCGCAGGTAGGGGAGGGTGGGGATCAGGCCCAGCAGGCTGCCCTGCTGCTCCGCCGGCACCGGGCACCCCGGCCCCTGGGTGAAGCCGCCTATGTGCAGCTCGTAAATCACGCTCTTCTGCCAGCTGTGGCGCGGCCGCGGGGCGTGCTGGAAGTCAAAGAGGTCCCGTTCGGTCACCACCCCCTTGAGGCACTGGGCGGTGTTGGGGGCGGCCCCGACGGCGGCCCCGCGTTGGTAGCTGTCCCAGCCGGCAATGGCTCGGGCACAGGGATCGAGCAGCACCTTCGAGGGGTTGAAGCCATGGCCCCCGGGTTGCAGCGGCCCAAACACCCGGTAGCCATAACAGCTGCCCAGCCCGATTCCCTCCACCTCCACGTGCCAGTGGTCGGCTGAGCGGTGCCGCTGGTCGAGCTCCACCACCCGCTCCGGTTCACTCGCCTCCCCGCTGGCAAACAGCAGCAGTTCAATGCGGGTGGCCAGGGGAGCGACGACCGAGAAATTCACGCCCCGCGCCGTCAGGCTGGCGCCCAGAGGCCAGGGATGGCCGATGTGGATCCCCAGGTGCTGCGTGGGGGCCTGGGCGAGGTCAGGACTGTTGAATTGGACCGTCAAGGGGCCAAGCCTGGATGCCCCAACGTTAGGCAGGTCCTCCGGACAGGCCTGGTGTCTGTCTCCGTTTCCCGATCCCTCGCCGCCGCCCCCGTTGACGCTGCTGTCCCAGCCCCCCGAATCCGGCCGGCCGCCCCAGCTGGTGTGTCCAGGTCTGTGGCTGTTTGCCCCCAGTCGCGACAGCCAGGGCGGCAGCAGCTGGTTGCTCGAGGCTGGGGCCTATGGCGGCTCCGCCGATCTGCTGGTGGATGCGCCGGGATTCACCGAGGCCAACCTGGCGATGCTGCGGCAGCGCACGGCGCAGGTGGGCCCAGGCACGCTTGTGCTCACCAGCCGCGAGGGCCATGGCCGCTGCCGTCGCCTGCAGGAGGCCCTGGGCTGGTCGGTGCTGGTGCAGGAGCAGGAGGCCTACCTACTGCCGGGGGTGCAGGCGTGCACCAGCTTTGGCCATGAGCACCTCCTGGCGCCGGGAGTGCGGCTGCTCTGGACGCCGGGGCCCACGCCCGGTGCCTGCGTGCTGCATGTGCGAGCCGGGGAGCTCGATGGCCTGTTCTGTGGGCGTTTGCTGGTGCCTACAGGCCCTGGGGCATTGGCACCGCTGCGCACGGCCCGCACCTTCCATTGGCCGCGTCAGCTCACCAGCGTGGCGCGCCTGCGGGCCTGGTTGCCGGCTGGTTCTCCCGACTGGATCGCCAGCGGTGCCGGGCTCGGCGCCCTGCGCGGCGACAAGCTTGTGCATGGCGGTGCGGCGCTGCTGGCCCAGCTCGATGCTTGACGTGCCGGGACGCGTTTTTTGTAGCGAATTGGCAATTTTTGCGCCCTGTGTGGGGGAATTGTCACGACAACCGTTGCGGCGGTGGACTTTTGTGTTGCAGCGCCGTCCAGAGCCCCATACCATTGGCGCGCTCAACTCAGGGCCGGTCGGGGTCTTCCGACTCGCCACCTTCTGTCGCTACCCGACCGCCACCCCCGAGGCTTCCCCGTCTTATGAACAAAGCTGATCTCGTCAACCTCGTTGCTGCCCGCACCGAGCTCACCAAAACCGACGTCTCCCAGGTCGTCGATGCCGCCATCGAAACCATCATTGATTCGGTGGTGGAAGGCAAGAAGGTGTCCATCCTGGGCTTCGGTTCCTTCGAACCCCGTGAGCGCTCCGCTCGCCAGGGCCTAAACCCCAAGACCGGCCAGAAGATCAAGATCCCTGCCAAGCGCGTGCCTGCCTTCACCGCCGGCAAGATGTTCAAGGATCGGGTTCAGGGCTGATCGGCCCCACTCTGCGATCCACCCCAGTCCGCGATCGATCCCAAGATTGTCTGGTTGGAGCGGCCCTGCGGGGCCGCTTTTTTTGTGGCCGGATGGAGGCCGCGTGAAGATAGAGAGAGTGACCTCTTCACCCCTGACGGCCTCGGCCCTGCCCTGCCATCTCCAAGCCCTGCTGGAGGCCGGCGTGCGCCGGCGGGAGCTGGGCTATCGGGGCCGTTTCGCCCCCTCCCCTACCGGCGCCCTGCACCGCGGCAATCTGCGCACAGCCCTGCTCAGCTGGCTGCACGCCCGGCTGCGGGGTGGGCAGTGGCTGCTGCGCATCGACGATCTCGACACCCCGCGCAACCGCTCCTGCGCCGAGGCAGCAATCCTGGCGGATCTGCGCTGGCTGGGCCTGAGCTGGGATGGTGAGGTGCTGCGTCAGAGCGAGCGGCGCGGTTTGTACGCCACGGCCCTGTCGGCCCTGCGGCGCCAGGGCCTGCTCTATCCCTGCCGCTGCAGTCGCCGTTTGCTGGCGGATGTTTCGGCCCCCCATGGCGCCCTGGCGGTGTATCCGGGCTTCTGCCGCGATCGGGGTGGTGGCTGGGGGCCTGAGCAGGGGCGGCTGCCCAGCTGGCGGTTGCGGTTGGCGGCCGGGGCGCTGCGCTGGCCCGAGGCCTACGGGCCCCCTGGAGGGTTGGATGGCGCGGCCGCCATCGGCGATGTGGTGCTGCGCCGGGCCGATGGCTTCCTCGCCTATCACCTGGCCACGGCGGTGGACGAGCTCAGCCTCGGCATCAGTGACGTGGTGCGCGGCGACGATCTTTGGGGCGCCACCGGCGCCCAAGTAGCGGTGATGGAGGCGCTCGGTGCGGCCCCGCCGCGCTACGGCCATGTGCCGCTCTGGCGCGACGCTGAGGGCCGGAGGCTCAGCAAGCGGGAGGGGGCCGAGGGCCTCGACGGGTATCGGCAGCGCGGCCGGGATGCCGCCGCGGTGGTGGGGGAGCTGGCGGCCAGTGCCGGCCTGGTGCCGCCGGGCAGTCGGTTGAGTGCCGGTGAGCTGCTGCTGGAGCTGAGCCCCGGTCGGCTGGATCAGGCCCTACGCCCCTCTCAGGCTTAAGGAAGCTTTCGGGATCAGGTCGGGAAAAGCGGACCAAACTGGCGATTAACCCCGAAGTCCCCGGATGGGGACCCCCGATGATCCTTCCCGACGCGCTCCTGCAGCGAACCAGCCAATTGCGCCCATGCCGCTGCCCGCAGTGCGGCGGCAGTGGCATCCTGCGGCTGGCCGATCAGCGCTACCGCACCTGTCTCGATTGCCTCGGCCAGGGTCAGGTCGTGCCCGCTGAGCTGCGAGGCCAGCCAGCTGAGGGGATCAGCGTTTCTGCTTCTTCTGTCGCCAGATGAAGAAGGCTGCGGTGGCCACCACAACGGCCAGTGGTGCCGCCGTTAACAGCAGCAGAATCACGGCAGTCCAGTCGGTGTACATCGCTCAGACGCAAAACCTGGGTCATCATCCCAGCAGACGGTGCCCGATCCGCTCGATCGGACCATGCTGAGGCCATGCCGATGATCCTTGCCTTCGCCCGGGTGGCCTTGGTTCGCGCTATGAAACCGTTTCCCGCTGCGGCACTCGCCCTCGCTGCGGTCCTGCTTCCGTTGGCGCCGGTGCTGGCTGGGGTGGAGTTTGACAACTGCCAGCCCACCGCCGATGGCGGCATCAGCTGCGACAAGCGTCCCACCGGCAACACCCTGATGGACGACGAGTCGGCCCGTTACGGACTGTTCAACGACGCCAGCCCCGGCTGGAATGAGTTCGATCCCGACCAGGGATTCGAGGACGATTTCGGTGGCAACGACACCTGAACTCCCCAGCTCCCATGGCCTGGGCGATTCGCTGAGCGAGCGTCTCCACGCCGTGCATGGCTACCTGCCGCAGCCGGGGCTGCAGCGCCTGGCACTGGCGATGGAGCGTCCCCTCAGTGCGGTGATGGGCGTGGCGAGTTTCTATGACCTGTTTCGCCTCGATCTACCGCCGGCGCATCGCTGTGTGGTGTGCTGCGGCACCGCTTGCTTTGTGCGGGGTGCCGAGCGGCGGGGGCGGCGGTGCTGGCGGTGATGGGACACCACTCCTATCGCAGTCCCGCGCTCCGCTCCGGCACCCTGCCCTATCTGAGTTGCCCGCGGCTCACCAAGCGTGAATACGAGGTGCTGGATCTGCTGGCCAGCGGCCTCACCGATCGCGAGATCGCGGAGCGACTGGTGGTGAGTGAGGAAACGGCGAAGACCTACACCAAGCGCCTGCTCAAAACCCTCGATGTCAACAACCGCCTGCAGGCGGTGCTGAAGGGCATGCGCTGCGGAATGGTTCAGATCTGACGCGTCTCTGGATCTGAATTGTCCCCCTATCGGGGGATCGGGGACAGTGCCGTTGGGCGCAGAGTCAATATTGTGCCCACCAGGGTTCTCCGCTGACCCGAAGGCCGTTCGTTCGATGATCACTTCCGTGCCCGCTCCGGGCCTCACCATCGGTGAGCTCGAAGCCAACTACTCCCTCTACTGCAAGGCCCTGCGCCTGCTGATCCGCGAAGGCAAGTCGATTGCCAAGGTGCGTCGCACCGTCTGCTGGCAACGCCTCGAGATCCTGCACAACTGCTTGCCCGGCCAATACCGGGAGCCGGACTATCTCTTCGCCCTGCTGCAGCGGGAGCTGAAAACCGTCCTTTAAGGCTCCGGGTCGAGGATCCAGAGGGCGAGGCCGCCGCCCCGGCCGCGGGCTAGCAACCAGCCCGAATCGGCATTGCCCGATCGTGCAATCAGGGCGAAAAAGGGGCGCCGGCGCGGCTCCGGCAGGCGTGTGATGGCTTGCCGCCAGAGGGTCTGGCGGCCGAAGTTCAGTTCGAGCGCAGTGAACCAGAACTCCAGCAGCGGCCGTGTGCCGCGCAGCTGGCCGTGGCCGCTGAAGCACAGCTGCAGGGCGCCGAGCTGCACGCTGTTGCGCACCGTGAGCGCTTCGTCACCGGTGGCTCCTGCAGCGATGCTGAGGCTGGCTTTCAGGCTTCGCAGCAGGGCGGCCGCCGTGGGGTTGGGCGAGGCTTGGGCTTTGCTCCAGAGCTGGTGCAGCCGCCAGCGGCCCACCAGGTTGGTCGTGGTGAGCTGGGAGCCTTGGCGGCGGCTGAGCCGTTCGCGCTCCAGCACCTCCGTGCCTGTGGGGATGGGGATGTCCATGAAGTGCTCTCCGTCAGTCTCAGGATCCATGGCCACAGTGCAGACAGCGGTGTTCTGACCATGTCAGGCAGCCCAACCCCTGCTATGGCTCCGCCCAGCCTGATGGCCAAGGATCCGATCTGCGGGATGGTGGTGCCCACGGCCACGGCTCTCTCGGCCCAGCGGGCCGGCCGCACCTCTTACTTCTGCAGCCAGGGCTGCCGGCAGACCTTTCTGGCGCCGGAGCAGGAGCTGCGTCGAATGCGGCGTCGCGTCGGCATCGCCCTGACCGGCGTGCTGGCCTTGGCGGCTGGCGTGAGCTTGCTGAACATGGCGCCGGTAGCCCAGTTGCCCTGGCTCACCTGGGGTGTGTGGTTGTTTCTGCTGGCGACACCGGTGCAGGTGTTCGGGGGCTGGAGCTTCTATGTGGGGGCCTGGGCCGCCCTGCAGCGGCGCGCCCTGAACATGGACGTACTGATCGCGCTGGGCACCTCAGTGGCCTGCCTCTACAGCGTGGTCGTTGTGTTTGCACCCCAGATCC
>VGQC01000068.1 GCA_016882385.1 Cyanobacteria bacterium M_DeepCast_100m_m1_067 | reverse complement strand
ATCAACGCCGCATCAGCGCTGAAATCTGGGCTGGTAGGCATCCGCTGGGCGTAGTCGTGGGTGTAGCTGTCAGCCAGGGTGGCCTCCAGATCGAACTCCGGCTCCCAGGCCAGTTCGCGCCGCACCCGGGTGATGTCGGTGAGGAAGTGGGCCAACCGCAGGGGAAAGGCCTTACGGGCTTTCTTGTCGAGGCCTGCGGGATCGAAGCTGCGGATCTCCACGGAAGCCGGATCCTTGCCAGCAGCCTGGGCAGCGGCATGCACCAGGCCGCGGAAGGTGACGCCCTGGCGGCCCGTGCAGTTGTAGATGCGGTTGGCAGCAGCCTCCACCTCGATGCAGCGGGCCATGGCACAGGCCAGATCACGCACGTGGCCCAGCTGGGTGATCGTGCTGCCGTCGCCTGGCAGGGGCACCGGCCGGCCGTGCACGATCCGGTCAAAGAACCAGCTCTCCACCGGGTTGTAGTTGCCAGGACCCACGATGTAAGTGGGCCGGAAGCTGGTGAAGGGAATCCCCTCGCTGCGCAGCCAGGCTTCGGTGTCGGCCTTGCCGGCGTGGCGGCTGGCCGGATCGGTGGGGCTGTCCTCGTCGAGGGGCCACAGCTCGCTGTCGGCATACACACCGGCTGAGCTCACGTACACAAACCGGTGGCTGGGGGCGCCGGTGCGCTCGATCACGGCGCGGGAGTCGTCGAGCGTGCGGCCGGAGCTGTCGACGATCACGTCGAAGCGGCGGCCATCGAGCTGCTGCAGACCCTCCGGGGTGCTGCGGTCGCCGATCAGGTGCTCCACCCCTGCTGGCGCTGGCTTGTTGCCCCGGGTGAACAGGGTGAGGGCATGCCCCGCGGCCTGCAGGCGCTCCACCAGCGGTTTGCCCACGAAGCGTGTGCCGCCCATCACCAGGATGTCCATGCCGATGCCCGCCGGCGGGCCGTGAAACGCGGCGTCATTCTGGGCTGCGTTCCGCTCTGGGGATCCTTCAGGCGCCGGTGCTTAGGCCCGTACTCAGACCCAGAAGCTGGAGCAACCAGGCCCAGAGCGGCACCGTCAGCAGGGCAGCCAAGGTGCTCCACAGCACCAGAGCCGCCGGCCGGCGGGTCTCCGCTCCGCGATCGGCACCGGCATCAGTCCCCACGGATTCCGCCAGCAGCAGCACCGCCACGGCGGTGGGTGCCGCCGCCTGCAGCACCAGAGGAGCGAGCAGCAATGGCGGCAGCCGCAGCAGCACAGCCATCACCAGCACCGCCAGGGGAAACAGCACCAGCTTGATCGCCATGCTGACCAGCACACCAAAGGGCAGGGGGCGGCCCAGCACCGGAGCGATGCGCAACCCCAGCACCACCAGCGACAGCCACACCACCGCCCGGGCAGGCCACCACAACCAGGCCGCCACCACCCCATCCCAGGGCGACAGCTGCAGCAGGGCCGCCCCCAGCAGTCCCTGGCTGGCCGGGCTCCTCACCAGAGCGGTGAGGAGCGGTTGCAGCGCCAGACGGCGTTGGGCCATCAGCGAGGGACCGATGGTCCAGGTGAACAGGGTGCCGGCCAGGTCGTAGCTGATCGCATAGCTCAGGGCCTGCGGGGGCAGCAGGGCCAGGGCTGCGGGGATGCCGAAATAAGCCGTGTTTCCCACCACCGCCCCCAAACGCTCGGCGGGGCTGGAACACCAGCGCTGCACCACCAGAAGGCCACTGCCAACGGCCGCCAGCGCCAGCACGCCCATCTCCAGCACATCCCAGTGCAGGCCGCTGCGCAGCAGGAGCCCCATCAAGCTGAAGGGCACCCCCCAGCGCACCAGCGGCGGTGCCAGCACACCGGCCAAATCGGGCCAACGCCGCGCCAGCAGCATCCCGAGCAGCAAAGCAGGCACCAGCTCGAGCAGAAACGCCAAGGCCAACCCCAACACCCCCGGCGCCGCGCAGGCTCCAGGATGGCGCCATGCGTCTCAGTTCCGCCTACACCGCCCAAGTTGCCGTGCTGCCACAAACCCGTGGCTACCGCCACTTCGCCCTGCTGGGGGAGCGGGGCAAGGGCAGGGAGCGGGCCGTGGAACTCGAGGCGGTGCTGGAGCGCCAATTTCGGCTGGTGGTGCCCCTGCGGGAGCTGGGCGATCGGCAGCTCTGGCAGCCTGGCTGGCAGCAGTTGCCGCCACCGCCCGCCATGCAGATCATTCCCGCCATCGACCTGCTTGACGGGCACTGCGTGCGGCTGCACCAGGGTGACTACGACCAGGTGACGCGCTTCAGCGACGACCCCGTCGCCCAGGCCCTCAGCTGGCAGAGCCAGGGGGCCCAGCGGCTGCACCTGGTCGATCTCGACGGTGCCAAAACCGGCCAACCCGTAAACGACTTGGCGGTGAAAGCGATCACCGCCGCCCTGGACATCCCGGTGCAACTCGGAGGGGGGGTGCGCAGCGCCGAACGGGCAGAGGAGTTGTTGGACTGCGGACTGGATCGGGTGATCCTCGGCACCGTGGCGCTGGAGCAACCTGAGTTGGTGGAAGCCCTGGCGGCCCGCCACCCCGGCCGCATCGTGGTGGGCATCGACGCCAAGAACGGCAAGGTGGCCACCCGCGGCTGGCTTGAGGAGAGCGGCACCGACGCCAGCGCGCTGGCCCGCCGCTTCAGCACCAGCCCCCTGGCGGCCCTGATCTGCACCGACATCGCCACCGATGGCACCCTGAACGGGCCCAACCTCGACTTCCTGCGCGCCATGGCCGAGGCCAGCAGCGTGCCGGTGATTGCCTCCGGCGGCATCGGCACGCTGGAGCACCTGCTCTCCCTGCTGGCCCTGGCGCCCCTGGGGGTGGAGGGGGTGATCGTGGGTCGCGCCCTTTACGACGGACGCGTCGATCTGGCCGAGGCCCTCCAAGCCATTGGCGACGGCCGCCTCCAGGACCCCATTGCCAGCCAGGACCCCATCGCCAGCACAGTGGCCTGATCCCGTAAACGGATCGGTTGCGGGTTAGCTATAAAGGAATGACCATCTCGAGGTGTGTCGCGTGATCGTCGACGCCCTTTCCCTTCCCCAAACCGCCGGCGAGGCCCCGCCCAGCCCCAGCCTCGGCTGCGCCACCAGCGTTGATGAGGTGTATCAACGCTGCCGAGAACTGGGCATGCGGCTCAGCCGCCAGCGGCGCATGGTGCTCGATTTGCTCTGGGCCGAGAAAAGCCATCTCAGCGCCCGAGACATCTTCGAGAAGCTCAACAACCTCGGCCGCAACATCGGCCACACGTCGGTGTACCAAAACCTCGAAGCGCTGCAATCAGCCGGAGTGATCGAGTGTCTCGATCGCGCCAGCGGGCGGCTCTACGGCTACCGCAGCGACCCCCATAGCCACCTCACCTGCGTTGAATCGGGCGCGATTCAAGACCTGGATGTCGAACTGCCCCGGGAGCTGCTCGAGCAGATCGAGCGCCACACGGGCTTTGCCATCGAGGGCTACACCCTGCACCTCACTGGCCGCCCCCGGGCCCGCGCAAGCCGTCACCACCGCCCCCCTGCCAGCGACCATCCCTGATCAAGGGCTGGAGAAACCCGGCCAACATCGGTAGCGTTGGCCGAACCACCCGGCTCGACCTGTGAGTGCGCAGCTGCTGCTGTTTGCTGAACCGCTGCTGCGTGATGGGCTTAACCGGCTGCTGACGGACCAGGCCGGGCTTTATCACGTTGCCGAAACGCCAGACCAACTCCAGGGTCTGCCTGCATTGGTGATCTGGCAGGCCAGCAGCCAAGACATGCGGGGAGGTCTGGCCCAGGAGGTGCTGCGCCTGCAGGAGCGCTGGCAGCCAGCACCGCTGCTGTTGCTGCTGCCGGCAGGCCACGGCCTTCAGAGCGAGGCCCTGCTGCAACTGCCCGCCGCTGGACTGCTGGAATCGCCGAGTCCGCAGGAGTTGCTGGAGGCGATCCCCACCCTGCTGGCCGGCGGGCGGGTGCTGGCCGTAGCCGGTGACACCCCAACGCCCACGGCAACGGCCACCCCGGCCCTGGGGCTGGGCCAATGGCTGTTGATCAGTGGCCTGCAGCAGATCGATGCCGACATCCAGGCCATCGGGCGTCTGCTGACACCGCCCCCCACCAACCTGGTGCAACTGCTGGTGCTGCAGGGTCGCCTCAGGGAACTCTCAGCGGCCCGCCAACTGCTGCTCGTGCTCTGGGGCCCGGTGAGTGTGGCCTGGGGCCCGCTCACGCCCAGCAGCCCCAGCCCCGCGTTGGGCGGGGCGCTCACCCCAGGCGGACAGGAGCCCGTACTGGCGATCACCCTGCAACAGCGCAGCGCCGATGGGATTTGGCGCGCCATTCGCCAGCGGCTGGAGGCCGGCACCGACGCTGACCTCAGCAACCAAACCGGCCAACTGCTGGCCATTGAGGGGCTGAGCGGGGAGCGGCGGCGGGATCTGCTGCGGGCCCTGCTCAGCCAGATGGACAGCCTTCGCCAGCGCTTGCTGAGCGACCCCACTCCCCAGCAAGCGCTGCAGGAGCGCTGGCAGCAGTGGCAACCGGAACTGCGCCAGCAGGCCCTGCGCAGCCTGGTGAATCCCTACGTGCAGCTGCCCCACGAGGGCAGCCTCCAGCCCGTGGCCGCAACCCTGATCCGCTGCAGCGACCTCACCGCCGGCGATCCGGAGCTGCCCGATGCCCAACCGATGCTGGCCGCCCTGGTGCGGGCCCAGCCCCTGCTGGTGCAGGGCCGGTTGCTGGCCGCCGATGAGCCGCAGGCCGTGTTGCATCTGGAGCTGCTGCTGACCAACTGGCTGGTGCGCAGCGCCGAATTGGTGAGCGCTGAGCTGCTGGCCAGCTGTGCCCACTGGCCTGAGCTGCGCCGCTACCTGCTCCAACCCGACCTGCTCGCCACCCGCAACCTGGAGCGGCTGCGCAACCAGCTCAACGCCCAGCAGCGCTGGAGCAGCTGGGTGGAACGGCCGATCAGCCTCTACGAGAGCCGCCGCCGCCTCTACTGCCTGCGCGATGGCGCCATCCGCTGCCAGGAGCTCACCGAACCCCGCGACGCCGAATTGCGCCAGCTCGGCTGGCTGCAGCAACTGGTGACCCTGGCGCTGGAAACCCGCGATGCGCTGGCTCCCCAGGTGCAGAGCCTGGTGCGCGGCCTGGGGGATCTGGTGGTGGTGCTGCTCACCCGCGTGCTGGGCCGGGCCATCGGCCTGGTGGGCCGGGGCATCGCCCAGGGGATGGGCCGCAGCCTGGGGCGCGGCTGACGCCCCGTCACAATGGCCTGAATCGCACTTGTAACCCGGGATGGGGCGAAAGAGGAAGAATGGCCAACAAGGGATCGGGGCACGGGCCTCAGCCCTACAGAACAGCCTGCGAGCCCTGCTCACCTCCGCCCTGGGGGTGCTGCTGGCGGTGGGTCTCTGGGGCCTGATGCCCGCCGCCGCCGCCCAGGCCTCGCTCACCAGCAACAGCTACGACGGCAACATCTACGCCCTCTACGCCGGCAACGGCTCCCTGGTGCCGCCCCGGAGCACCCTCGCCCAGGCGCTGTCCGACCACCGCACCACCGTGGTCGTCTACTACCTCGATGACGACGCCGCCAGCAAGCAGTTTTCGGCGGTGGTGTCGGAGCTGCAGCGAGTGTGGCTCAACAGCATCGAGCTGATCCCCCTGGTCACCGACCCCCTGCAGAACCGCCCTGACACCGGCCCCACCGATCCGGCTCACTACTGGTCGGGCTCGATCCCCCAGGTGATGGTGTTCAACCCCGAGGGCCAGGTGATCTTTGATCAACAGGGCGCCGTGGACGTCGATGCGATCAACACCGCCGTGAGCCAGGCCACCGGCATCCCTCTGCCGGAAGGGGGCACCAGCAGCACCACCGAAAGCTTCAACGAACTCAATTCGGAGGTGGTGAGCGCGCAGGGGGTCAGCCGCTGATGGCTCGCCTCGAAACCGACAGCATGGGCGCCATCGAGGTGCCCGATCAGCACTACTGGGGCGCCCAGACCCAGCGCTCGATCCACTACTTCCCCTTCGGCCAGGCCATGCCGCTGGCGGTGGTGCACGCCTTCGGAGAGCTCAAGGCCGCCTGCGCCGAGGTGAACCAGGCCAAGGGCAAGCTCAGCCCCGAACGCGCCGCCCTGATCGTGGCGGCTTCAGAAGAGGTGGCCGCCGGCACACTCGACGCCGAGTTCCCGCTGAAGGTGTGGCAGACGGGCTCCGGCACCCAAACCAACATGAACGTCAACGAGGTGATCGCCAACCGGGCGATCGAAGCCGCGGGTGGCGTGCTGGGCAGCAAGAGCCCGGTGCACCCCAACGACCATGTGAACCTCAGCCAATCCAGCAACGACACCTTCCCGGCGGCCCTGCACGTGGCGGTGGCGATCGAACTGGAACGCACACTCCTGCCGGCGGTGGAAGCCCTGCGGGATGCCCTGGCCGCCAAGGCCGAGACCTTCGCCGGGATCATCAAGATCGGCCGCACCCACCTGCAGGATGCGGTGCCCCTGAGCCTGGGCCAGGAATTCGGCGGCTATGTGGCGCAGCTGGAGCTGGCCCTCGAGAGCATCCACGCCAGCCTGCCCCAGGTGCGCCAGCTGGCCATCGGCGGCACGGCCGTGGGCACCGGCCTCAACGCCCCGGCGGGTTTCGGCGAAGCGGTGGCGGCCCGCCTGGCCGAGCGCCTTGGGCTGCCCTTCACCTCAGCCCCCAACAAGTTTCAGGCGCTGGCGGGCCATGAACCCCTGGCCGCGGCCCACGGCGCCCTCACGGTGCTGGCCGGCAGCCTGATGAAAATCGCCAACGACATCCGCTGGCTGGCCAGCGGCCCCCGCTGCGGCCTCGGCGAGCTGGTGATTCCGGAAAACGAACCCGGCAGCTCGATCATGCCGGGCAAGGTGAATCCCACCCAGGCCGAAAGCCTGACGATGGTGGCCGTGCAGGTGATGGGCAACAACACCGCCGTGCAACTGGCCGCCAGCCAGGGCAACTTCGAGCTGAACGTGTTCAAGCCGGTGATCGCCCACAACGTGCTCGAGAGCATCGCCCTGCTGGCGGGAGGCTGCACCAGCTTCCGCGAGCACTGCGTCGCGGGGCTCCAGGCCAACGAAAGCCGCATCGAAACCCTGCTCGACCAGAGCCTGATGCTGGTCACGGCCCTCACCCCCGCCATCGGCTACGACCGGGCCTGCGCCATCGCCAAGCACGCCCACAACCACCAGCTCAGCCTCAAGGAGGCCGCCCTGGTGCTCGGCGAGATCAGCGCCGAGGAATTCGACCGCTGGGTGCAACCCGACCAGATGGTTTGAGGGGCTGAGGG
>VGQC01000067.1 GCA_016882385.1 Cyanobacteria bacterium M_DeepCast_100m_m1_067 | reverse complement strand
TACGGGATTCTCTATCTGCTCTGATCCTTTTTAAGCGCTGAGATGGTCTTGAAGCGCTGGCAGCGCTGGCGATTTGGAAGCAGACTCGGCACAATCGAGCATCACTCTGCCGAGGGCAGGCAACACCCATGGCTGGCAGGACGGACGACGGCCCCCCCGAAATGCTGGAGGGGAAGGTGCTGCTCGATCGGGCCCGCGCCCTGAGCAACCGGCCCGAAGACGAGATTGCCCGGGCTTGTGGCTACGTGGGGCCCAGCGGGCGGGTGCTGAAAAAGAGCTTCTACCGAGCCCTGGTGGCGGCGAAGGGCTATGCCATGCCCAACGGCGTCGGCCGGGCCAGCGCTGGTCGCTCCAGCGGTCAAGGCAAGGGGCGGCAAGCGGAGTTCCGCACGCGGGTGCACGGCAACGGCAACCTGGTGATCGGCCACGCCTACACCCGGCGCCTGGGGCTGGAGCCGGGCCAGGAATTCCGCATCGAAATTCACCAGGAAAGCGGCTCCATCTGGCTGCTGCCCCTGGAGGAGTGAGCCGATCTTCAGTCGTCGCTGTGGAAGCTGGCGCTGAAGGCCAGCAGGTCGATGCCGCTGAACAGGAAGCTGATCCCCACCAGTACACCGATCACCCAGAGCAGGCCCCAGCCCTGCATCGTCACGATCAGCACGCCCAGGATCAGGGTGACGATGCCATTCAGCAGCCCCCAACCCCAGCCCCGCACCTGGGCGTGGCCGAGCGAAACCAGCACCGACACCACGCCCTCCAGGATGAAGACGAGGCCGATGGCGAAGGCCAGGCTGGCCACCACAACGCCTCCCTCGAGCGGCCCGCCGCGGAACTGCTGAATCATCCAGGCGCCCACCACGATGAACAGGGTGGAGATCACCAGGCGCCAGAAGCAATACCAGCGGCCCAACTGACGCGAGCGGGCCAGATTGCTCACCCAACCGACGATGCCGCCCACCAGAAAGGCGACCGCCACGATCACGGTGATCCAGGCCGAGGCCACCACCGGAAAGATCAGGGCCAGCACCCCCAGCACCAGCATCAACACCCCCTCAAACAGGGTGAAGGCCTTCAGCCCCGCGCCATTGGGAGACAGCAAACTTGAGCCCATCGGTGTTCCAGCGACATCCCTCGGACCGTAATCACGGTGGGCGGCCCTGGCCACACGCAGCTCAGACCCAGCCGTGATCCGCCAACCAGGCGGCATCGAAGCCAGCTCCGGAGCTCCCCTGCTCTTGGTTTCTCTGTTCAGCATTTCTCTGTTCAGCTCCGTTGAACGTTTTGTTCAACAAACCCAAATCGCCATCCCAGGAGTCCCCGCCCCCCCCTCCTCGGCCCGCCAACAACCGCTCGGTGTACTTGGCCAGTAGATCGGCCTCCAGATTCACCGCGTGGCCGACGGCCAGCTGGGCGAGGGTCGTGCTGGCCCAGGTGTGGGGGATCACGGCGATCCAGAAGCCGCCGCCATCCGCATCGCAACCCGCCACGGTGAGGCTGATGCCATCCACCGCCACGCTGGCCTTTTCGCAGATGTAGCGGCCGTAGGCGGGGTCGTTCCAGGCCAGCTCCAGGCGCCAGGAGGCCGGTTGGCGCGCGATCGCCCGCACCACCCCCAGCCCATCCACATGGCCGCTCACCAGGTGGCCACCGAGACGATCGGCCAGCCGCAGGGCCGGCTCCAGGTTCACCGCCCCGCCCCGGTCCGCCTTGGCCGCCAGGGTGGCGCGGCCCAGGGTCTCCTCGCTCACGTCCGCCCGAAACCCATCGGCCAGGCGCGCGGCCACGGTGAGACACACCCCATCCACCGCCACGCTGTCGCCCAGGGCGAGCTGGGCTGGCCCCCAAGCAGCCCCAGCTGGCGGATGCCACTGCACCTGCACCCCCTTGGGACTGCGCCGGATTGCACCGATTGCCTGCACCAGCCCGGTAAACATCCGCTGTCCAGCCCAGGACGAACCAATCTGGCCATAATCGGACAAAGGGTGGACCAGGCAAGCCATGGTCGAGATGCGCGTTGCCGGAATTGCCCTGGATGCGGCCAGCCGGAGTCCGATCGTGTTGCTGCGCGATCCCTCGGGCCGGCGCCAGGTGCCGATCTGGATCGACCAGGCCCAGGCCCAAAACATCCTGGCCGGCCTCAGCGACGAGGCCCCACCACGGCCCCTCAGCCACGACCTGATGGCCTCCCTGATCGACGCGGGGGGGCTGCAGCTCGACCGGGTGGTGATCCACACGATCGAAGACAGCACCTTCCGCGCCGTGCTGAAACTGAGCCCCGCCGAGCCTGAGCACGCCAATCTCGAAGCTCAAGCAGCCGAAGCGGCCGTGCAGGCCCCGGCTGGTCTGGAGCTGGATGCCAGGCCCAGCGACGCGATCGCCCTGGCCCTGCGCACCGGCAGCCCGATCTGGATGCTGGAGGAGGTGGTGGCCGATGCCTCGATCCCCGTGGACGCGGAGGCCGATGCCGAAGACCAGGACAATTTCCGCCGCTTCCTCGACAGCACCAGCCCCGCCGACCTGGTGCGCCACCTCAAGCAGGCCCACCCGGAGGGCGAGCCACCCGACACGCCCGCACCATGACAGGCCCGGCCCTGCGCCCCTTCGGCGATGGCCCACCGGTGTCCCCCTTCAGCCTCGGCACGATGCGGGCCCTGGGCAGTCCGGCCCAGATGGAGTCGGTGCTGCGCGCCGCCCTGGCCGCCGGCATCAACCACCTGGAAACAGCCCCCGCCTACGGCCCCGCCGAAAGCTTCCTGGGCCAGGTCCTTGCCGCCCTGGCACGAGACGGCCTGGCCCCAGCGGGCGGCTGGCGGATCACCAGCAAGCTGCTGCCCGGCCCCGATCTGCCGGCCGCCCAGGAGCAACTGCGAAGCATCCTCCAGCGCCTGGGCGTCAGCCAGCTCACCACCCTGGCCGTCCACGGCCTGAACACGCCGGAGCACCTCGAGTGGGCCACCAACGGCCCTGGCGCCGACCTGCTGGCCTGGGCCCACGGGGAAGGCCTGGTGGCGCAGGTGGGCTTCACCAGCCACGGCAGCCCGGAGCTGATCGAAGCGGCCCTGGCCTCCGGAGCCTTCCGGGTGTGCAGCCTGCACGTGCACCTGTTCGACCAAACCCGCCTGCCCCTGGCCCGCACCGCCTTGGCCGAGGGCATCGGCGTGCTGGCCATCTCTCCGGCCGACAAGGGTGGCCGCCTCTACGACCCGCCGCCGGAGCTGCTGGCCGACTGCGCCCCGTTCCACCCCCTCGAGCTGGCCTACCGGTTTCTGCTTGATCAGGGGATCTCCACCCTGAGCCTGGGGGCCGAGCAGCCGGGCGATCTGGCCTGGGCCGCGGCCATTCAAGGGCCCTCGCCCTGGCTGAGTGCCGCGCAACTCGCAGCCCTGGAGCGCCTGAGCGCCGCTGGCCGCGAGCGCCTGGGGGCCGAGCGCTGCGGCCAGTGCCATACCTGCCTGCCCTGCCCCAATGAGGTGCCGATCCCCGAACTCCTGCGCCTGCGCAACCTGGCCGTCGGCCACGGCATGGAGGGTTTCGCGGGCGAGCGCTACAACCTGATCGGCCGCGCCGGCCACTGGTGGGAGGAGCGCAATGCCGAGGCCTGCGGCAGCTGTGGCGCCTGCCTGCCACGCTGCCCGCACCAGCTGCCGATCCCCGCCCTGCTGGCCGACACCCACCGGCGCCTGGCCGCCGCCCCCCGCCGCCGGCTCTGGGGCTGAGTCTCAGGATCTGGGGGCGGCCGCATCCCAGAGGTTCTGCTGGGTGAGCTGCTGGGCCAGGCTGAGCGGCGGCAGGCTCCAGCAGCGCTGCAGCAGGGCATCGCCGGGCAGCAACAGCTCGGCCATCGCCGCCGGAAAGCGCCGGGCCACCGGCGCCAGCTGGGCCTGGGGCAGGGGCGGCACCCAACCGCGAGCCAGCAGCCCCTCCAGCAGGGGCGGCTCCAGCACGGCCCCCAGCCACTCCAACGGAACCTGCTGGGGGAGCCGCTGGGGTGGGCTGACCGCCGGCCGCAGCAGCAGCTGCCAACTCAGCGGCGCCCCCGACTCGGGCCAGAGCACCGCTAGGCGCTGGTCGCGGCGTAGCAGGGGGATCAACCGTTGCAAGGGCAGCACCGCCGCGTCGGCCTTGCCGCTCAGCAGCAGGTTGAGACCATCGCGCTCGTCGTAGGCTAGGGCCTGGGCCCGCAGCCGCTCCAGCTGGGCGAAATCGCCTTTGACGATCTCCAGACTGATGCGCGGGCTGGAGGGCAGCACCAGCCGGCCCCGCAGGCTGGGGTCGAGCAACAGAGGCCAGCCCTCCTTTCGCCTGGCCAGGAGGTCGGCACGGCTGCGCAGGGCGATCACCCAGGGGCTGTAGGCCCAGGGGAAGGCCAGCTCGCCGGCGCCGGCCGGGCCAAACAACCGCGCCACCTCCGCACTGAAGGGCGCCAATCGGGCCCACAGCCGCGGCGCCCCAAACGGCTGCAGCAGCTGGGGGCTGAGGCCGCTGGCCCAGCCGTCGCTGAGGGCCACCAAACCGGGCTGCGCCGTGTGTTGCACACCCTGTTGCACCGCCGCAGGGTCGGCCAGCGACTGGGAGCGCCAGGGGGCCGGCAGCTGCTGGAGCCAGGCCGCTGGCAGCTCGCCCTCAGCCAGCAGCAGCTGGGGGCCATCGGCGGGGCGGCAGGCGGCCAGCAGGCCGGCGCCCACCCCCAGCTGCAACAGCCGGCGACGGGAGAGCGGGGCAGACAACGGAGCCATGGCAGCGACCCTAGACACAGGGCTCAAGTGACAGTCCGCTCAAGACAGACCGAGCTCAAGCCGGCAGGCGTCGTCGCAGGCGGCCGCCAGGTGCGCGGGCGGGCGGGCGGCCAGCTCCCAGAGCAGAGCCAGGCCGCCGGCACCCACCCCCTCCTTGACGTAGCCGCGCTCGTAGTCGCGCAGGGCCGCGCTGCTGCAGCCGTGGAAGCGCAGGCCCGCCACCTCCAGCCGCGGCTGCACCTGCCAGAGGGCCCCGATACGCGCCAGCAGCAGGGCCAGATCGCTGCCGGGCTCCTCGGCCACCCAGGCCGTGGTGGCAACCGCCACCTGGCTCACCAGCCCCTGCCGACGAACGGGCTCAGCCAGGGCCAGCGCCAGGGCGAGCACCGCCGCCATCTGGCTGCCGCCGGCCAGCAGCACGGGGGTCCCCCGCGCCGCCGCCGCCGCCACCAAACCAGCCGCCAACGCCTGCATCGGATCGCCCACCGCCGCCAGCACAGCCCTGGGACTGGGCTCGACGCCGAGCCCAGCCAGGCCCCGCCGCACCAACGCCGCCTTCAGGCCATGGGCCGGCTGGCGCAGGCTGCCGCTCACCAGCCCGGCCGCCTCCACCCCCAACCCCTCCAGCACCGCCAGGGCGGTGGTGGTGCCCCCCGGCACACACTCCGCCAGCAGCAGCGGCTCGGCGGGGTTCCAGCGCTCTCCCCAGGAGCGTCCGCGCTGCAGCAGGGCCGCCACCCGGGCCGGATCGAGGGCCCGGCCGGTGCTGAGGCAGCGGGCCGGGCCGGCGCTCTCGAGAGCGGGCAGGCGCAGGTGCGGCACCGATGGGGCGATGGCACAGCCCAGGTCCACCACCCGGGTGCGCTCCAGCAATTCCAACTCCCGCAGCACCACATGGCTGATCAGGGCTGGGCTCACCCCGGCGGGCAGGGGCGGCAAGGCATGAACACGCCCCGCGCCGGGCCCCTGGAGCAGCAGCTCGGCGTCGGCGGCTGCCGTGCCCAGCCGGGCCTCGGGGGTGGCACCGGCGGCGGAAATTCCCGGCACCGCCGCGGTGTCGGTGGCGGCCAGCAGCAGCAGGGTGCGGATCGCCGGCCAGCCCTGCTGCAGCGCTGCTCGCCAGCGATCAGGGGCCATCGCCGGGCTCAGAGGGGATCAAGGGCCACCAGGGCACGCAGGGCCTTGGGGGGCTCGGGGATCGGCGAGCGCAGGCGCGGAAAGATCCAGTAGGCCACCGCATGCAGGGCCAGCACCACGATCCCGTTCTGAAACCACACCAGGGCGACGGCGGCCAGCTGCACCTGGGCCAGATCGATGCTCGCGGCCAGGCCCACCCAGCCCGCCAGCCTCTCCAGCAAACCAGCGGCCGCGCTGGTGATCACCACCCAGAGGTTTTCCCCCACCAACACCGACAACACCGCCACCCGCACCAGAAAGCCGGCCGCACCGATCAGGCTGCCCACACCCCAGCTCAACCACCAGCTGGCACGCCAGCCGCTGGAGCCGCGCCAGCACCAGCCCAGCCACAGCGCCAGGAAGCCGTAGGGAAAGAGCACCAGGGGGCCGCGGATCGGTCCCATCAGGGCCACCAGCAACAGCGCCGTGACCACCAGGCCCTCCACGGCACAGCGCCAGCCGTGGCGCAACTGCAACAGGGCCAGGGGCAGGGGCAGGGCCAGCCGAAACAGGGGGCTGCCCACCGGCAGGTAGTAGAGCGCCACCCACAGCAGGGCTGTGGCCGACGCCAGGTAGGCCGTATCCATCAACTGACGGGCCTGGCCCCGCGTGAGCTGGCCCCGACGGGGCCGACGGGCTGACGCCGGGGGCACGCGGGAAGGCATCAACGCGGTGCCGGGGCCGGCGTGACGGTGGGTGACGGCGTGACGGTGGGCGCAGGCTTGGGCGTGGACGCGCCGATGCGCTCGATCATTTCCACTTCGAAGCTCACGCCCGCCGCCCGCAGGGCCTCGGTGACGGCCTCGGCAGGGGCAGCCGGATCGGCCGCAGGCAACTGAATCGTGATCCGATACGGGGCCGGCTTGGTCGACGCAGCCGCCTTGGGCAACGGCCGAGCGAGTGGAGCTGCACCAGGCTTGGGGTCCACCCCATTTGGGGCTGGTGAATTGGGGGCTGCTGGAGTGGGGGCGGCTGGCTTGGGAGCGGCTGGATTCGGGGAAACGGGCTGGGCTGGGGGCGCCGAGAAACTGCGGGAGAGCTGGTCGCCCAAACGGGTGCCACTGCAGCCGGCCAGAGCCACACCGCAGGCCGCCAGCGCCAACCACCACCGCAAAGGGCCCCAGGCCAGGGCGGCCATCAGCTGTCGGCCGCCCGGATCACGCGCACCGCACTGGCCCGCAGGCGACCGGTTTTGGTGGTGGTGGGGGCCTTCGGAGCAGCAGACTTGGCGGCCGGCTTTTTGGCGGCACCGACAGCCGGCTTGCGGCCCTTGGTCTTGCCGGTGGCGGCCTTGGCGGCCAGCAGCTCCACGGCCTGCTCGAGGGTGATCGTGTCGGCGGTGGTGCCTTCGGGCAGCGACGCGTTGACCTTGCCCTGCTTCACGTACAGCCCGTAGGGGCCATCAAACAGCTGAATCGCCTCGTCGCCCCCCTCGGGAGTACCGAGATCCTTCAGGGCGGTGCGGCCGCC
>VGQC01000066.1 GCA_016882385.1 Cyanobacteria bacterium M_DeepCast_100m_m1_067 | reverse complement strand
CCCTGGGGCAATCCCTGGCCAATCCCGCTTCCCTGTAAACCGTCGCTGCTCCCTGAACCGATGTCGCACTTCAGCACGATCAAGACCGAGCTCCGCGATCGCCAGGCCCTGCTGGAGGCGCTCCGGGATTTGGGCCACGACCCCCGCGAGGGCGCCTTGCCGGTGCGCGGCTACCGCGGCCAGACCCTGGAGGCCCAGCTGGCCGTCGCCCAGCCCAATGGCGCCGACATTGGCTTTCGTCTCAACCCGGATACCGGGAGCTATGAGCTTGTGACGGACCTGGATCTGTGGAAGCAGCCCGTGCCGGTGGAGCGCTTCATCGCCCAGCTCAACCAGCGCTATGCCCTGCGCAGCATCCTGGCGTCCACCGCCGAGGAGGGCTTCCAGGTGAGTGAGCAGACCCAGCAACAGGACGGCAGTATCGAGCTGGTGGTGACCCGCTGGGCCTAGCTGTTGTGAGCTCTTCCGGCAGGGTGGATCCGGCCCTGGCTTTCACAGCCATGCCCCCCGGGGCCCAGATGCAGCGCACGGGTCTGGAGCCCCTGCTCGGTGGAGCCCTGCGCCAGAAAGCGGTGTGGGTGGATGAGGCGGTCTGCATCGGCTGTCGCTACTGCGCCCACGTGGCCACCAATACGTTTGTGGTGGAGCCTGATTGGGGGCGCTCCCGCGCCATCCGCCAGGACGGTGACACGACCGAGCTGATCCAGGAGGCGATCGACACCTGTCCCGTCGATTGCATTCATTGGGTGGCTTACGAGCAGCTGCCGGGGCTGCAACAACAGCTGGCGGATCAGGAGATCCTGCCCCTGGGGGTGCCCTCGCCGGCGCGGCCCAAACGCACCCTGCCGCGGCGGGAGCCGTCCTGATGCTGCCCACCCGGCGGTTCGGTCGCACCGAGCTCGCCATGCCGGTGCTCTCCCTGGGCTGCATGCGTTTTCAGCAGAGCTGGACCGACCTGCCGCCCGATCAGATCACCGAGGCGAGTCAGGCCAATTTGCGGGCCCTCCTGGAGAAGGCCGTGCCGGCGGGCTTCCACCACATCGAGACGGCCCGCCACTACGGCACCTCGGAGCGGCAGCTGGGCTGGCTGCTCGACCAGGTGCCCGATCCCCTGCGCATCCTGCAGACCAAGGTGCCGCCCCACCCGGAGCCGAGGGCCTTTGAGGCCGAGCTGCGAACCAGCTTTGAGCGCCTGGGGGTGGAGCGGGTGGATCTGGTGACGCTCCACGGCCTCAACCAACCGGAGCACCTCGAGCAGAGCCTGCGGCCCGGCGGTTGCCGCGAGGTGCTGCGGCGCTGGCAGGCCGAAGGCCGCATCGGCCATGTGGGCTTCTCCACCCACGCTCCCCTGCCCTTGATCTGCGAGGCGATCGCCAGCGACGCCTTCGATTATGTGAATCTCCACTGGTATTTCATCCGTCAGGACAACCGCCCCGCCATCGCGCTGGCCCAGGCCCACGACATGGGGGTGTTTGTGATCAGCCCCACCGACAAGGGCGGCCATCTGCATACGCCCTCCGCTCGCCTGAGCGCCCTGTGCGCGCCGCTGCATCCGATCACCTTCAACGATCTGTTCTGCCTGTCTGAATTGGGTTCTTCAGGGGTGCCAGCTGTCCATACCCTCAGCGTCGGAGCCGCCCGTCCTGAGGATCTCGACCTGCACATCGAGGCGGTGGCGCAGCTGGGCCGGGCCAGCGCCCTGGTGTCCCCGGTGCTCGGGCGCCTCGAGCAGGCCCGCCGGGACGCCCTTGATCCGGCCTGGCTGGCCAGCTGGGAGCAGGGCTTGCCGGAGTGGTCTGAGGTGCCGGGGCAGATCAACGTGCAGGTGTTGCTCTGGCTGCACAACCTGCTCGAGGCCTGGGATCTCGAGGGCTTTGCCCGGGCCCGCTACGGGTTGCTCGGCCAGGGCGGCCACTGGTTTCCCGGCCACAATGCCGACCTGCTCGACAACGCGGTGAGCGAAGCCGAGCTGCGGGACGCGCTCGCCGGCAGCCCCTGGGTCGATCAGATTCCCGCGATCCTGCGCGGCCTGCGCAGTCGCCTGGGCGGCCAGACCGTCACCCGGCTGATGGGGTCGTGACGGCTGCCGTGGGGGCAGCGGTCCCCAGCGGTTGCTTGGCCGGGACTCCGACCGCCCGGGGGTAGGCGGGGGGGCAGGGGGCCAGGGGCTTCACCAGCAGGGCATGGCGGATGCCCCGGCCGTGGGGGAGTTCCCGTGCCAGGCACTGATCGGCGCGGGCCTTCAGGGGGGCGAGGGCGGCGTCGAGCTCGCGCTGATCGGCCGGCGACCACTGGCCGCGATACAGCAGAGCCCGGCCATTGGGGTGCAGCAGCGGCACGAGGTATTCGGCGACCACCGGTGCACTGGCCACGGCCCGGGCCAAGGCCCAGTCGAACTGGCCGCGGCAGGCCTTCTGCCGCCCCGTACGTTCAATCCGCTCGCAGCGCAGCTCCACCCGTTCGCCCAGTCCCAGGGCGTCGGCCATGGCCCGCACCGCCTCCACCTTGCGGCCCACCGAATCCACCAGGGTCAGCTGGGCCTGGGGAAAGGCGATCGCCACGGCCAGGCCGGGGAAGCCGCCGCCGGTGCCCACGTCGATCAACCGGAGCGGCGCCTGGGCGGCCTCCGTCTGCAGCAGGGGCACCAGGGGCCAGAGGCTGTCGAACACCTGGGCGATCCAGAAGTCGTCGCCTTCCACCAGCCGGGTCAGGTTGAGCTTGCGGTTCCACTGGCGCAGCTGCTCCTGCAGCGCAGCCAGCAGCTGCTCCTGGCCGGAGCTGGGTTGCCAGCCGAGTTCTTGCCAGAGGGCGTTGCCGGTGAGGGTGGGGGCCATCCAGCCTGGCAGTGGGGTTGTGATCTCTAGGATCCCGCAGTCCCGCTTCCCTCGCCGCTGCCGTCTCCTTGGCCAGCTCCTCTTCCAGCCCACCACCCAGCTCGCCATCCAGCTCCAGGCCCAGCCATTACGCGCTGCTGCAGGTGCCGGAGACGGCCTCGCGCCAGGAGCTTCGCCAGGCCTTCCGCGGGTTGAGCAAGCGTTATCACCCCGACACCACCGCCTTGCCGGCAGGCGAAGCGGCCGCCGCCTTTCAGCGCCTGCAACAGGCCTATGCGGTACTCAGTGATCCTGTGTTGCGCCAGCGTTACGACGCCCAGCTCCATCCCTCCCCAGCACCGCTGCCGCCATCCCCGCCGCCGCTGGCGGGTGATCTCCCTCGGCCGACCTCGGTGCGTCGGGATCTCTCCGGCGGTGAGTGGTTGGCCCTGCTGCTGCTGGGGTTTGCTCTGGTGCTGAGCTTGGTGCTGGGGGTGGGTGTGGCCTGGATGCGCGGCGCCGAGCTGGTGCAGTGGCCCAGTTGGTGGACGCAGGTGCAGGCCGCGAATGCCACCGGTGCCGTGACAGGGTTGGCGCCATGACCGAGCTGCCCAGCCCCCAGACCCCGCTGTATCACCATCCCCTGCCGGCCCTGGAGCTCTGGCTGGAGCAGCTGGGTGCCCGGCGCCAGCGGGCCAACTCCTGCCTCTGGGACCTGCATCGTCCCAATTGGAGTGCCCTGGTTGAACTGGAGGTGGAGGAGCTCAAAGTGAGCTGGCACCGCGACGGCGAAGTGTCGGTGCGCCACTTTCCCTACGGCCTCTCGCGGGCGGATGCCGAGGCGGTGATCCTGGCCGGTCCTTAGGGGTCCAGCGCTTTCTCTGATCCGTTGCGGGGGCAGGCCCCGGCTCAGCGGCAGAGCTCAGTGGCAGCGCTCAGCGGCAGATGTCACTGCGGCGCTCGCTGGCCGTAGACACGGGTCCGCAATTGACCCAGCGCACCAGCGAATCCTCCACGTCGGTGAACAGCACCAACACACCACCGCACAGCAGCACCAGCGCACCACTCACCAGCCAGTGTTGCGTGCTCATCGTTGTTGCGTGCTCATTGGTGGGTGGGGTGCTGATGGGCAGCCAAAGCCTCGCTGAAAGTATCGCTCAGCTGTTGGATCTGCCATTGGCGGGTCAGCGCCGCGGCGGTGAGGGGCTCCAACGGCGGTAGCTGGGCCAGCACGGGCGTCTGGGCCAGGGCGGCCAGCGTGCCGGGGTTGTCGGGGTGGAGCGGGCCGTTGAGCACCAGGCCCAGCAGCGGAATGCCGCGGCGGCGCAGGGCTTCCACAGACAGCAGAGTGTGGTTGAGGGTGCCCAGGCCGCTGCGGGCCACCAGCAACACCGGCAGCCCCCAGACGGCCAGTTGCTCGATCTGCAGCCAGTCGCGGCGCAGCGGCACCAGCAGCCCGCCGGCGGTTTCCACCACCAACGGGCCATCCACCACCGGCAGGGCCAGCAGGGCCGGGTCGATCGTGAGGCCCTCCTGCTCGGCGGCCCAGTGGGGCGACACCGGCGCTTGCAGTCGGTAGGCCTCCGGCAGCAGCCGTTCGGCTGGCAGTTGCAGCAGGGCCTGCAGCCGACCGCTGTCGCCGCCCCCTTCGAGGCCGCTCTGGACCGGCTTCCAGTAGTGAGCGCCCAGGCCCTGAACCACCAGGGCGCTCACCACCGTTTTGCCCACGTCGGTGTCGGTGCCGCAGATCACCAGCTGCTGGTTCGGGTGGGTCATGGGGTGGGGACTGGGCTGGGGGTTGGGGTTGGACGTTGGCCCAGCAGGAGCAGCACCTCCCAGCTCACGCAGCCGTCGCAGGGCCAGTTGTCGATCAGCCGGCGCAGTTGGGCTCGGCTCAGGCGGTCCGAGCGGCTGGTGCCAGCTCCGAGGGTTTTCAGTTGCTGCAGGAAGCCCAGGCCGCTGCCGTAGCCGCGGCTGAACTGCAGGCGGCGGCAGTGGCGCAGGTGCAGCCCCCCTTGGGCGGTGGCGGCCAGCAGCGCTTCGGCATTCGGCAGGGGCAGGGCGGTGCAGGGCACCCCGGCAGCGGCGGCGGCGCGGTGCCACTGGGGGAAGCTGCCGCTGGTGGGTACCGCGAGGGCCAGCCAGCCGCCCGGCCGCAGCTGGCCGCACCAGTGCTGCAGCTGGCGGGCGGGATCGTCGAGCCACTGCAGGGCAAAGCTGGAGGTGAGTAGGGCGGCTTGGCGTAGCTGCTCGGGCAGGGGCCGGTTGAGGTCCCACACCACTTGGCTGCTTGGGGTCGCCAGGGGGTTGTGGGCCAGCAGCTCGGGGCAGAGATCCAGCTGCAGCAGGGGCTGGTGGTCGCCCAGCTGCTGCAGGGCCTGCCCCACCAGGCCGCTGCCGGCGCCCAGATCGGCCCGCAGACCGGCAGGCAGGGGCAGGGCTCGGCAGAGGTGGGCCAGGCGCCAGGCCACCCCCTGCTGCAGGCGGGCCTGCTCGCCGTAGTGGTGGGCCTGGCGTGCGAAGCGGGCACGCACCTGGTGGCTGAAGGCTGGGCTGGGGGCGGCAGCTGGGCTCATGCCAGGGCCTCGATCCAGCCGCACACCAGGGGCACCAACGCCGGGCTCAGCAGGCAGTGCCCCACCCCCGCCAGGCTGAGGGTGTCGGCGGCGGGCAGGGCGTCGCGCAGCAGCGCGCGCGCCTCAGGCACCACGATCTGGTCGGCGCCCCCCTCCACGATCAACACCCGGGCGTGGGGCGGAAACGCCGTGGGCAGCCCGGTGGTGGCGGCCAGCAGGGCCAGGTCCTGCTCAAGCCGCTGCCGACCGGCATCGCCCAGGGGGGCCGCGGTGATGCTCGGCGGCAACAGGCTGGCCGACTGGGGCGCTGCAGCCCGCTCCAGGAAGGTTTGCAGCATGGCGCTGGCCTGGGCCGAGGCGAGCTGCTCGGCCATGGCCGCCATGGCGGTGCGCAGCCGCCGGCCGCCGGGGCCCTCGGGCACGAAGCGGCCAAAGCTGGCCAGCAGCACCACGGCATCGGCCTGCTCCAGCAGGGCGGGCGGCAGCAGATGGGGGCCAAGCGAGTGGGCGATTACCACCCGCGGCCCCTCGCCTGCGGACCAGATCACAGCCTTGGGCGGCTGTTGTCCGTAGCCCCGTTCGCCGCACTGCCAGCCCCAGCCGCGCCGCTGCCAGGCGGCCTGGAACGATTCCCAGCCCTGGGCGTCGCCGGCCCAGCCGTGCATGGCGATCACCTGCATGGCGGGTCTCCCAGGGCTGCCAGCAACCGCTCCAATGTGCCCGCCGGCAGGTCGTGACGCAGCACCAACCGCAAGCGCGCCGTGCCCTCCGGCACGGTGGGTGGGCGGATCGCCACGCTCAGTAACCCGGCGGCCTCCAAGCGTTGCTGCAGGGCCAGGGCGAGGCGGTCATCGCCCACCAGCAGCGGCAGGATCGGCCCGACCCCGGGGGGACGCGGCCAGCCGGCGGCCGCCAGGGCGGTGCGCCAGCGCTCGGCCCGTTGCAGGAGCGCCGGGCCACGGGGCTCGGCCTGGATCAGTTGCAGGGCGGTCAGGGCGCCGGCGGCCAGGGGCGGTGCCAAGGCCGTGGTGTAGCGGAAGGGGCCGCTGAACTGCAGCAGCCACTCCATCACGAGGTTGTCGCCAGCCAGAAAGGCACCGCCGCTGCCGAAGGCTTTGCCGAAGGTGCCGCTGATCAGGGCGATTTCCGGCTGACCCCCCTCTCCATGCAGGCCGTGGCCCAAGCCCCGTCCGCCTTGGCCCAGCACCCCGAGGGCATGGGCCTCATCGAGCAGCAGGGCGGCGCCGTGGCCTGCGCAAAGCGCCGCCAGAGCTGCCACATCCGGGCTGGTGCCCTCCATCGAGAACAGGCTTTCGCTCAGCACCAACAGCCGTTGGTTGGGTTGTTCCTCTCGGGCGGTCTGGAGCCGCCGATCCAGACCGGCCAGGTCGTTGTGGCCAAAGCGCTGCAGCCGGGCGCCGCTGGCCCGCACCCCGCTGAGCAGGGACTGGTGAATGAGCCGATCGGCCAGCACCAGGCTGTGGCGATCCGCCAACGCGGCCACCGCCGCCAGGTTGGCCTGGAAGCCGCTGGGGAACAGCAGCACCCGCTCGCGCCCCAGCCAGCGCGCCAGGGCCGTTTCCAGCGCGGCATGCACCGGCCGGCTGCCGCTCACCAGTCGGGAGGCGCCGGCGCCCACGCCCTCACTTGCCGCGGCGGCCTGGGCCGCGGCCACCAGGGCGGGGTGGCGGCTCAGGCCGAGGTAGTCGTTGCTGGCTAGATCGAGCAGGGGGGCTGCGGCGCTGGTTCGCAGGGCAGCGGCGGCGTCAGCGGGTTCAAAGCTGCGCAGGGCGCGGCGGCGCGGCTCGGGCAGGCCCGCGAGCTGGCGCTGCAGCTCCTGACGCCAGTGGCCGGCCGGGGCGCTGCTCCCTGATGCGCTCGCTCCCAATGGCCTCGATCCCAATGGCCTTGACCCCAATGATCCGAACGCAGTGCCCAAACGCTAAATCGAGCCTGTTCAACAGCGTGTTGCACCGCGCTGCCACGGCCACGCCGCATGGGACAGCCCGGGCACTAGGGAGCTGGGCTCGCTCGTGTCGGGCCTGCTTGTGATCTCGCTGTAGGGATTTATTTCCTCGGGCAGCTCCGCTCTGAGGCGTTTGCAACCTGTTGAACGTTCTGTTTCACAAACCCAAATCGATCGCCAACCAACACCTCCCCCTGTGGATCCCTGTGCTTCCAACCGCCACCTCTCTCCCAACGGCCAACTCCATGCCCGCCGTCTCCCATGCGACACCCACCACCGCCGGCCGGCACCTAGGGGTGCGGCTCGATCCTGAGCTGGAGGCGAGTCTGAAGCTGGTGGCCTGCCAGATCGGCTGCAGTCTCAGCGTCTGTGTGCGCCGTGCCCTGCGGCTGTATCTGCGCCAGTTTCGC
>VGQC01000065.1 GCA_016882385.1 Cyanobacteria bacterium M_DeepCast_100m_m1_067 | reverse complement strand
GCATCGGCAGCGCCTCCAGCGCCTGCCGCAACCGCCGCCGCCGTTCGGCGCCGCTGAGCCCCGCGAGCTGCAGGGGCTCCAGCGGCAGGGGGGCATTGCCTTCGCCGCTGAAGCCCTCGTTGAGCTTGACCACGCACTGGCGCAGCTCGGGGTGGGCTTCCCAGAGTTCGGCGGTGGCTTCGGTGAGGTCGTCGAGGGTGTGGGTGAGGGGCGAGCCGGGTGGGTGGGCACGCCGCAGCGGGCAAACAGCTCGCGGCTGCCGGCCTTGCTGCCCCAGTAGCCCAGGGCCGGATCGGTGCCCAGCAGCGGCACCTGCAGCCGCTCCGAGAGCTGGCGCTCCAGGTCGCTCACCACAAAGCAGTTGATGAAGCTGCGCCCCGGCCGCAGCAGCTCGGCGATTCGCGCCAACAGCGCCGGCCGCTCCAGCAGCTTGGCGGTGAGGGGCCGGTTGGAGGCGTCGTCGGTGTCGACCAGGTGCAGCCGCCGCCGCGCATGGGAGGTGGGTACCCCCGGCAGCAGCTCCAGCACCGCATCCACCACCAGCTCTGCCAGCGGTTTGCTGGTGGCGTACACCATCCGCACCCCCGGATCCCGCAGCCGGATCAGTGAAAACAGCTGGCGCTCCTCGTAGTGGTGGGCGCCAGTCACCAGGTCGATCTGGCTCTGGTCCATCGACAGCGACGGCACCATCAGCACATCCACGTCCGGCCCCTGGGCCTGCGTGACCCGGCTCCACTCCGGCTGCAGCTGGGCCTGGAGCTCGCGGAAGCTGAGCGGCGTCATGGCGGCGGGTGCAGGATCGGGGCGTGTCCACCATGCTGGCGGCACTGTCAGCCCGAGCCCCATGGCCGCTCCCTTGGTGCCTCCTGCCGTGCGTGCCCTGGGTTACGTGGCGGCCCTGCTCACCACCGTGAGCTTCTTCCCCCAGGCCCTCAAAACCCTGCGCAGCGGCGACACCAGCGGCATCTCCCTGCGCATGTATGGCCTGTTCACCGCCGGCATCGCCCTGTGGGCGATTTACGGGGTGTGCACCGGTGATGGCCCCCTGATCGCCGCCAACTTGATCACCTTGGTGCCCGCCGGCATCGTGCTGGAGCGCAAGCTGCGCTCTTGGCCCCGATGACGGCCCAGCCTTAAGCGCTGAAGGCCTTGCGCGCTGGGATCGGGTAGGGGATGCGGCGGTGGCGCATCCGTTTCCACACCCGCACAAACGCCCGGATCAGCAGCTCCAGTTCGGCCCGGCCGATGCCGCTTTCGGCCAGTTGCCCGTCGGACTGGCGGGCCTCCACGATGCGGCGCACCATCTGGCGCGCCTCGGCTTCGCTGGTGCCAGGCGGCAGCGAGCGCAGGGCCGCTTCGCAGCCGTCGGCCAGCATCAGGATCGCCGTCTCGCGGCTGCGCGGTGTAGGCCCCCGGTAACGGAACTGCTCCTCGGCGATGGCCGGATCCCGTTCGCGCGCCTGGTGCAGGAAGTAGCCCATCTTCAAGGTGCCCTGGTGCTCGGGGATGAAGTCAGCCAGGGGCCGCGGCAGCCGGTAGCGGCGGGCCAGTTTCAGCCCCTCATCCACGTGGGCCTGGAGGATGGCGGCACTCGCGAAGGGGTCGTTGAGGGCGTCGTGGGGGTTGCTGCCCTCGCCCTGGTTCTCGATGAACCACTCGGGGCCGTGCAGCTTGCCCACGTCGTGATACAGCGCTCCGGTGCGCACCAGGTCGATGTCGGCCTGGATCGCCCGGGCCCCCTCCTCGGCCAGCCCCGCGATCATCAGGGTGTGCTCGAAGGTGCCGGGCGCCTCCACCGAGAGCCGCCGCAGCAGCGGCCGCTGCAGGTCGGCCAGCTCCATCAGCCGCGCCCGCGTCACCAACCCGAAGAAGGTTTCCACCAGGGGCGCCAGCAGCAGCCCGGCCATCAGCAGCCCGCCCAGCAGCAGCGCTTCGCTCAGCACATCCACCTGGGCCACCGGGCCCAGGGTTTGGCGCAGCAGCCATTGCAGCAGCAGCCACTGGATCAGCAGTCCGGCGCCGGGGAGCAACACCGCCAGCTGCAGCAGTTCGGCCCGGCTGCGCTGTCGTCCGGCCGCCACCGCCGCCACGCTGCCCACCGCCGCCGCCACCAGCAGCCGCACGGCCGTCAGGGCCGTGACCGGCAGGGGCCAGAGCAAGGTGCCCGCCGCCAGCCAGGCCAGGCCGCAGGGGGTGCCAAGCCCCTGGGCCAGCAGCAGGGCCGGCGGCACCAGCAGCACCAGGGGGCTGGCCAGCGGCCCCAGCCACAGCGTAAAGCCCTGCAGCACCAGCAGGGTGCCGAGGGCCAGCAGGGCCTGGCGCGGCTCCAGGCAGGCCCGCCAGCGCCGCAGCACCAGCACCAGCACTCCCGCCAACGCCAGGGCCTCGAGGAAATGGCCTAGCCAGGTGAGCGGCCTGGGCCGCCGGTTCACCAGGCCGAAGTAATCGAGCACGTCAAAGGCCTGGGGGCTGATCGTCTCCCCTTGGCGGGTGATCAGATCGCCCTGCTGCACCACGATCGTGGGGATGCCCTGCTGGGTGATCAGCGCCTCAATGCGCCGTTGGCTCAGCCCCGGATCACTGCGCAGGTTGGAGTGACCCTGCAGCGCATTGGTCAGCAACCGGGCCCCCAGGCCCCGCGGCACCGGGGGCAGCGGCTCCAATTGCAGGGTGGCGGCCTGCAGCAGCTGCCCTTCGGCCACACCGGGAGCAATCCCCTGGCTGAGCATGCGCAGCTGGGCCTGCCGCACCTCCCGCCCCCAGGCGGTCAGCTCCGCCGCTCCCACGGTTTTCAGCCAAGCCCGCTCCTCGGCGGTGATCGCCACCGGCTCCACCCGCGGCTGCTCCGCGTTGGCCTGTTGTTCCACCGCCTGCAGGCCCTTCTCCAGTTGTTGCTGCAGCAGCTGGTTGGTCTGCTGGTCCACCACCTGCACGGTGGTGCGCGGCACCATCTCCTGGCGCCGCTCCTCGAGGGCCGTGCTGTCCACCACCCGGGCTGCCTTCGGGGCTCGCGCCGTGAAGGGAGCGCTCATGCCGGGGCGCAGGTTGGGCTCCACCAGCCAGGGCCAGCTGGCCACCAGCGCCACCAGGGCGCACACCAGCAGCACCGAGGCCGTTTCGCGGCTGCGCCAGATGCCGGGGGGCTGCCGCGGGCGCTCCAGCCGCAGCAGCTTCCGCCACAGGGATCGCAGCTGCCTGAACACCATTCCAAAACGCTAGCGGGCCTGCCCGCGGGCGGGATTGCAAGCTGGAGAGGAGCAACCTTGATTTGCCCCATGGCCACCCGTCTGGACGGCCGCCAGCTCGCCGGCGAGATCGAAGCCCGGTTGCAGGCGCTGATCGCCGAGCGTCTCCCCGCGGTCGGGCGCCCACCCGGCTTGGCGGTGCTGCGGGTGGGCGACGACCCGGCCAGCGGCGTGTACGTAGCCAACAAGGAGAAGGCCTGCGCCCGGGTGGGCATCACCAGCCTCGGCGCTCACCTGGACGCCGGCACCCCAGCGGCCGAGGTGCTGGCGGCGGTGCAGCGGCTCAACGCCGACCCCGCCTGCGACGGCATCCTGCTGCAGCTGCCCCTGCCGGCCGGGCTCGATGAGGCGCCGCTGCTGCTGGCGATCGATCCGGAGAAGGATGCCGATGGGCTGCACACCTTGAATCTGGGCCGCTTGCTCAAGGGCGAACCGGGCCCGCGCAGCTGCACCCCCGCCGGCGTGATGGCCCTGCTGGCCCGCCATAGGGTGGAGCTTGCCGGCCAGCGGGCGGTGGTGGTGGGCCGCAGCATCCTGGTGGGCCAGCCGATGGCGCTGATGCTCCAGGCCGCCGATGCCACCGTGAGCGTGGCCCACTCCCGCACCGCCGATCTGGCGGCCCTCACCCGCCAGGCCGATGTGCTGGTGGTGGCCGCCGGCCGGCCCCGCATGATCGGCGCTGAGCACGTGAAGGCCGGGGCTGTGGTGGTGGATGTGGGCATTCACCGCACCGAAACAGGCCTCTGCGGCGATGTGCGCTTCGAGGAGGTGGAGCCGATCGCCAGCGCCATCAGCCCGGTGCCCGGTGGCGTCGGCCCAATGACCGTCACCATGCTGCTGGTGAACACGGTGGTGGCCTGGTGCCGCCGCGCCGGCCTGCCCCACGGCCTCGACGATCTGGTGCCTGCTGTCTCCTCCTGACTAGCCTGAAAGTCCAACCGAATCTGCCATCACGGTGAAGGGAGAACTCACGGCTGTGATTGAGCCTGCTTCTGAAGGAGGCTACTGGGCGATTTGTCTGGAAGTTCCCGGCGCCAACGGCCAGGGCGACACGGTCCAGGACGCCAAAGCCGATCTTGTGGCGGCTGTGGAGCTGATCCTGCAAGACCGGGAGGAAGACATCCTGCGTGGCTTGCCCAGCGACGCCATCCGTGAGCCCCTGCTGATCGGGTGAAACGCAAGGAGCTGGAGCGCAAGTTGCGTCGGGCGGGTTGCCTGCTCAAGCGAGAAGGTGCTTCTCATTCTTTGTGGGTGAATCCCCGCAACGGCGTGATCTTCTGGCCCGCAAGATTCTTCGTGCTTTGGATGCAGCCTGATCTCCAGCCAACAGCGGCTCGCGATCAGAGTTGTTGTGTCTGCGATCTTGAGGTCTCCCCAATTCCGTACAGCCTGTAAGGAATTGGGGAGAGGGCGGCGGTGAACCGGAGCCCCGGCGGTTCGCCTGAGAGAATCGCCGCCAGGAATGGCCAGAGGCCCAGCCCCCATGACCGCGGCGGTATCCACCTCCTTTGATTTCGCCGCCTATCTGGAGGCGAGCCGCCTGCGGGTGGAGGCGGCCCTGGACGGCTCCCTCGGGCCGGAGCGCCCCGAATCGCTGCGGGAGGCGATGCGCTATTCGCTATTGGCCGGCGGCAAGCGGCTGCGGCCGATCCTCTGCCTGGCGGCCTGCGAGCTGGCGGGCGGTAGCAGCGAGCTGGCGATGCCTACGGCGGTGGCGCTGGAGATGGTGCACACCATGTCGTTGATCCACGACGACCTGCCGGCCATGGACAACGACGACCTGCGTCGCGGCCGCCCCACCAACCACAAGGTGTATGGCGAGGCCAACGCGATCCTCGCCGGCGATGCCCTGCTCACCCGCGCCTTTGAAATGGTGGCCCTGCGCAGCCCGGGCGTGCCGGCCGAGCGGCTGCTGGCGGTGGTGGGCGAGCTGAGCCTGGCCTCCGGCGCCCCCGGCCTGGTGGGCGGCCAGGTGGTGGACCTGGAGTGCGAGGGCAAATCCGTCGACCTCGACACCCTCGAATACATTCACCTGCACAAAACCGGCGCCCTGCTGCGCGCCTGCGTGCTCACCGGCGCCCTGATCGCCGGTGCCCCTGAGGAGCTGCTCACGGCCCTGCGCACCTACGCCCGCGGCATCGGCCTGGCCTTCCAGATCATCGACGACATCCTTGATGTCACCGCCAGCAGCGAGGTGCTGGGCAAGACCGCCGGCAAGGACCTCACCGCCGACAAGACCACCTACCCCAAGCTTCTCGGCCTGGAGGAATCGCGCCAGCGCGCCGATGCCCTGGTGGCCGAGGCCAAGGCCGCCCTGGCCCCCTGGCACGCCAGTGCCGCGCCGCTGCTGGCCCTGGCCGACTACATCACGAGCCGCGACCGATGAGTTCCCCGGTCGTTGGGATCTTCGACAACGGTGTGATGTGGTGGGGCCTGGCGGCCTGCGGCGCCGCCCAGCTCTCCAAGCTGGTGATCGAGCTGGTGGTGCACCGCCGCTGGAATCCGCGGGTGCTGGTGGAAACCGGCGGCATGCCCTCGAGCCACTCGGCCCTGCTCACCGGCACCACCGCCGCCCTCGGCTGGGTGCAGGGGTTTGACGGGCCCCTGTTTGCCCTGGCGGCCGTGCTTTGTTTCGTGGTGCTCTACGACGCCTCCGGGGTGCGCCGTGCCGCTGGTCTCACTGCAGCCCGCGTCAATGCCCTCGTGGCCGATGGCGGTGGCCTGGTGGCGGGGGAGCCCCCCGCCAAGCCCCTCAAGGAAAACCTCGGCCACACCCGCCTGGAGGTGCTGATTGGTGCCCTAATGGGCCCGCTGGTGGCCCTGCCCGGTCTGGTGCTGCTGGGCTCGCCGCTGCATCTGGCCCAGGGGCTGGGCTGGTTCACCACGGTTGGTTGACGCGGTTGGCTGAAGCCGCAGCATCCGGTCCCTCCGCGGCCCTCACCATCGACCAGCAGGCCGCAGCCGCCGCCTTTGCCGAGTGGCTCGCCGCGCCCGTGGATGGCACGCCGTTTGTGCTGAGCGGCTACGCCGGCACCGGCAAAACCTTTCTGTCGATGCGCTTTCTGGCCCAGGTGGAGGCCACCGGCCTCTGCTGGACCGTGGTGGCCCCCACCCACAAGGCCGTGGGCGTGCTGCGCTCCCACCTGACCCTGGCGAGCCTCTCGCCCACCTGGTTTCCCTCCACCATCCACCGGCTGCTGCGCCTCAAGCTCAAGCGTCAGCGCGACATCGAGCGCTGCGAAGAGACCGAGCAGACCGCCATGGCCCTCGAGCACTTGGGCCTGGTGCTGATCGATGAGGCCTCGATGGTGGATTCCACCTTGCTGGAGATCAGCCTGCGCTGCGCCCACCCCTTCCGCACCCGGCTGGTGTTCGTGGGTGATCCGGCCCAGCTGCCTCCCGTGGGGGAGCCCGAGAGCCCGGTGTTCAGCCTGGGCCGGGCCTGCCGCGCTGAGTTGCGCCAGGTGGTGCGCCACCAGGGGCCGGTGCTGCGCCTGGCCAGCGGCATCCGCGAGCAGAGCCTGCCCTGCCGCCGGCCGCCGCCGCTGCCGCCGATCCGCACCGCCGCGGGTCAGGTGGCCCTGCTCGAGCGGCGTGAATGGCTCGCGGCCGCCCAGGCCGCCCTACGCCGCAGCGCCGACACCGACAACCCGGATCTGGCCCGCATCCTCTGCTACACCAACCGCTCCCTCGAGCAGCTGGTGCCGATCGCCCGCCGCGCCCTGCACGGCGAGATGGCCGACCAGCTGCCGGTGCTGCCCGGTGAGGTGCTGATCACCCGCGCCGCCGTGATGGCCCCCGCCTGCCGCGAGGGCGAGGACGCTGCCGAGGAGCCCGACATGCTGCTGGGCTCCAACCGGGAGCTGGTGGTGCGCGATGTCATCCCCGAGCGCTGCGACCTGGCCGATTTCGGCGTCGCCACGGCGGATCTGGGCGGTGATTTGTGTCCGCCGGTGATCGATACCCTCACGGCCCGGGTGGAGGCCGGCGACAGCCAGCTGAGCCTGCGGCTGCTGCCGCCCCTGGGCTCGGAGGCCCGGAGCGCCCTCGAGGCGGCGTTGGCCCGCCTGCGCCAACGCGCCAGGGACGCCGGCAAGCAGGAGGGCAAGGGTCTGTGGCGCCGCTTTTTCCTGGTGCGGGACGCCTTTGCTTCCCTGGGTCCGGCCGCCGTTCTGACCGTGCACCGCAGCCAGGGCAGCACCTTTGCCGAGGTGTTCGTCGAAGCGGATGTGTTCTGGCCCAGTGACCCGGTGCTGCGCCGCCAGCTGGTCTACGTGGCGGTGAGCCGCGCCAGCCAGGCGGTGACGCTCCAGGCTGGCGCTCCGGCTGCTGGCCCCGGCGCTCTCGCCGAGCAGCAGCTCTGGAGCCAGTGGCTCCAGGCCGATCCCTGATCAGGCCAGCTTCGGGTTAGGCCAGCCGTAGGCCTTCGATGCCCTGCCAGCCCAGGTACACGGCCAGGGCCACGCTCACCAGGCCCACCAGCAGGTCGCCCTTGGCAAACAGCCACTGCTTGCCCCGCTCCAGTAGGGGCAGGATCCGCTCCGGGCCCGCCAGGAGCAGGGCGAGCAGCGGCGTGAGCAGCAGGCTGGTGCTCACCAGGCTGAACACGCCGGTGGCCAGCACCTCGCTGCCCCGGCCCAGGTTGGCCGCCAGCAGACTGCCGGCCGTTTTGGCAAACAGAAACAGATCGTCGGGGCTGGCCACCTCCAGGGCGGCGCTGAGGCCGAGCAGCAGGGGCAGCGGCATGGCGCAGAACTGATCCAACTTGCGCGTCCAGCCCGGCGGCCCGGCCCCCTCCTCCTCCTTGGTGAGCAGCTCCTTCAGCCCCAACCCCAGCAGGGCGCCGGCGGCCAGCAGGTCGAGGCCGGTGCGGTGGCTGCTGCCTTTGTCCATGGTGAGCAGCAGACCGTGGCCCACGGTGAGCAGCAGGGTGACGGCCAGGGCCGCCGTGGCCAGC
>VGQC01000064.1 GCA_016882385.1 Cyanobacteria bacterium M_DeepCast_100m_m1_067 | reverse complement strand
CTGGGCAACGCGCCCCCACCCCCAGCGGAACCCCAACCCGCAGCCGAACCTGAGCCCGCACTTGAGGCTGCGCCCGAGCCAACACCCGAACCAAAACGCGAACCGGAACCCCAGCCAGAGCCAGAGCAGGAGCCGGCAGTGGAGCCCCAGGCAGCCGAGCCCCAGGTCGAGGAGCCCGAGGCCCGTCCAGAAGCCGAACCCACCGCAGAGCCCACAGGCGCGGAGGCCAGTCCTGAGGGCGAGCTCGCACCCAGGCCCCTTGTGCCGGCCAGTTCGCAGCGAATCGCGCCATCCACCAGTCTGGAAGGCTCAGCGCGCAATCAAGTGAACGCCGACGGCTCCCTCCTCAAGCCCAAGCCCCAGGGGCCCCTCTCCGGCTTGCGCCAGAAGCTGGGCGCGTGACTTCCCCTTCCAGCTTCAACGCGACGCACAACGTGGATGGAGTGCTCAACGCCGATGGGGTACCGCGCCGTCTGGTCTGGGCCCTGGGCTTCAGTGCGGCCAGCACGCCCCTGCTGGAACGGCTGGCCCAGGCGGGCCTCGTTGATGGCAGGGTCGGCCCAGACGACCAGCCGACACCGCGGGACTGCCTCGCGGACCAATGGTCATCGGCCAGTGCCTTTGTGATCGTTGGGGCCTGCGGGCTGGTGACCCGCCTGATCGCCCCCCTGCTCACGGGCAAAGACAGCGATCCGGCCGTGGTGGTGGTGGATGCCGAGGGCCGCTTCGCCATTCCCCTGCTCGGCGGCCATGCCGCCGGCGCCGATCGGCTCAGCCAGCGGATCGCCGCCAGCCTCGGTGGCCAAGCGGTGCTCACCGGCGCCACCGCCGCCGCAGCACAACTGAGCCTGGACAGCTTCGGCACCGCCTGGGGCTGGCGCCGAGGGGCTGGCGATTGGAGCGCACTGATGCACACGGCCGCCAGGGGGAGTGGGCCGATCGCGGTGGAGGCCCGCCACGGCAGTCGCCGCTGGCTCGAGCTGCCGGCCGCCGCTGGCTTGCACACGGGCTCCAACCCCGAAGCGGCCCATCCCGCCATGGTGGTGGACATCCACACGGGGGAGGGCTGCCGCTGGCACCCACCCAGCCTCTGGCTGGGCTTGGGCTGTGAACGCAACACCAGCCTGAGCCTGCTGCAGCGCCTGGTGGATCAAACCCTGGCAGAGCTGCAGCTGGCCCCTGAGGCCGTGGCTGGGCTGGCCAGCATCGACCGCAAAGCCGATGAACCGGCCCTGCTGGCCCTGGCCGCCCAGCGGCAATGGCCGGTTCGCTGGTTTGCAGCGGCGAACCTGGCCGATGTGCCGGTGCCCAATCCCTCGCCGGCCGTGGCCCAGGAGATGGGCACCGCCAGCGTGGCGGAGGCGGCCGCCCTGCTGGTTGCGGGCCCTGGGGCGCAACTGCTCCAGGCCAAACGCATCGAACGCACCAGCGGCGCTGAGCAGGGGGCCGCCACCCTGGCGATTGCTCTGGCGGCGAGCCAATGGGCCCCCCAGCGGGGCCAGCTGCACCTGGTGGGCAGCGGCCCGGGCAGCCTGGATCTACTCACCGGCGATGCCCGGCGCGCCCTGGCTGACGCCACCGTCTGGGTGGGCTACGGCCTCTACCTCGACCTGCTCGAGCCCCTGCGGCGACCGGATCAACTGCGCTGTGATGGCCAACTCACCGAGGAGCGAGCCCGCTGCGCCCTGGCCCTGGAGCTGGCGAGCCAGGGGCTGAACGTGGCCCTGGTGTCGTCGGGCGACAGCGGCATCTACGCCATGGCCGGCCTGGCCCTGGAGTTGTGGCTGGCCCAACCAGCGGACGGACGCCCCAGCTTCACCGTCCATCCAGGCATCTCGGCGCTGCAGCTGGCCGCCGCGCGGGCCGGTGCCCCGTTGATGCACGACTTCTGCACGATCAGCCTCAGCGATCGGCTCACGCCCTGGGCCGTGATCGAGCGACGGCTGCAGGCTGCCGCCGCGGGGGATTTCGTGGTGGCGCTCTACAACCCGCGCTCCCTTGGGCGCGACTGGCAACTGGCCCGGGCCCGCGAGCTGTTGCTGGAGGGACGGCCCGCCGCCACCCCGGTCGCCCTCGCCCGGCAACTCGGGCGCGCAGAGGAGCAGGTCAGCCTGCACAGCCTCGGCGACCTACCGGTGGAGCAGGTGGACATGCTCACCCTGGTGCTCGTGGGCAATAGCAGCAGCTATGCCCGCGACGGCCGCATGGTGACCCCCCGCGGCTACCCAGGGGCCGAGCTCAGCTGAGCCGAAACCCTGGAAGAAAAAATCGGGATGACAGGATTCGAACCTGCGGCCCCTTCGTCCCGAACGAAGTGCGCTACCAAGCTGCGCTACATCCCGATGGAGCGACTTTAGGGGATGGCCCCCGCCCACACCCCCCTGATCCCGGTGGCTTTCTAAAGTCGCGTCCAGCCCTTCCTTCGGCCCCACCGGCCTGCCCTGCGCCGTGCTCAAACCCGACTGGCTGCGCGTCAAGGCCCCCCAGCGGGAACGGATCGGCGAGGTGGCCGACCTGCTGCTGGACCTGAAGCTCAACACCGTGTGCCAGGAGGCCAGCTGCCCCAACATCGGCGAGTGCTTCGCCGGCGGCACCGCCACCTTCTTGATCATGGGGCCGGGCTGCACCCGCGCCTGCCCCTACTGCGATATCGACTTCGACAAGAGCGTGCGGGAGCTCGATCCCACCGAGCCTGAGCGCCTGGGGGAAGCGGTGGCCCGGCTGGGGCTCAAGCACGTGGTGATCACCTCGGTGAACCGCGACGACCTGGCCGACGGCGGTGCCAGTCAGTTTGTGGCCTGCATCGCGCAGGTGCGCCAGCGCTCACCACTCACCACGATCGAGCTGCTGATCCCCGATTTCTGCGGCAACTGGGAGGCGCTGGCGGCGGTGATGGAGGGCGCCCCGGAGGTGCTCAACCACAACATCGAAACCGTGCCACGGCTCTACAAGAAGGCGCGGCCCCAGGGCATCTACGCGCGCTCGCTGGAGCTGCTGCAACGGGTGCGCCAAGGCTGGCCGCGCACCTACACCAAATCCGGCCTGATGACCGGCCTGGGCGAAACCGACACGGAGGTGCTCGAGGTGATGGCCGATCTACGGCGCCACCAGGTGGACATCGTGACCATCGGCCAGTACCTCTCTCCTGGCCCCAAGCACCTGCCGGTGGATCGTTTCGTGACACCTGAACAGTTCGAGGGCTTCCGCCGCCATGGCGAGGAGGCCCTCGGCTTCCTGCAGGTGGTGAGCACACCGCTCACCCGCAGCAGCTACCACGCCGGTGAAGTGCAGCGGCTGATGCGGCAGTACCCCCGCTGAAGGGGGGCTAGGCCGCCACCGCCTGCCGCTCCGCCAGGCCCACGGTGGCCTTCTCGCTGGGGGGCACCAGCAGCTTGAAGCGGGCCTTCCAGCTGCTCCAATCGGCCAGGATCGCCGCGGCCTTGGCGCTGCCGGTGGTCTGCAAGTGGGCCTCCAGCAGGGGTTTGAGCAGGGATTCCTGCTCCGGGGTTGTGAGTTCGGCGATCGCCACGATCTCGGGATTGACCCGCTCCGTGAGGCCGCCGGTTTCATCGAGGATGAAGGCCACACCGCCGGTCATGCCCGCGGCCACGTTGCGGCCTGTGGAACCGAGCACCACCACCACACCGCCAGTCATGTACTCGCAGCAGTGGTCGCCGGCGCCTTCCACCACGGTGCGGGCACCGCTGTTGCGCACGGCGAAGCGCTCACCAGCGCGGCCGAGGGCAAACAGCTCACCGCCAGTAGCGCCGTAGAGGCAGGTGTTGCCCAGGATCACCTGGCTACCGGGATCCTGCACGCCAGCGGGAGGCACCACGGTGAGGCGGCCACCATTGAGGCCTTTGCCCACGTAATCGTTGGCTTCCCCCACCAGGCGCACGTTCAGGCCCTGGAGCACGAAGGCCCCGAAGCTCTGGCCCGCGGCGCCCTCATAGGTGAGATCGAGCTGGCCTTGGAAGCCGGTGTTGCCATGGCGGGCGGCGATTTCCCCGGCGAGGCGGGCGCCCACGCTGCGATCGGTGTTCACGATCGCCAGGGTGCGGGCCAGGCGGCCGTGGCCCTCGATGGTGGCCAACAGTTCGGCATCCGCCAGCAACTGGTCCTCAAGGATCGGGCCGTTGCTGTGGGCATCGGCGTCGTGCTGGAGCCAGCTGCGATCTGCCGCCTGCGGGATGGGATCGATCAGACAGGAGAGATCGAGGGCCTGGGTTTTGGCCAGCTGCACGGCGCGGGGATGCAGCAGCTCACTGCGGCCGATCAGGTCTTCGAGACGTGCCACACCGAGCACGCTGAGCAGCTGGCGCACCTCCTCGGCCACGAACAGGAAGAAGTTCACCACGTGCTCGGGCACGCCGGGGAAGCGCTTGCGCAGGTTCTCCTTCTGGGTGGCCACCCCCACGGGGCAGTTGTTGGTGTGGCAAACGCGGGCCATGATGCAGCCCTCAGCGATCATCGCCACCGAGCCGAAGCCGTATTCCTCGGCGCCCAGCAGGGCGGCGATGATCACGTCCCAGCCTGTCTTGAGGCCGCCATCGGCGCGCAGCAGCACCCGATCGCGCAGGCCGTTCTCCAGCAGGGCCCGGTGCACCTCGGTGAGGCCCAGCTCCCAGGGGCTGCCAGCATGCTTGATCGAGCTCAGCGGTGAGGCTCCGGTGCCGCCGTCGTGACCCGAGATCTGGATCACATCGGCGTTGGCCTTGGCCACACCGGCGGCGATCGTGCCGATGCCGATCTCAGCCACCAGCTTCACGCTCACCTTGGCGGCGGGATGCACCTGGTGCAGGTCGTGGATCAGTTGGGCCAAATCCTCGATCGAATAGATGTCGTGGTGGGGCGGTGGCGAGATCAGCGCCACGCCGGGCTTGCTGTTGCGCAGCCAGGCGATGTAGGGATCCACCTTGGGGCCCGGCAGCTGGCCGCCCTCACCGGGCTTGGCCCCCTGGGCCACCTTGATCTCCAGCTGCTTGCCACTGCGCAGGTATTCGGGGGTCACACCGAAACGGCCCGAGGCGATCTGCTTGATCGCCGAGCAGGCGGTATCGCCGTTGCGCAGGCCCTTGAGCGCGGGCAGGGTGGCGGAACGCCCCTCCCCGTCCACATCGTTGAGGGTGTGGAAGCGAGCCGGGTCTTCGCCGCCCTCGCCGCTGTTGCTCTTGCCGCCGATGCGGTTCATGGCGATGGCCAGCACCTCGTGGGCCTCGCGCGAGAGGGCTCCCAGGCTCATGCCACCAGTGCAGAAGCGGCTGCAGATGCTCTCGATGCTCTCCACCTGCTCGATGGGCAAGGGAGCGGGCGCTGGTTTGAGCTCCAACAGGTCGCGCAGGGCCGTGACCGGGCGGTTGTCGAGCAGCGTTTTGTAGGTGGAGAAGTGGTCGTAACCGGGGCCTGCCTTGACCGCCGCATGCAGGGCCTTGGCCATCTCCGGGCTGTTGAGGTGGTACTCGCCGCCGGTGCGGTACTGCACAAAGCCCATGAACTCGAGCTTGGTGCGGTTGAGTTCGGGGAAGGCCTTGGCGTGGAAGCTCAGGGTTTCGCTGGCCAGTTCGGCCAGGCTCAGGCCCGCCACCCGACTGGTGGTGCCCTTGAACGCCAACGCGATCAGGTCGGCCCCGAGACCGATCGCCTCAAAGATCTGAGCGCCGTGGTAGCTGGCCAGCAGCGAGATGCCGATCTTGGAGAGGATCTTGCGCAGGCCGTCTTCCAGGGCCTTGCGCACGTTGGCCTGGGCTTGATCGGGCGTGAGGGCTGGCAACTTGCCGGTTTCGATCAGCTTCTGCACGCGGGGGTGCGCCAGCCAGTGGCGGGTGGTTTCCCAGGTGAGCCAGGGGCAGACGGCGCTGGCGCCGTAGCCGATCAGGCAGGCCAGGTGATGGGTGCTCCAGCACTGGGCCGTGTCCACCACCAGGGAGGCCTGCAGCCGCAGCCCCAGGTTGAGTAGGTGGTGGTGCACCGCCCCCACCGCCAACAGCGGCGGGATGGTGGTGATGGTGGCCGTGATCCCACCGCTGGGGCCGCCACGATCACTGAGCACCAGGATCTGGGTGCCAGCGCGCACGGCCGCTTCAGCCTCCGCCTTGAGGCGCTCCACCGCAGCCGCCGGGCCCCCAGGTCCAGCGGTGATCGGCATCAAGGTGGAAAGCGTGGTGGCGGGTAGGCCTTGCTGGGCCACCGCCGCCAGCTCCGCCTCATTGAGGATCGGGCTGGCCAGGTGCAGCACCGCTGCCGAGGCGGCCTCGGGCTTCAGGGGCGAGCCCCGCTTGCCCAGGTGCATCTCCAGGCTCATCACCAGCTTTTCCCGCAGGGGATCGATCGGCGGGTTGGTGACCTGGGCGAAGCGCTGCTTGAAATAGTCGTAGAGCAGGTGCGGCTTATCGGAGAGCACCGCCAAGGGGATGTCATCACCCATGCAGTAGGTGGGCTCCTTGGCCGCGCCGGCCATGTCCTCGATCACCAGCTCAAAGTCTTCGGCGGTGAAGCCAAAGGCCGTTTGCTGCTGCAGCAGCTCCAGATCGCCCAGCTGCCGCTCCTGCGTCCAGGGCTGGGAGGCCAGGCTGCGGCGATGCTCTGCCAGCCAGGCGCCGTAGGGGTGACGGGCCGCCACCTCCTGCTTCACATCCCAGTTGCGCAGGAGGCGGCCCTGCTCCAGATCCACCGCCAGCATCTGACCGGGGCCCAGGCGGCCCTTTTCGATGATGCGGCTCTCGTCGAGCTCCACCACGCCGGTTTCCGAGCCCATCACCACGAAGCCGTCGCTGGTGATGCAGTAGCGGGCCGGGCGCAGGCCATTGCGATCCAGGGTGGCGCCGACGCTGCGGCCATCGGCAAACACCAGCAGGGCCGGGCCGTCCCAGGGCTCCTGGGTGCAGGCGGAATACTCGTAGAAGGCCGTGATCTCGGGCTTATCGGCCAGATCAGGCTGGTCGCGGAAGGCCTCGGGCACCAGGGTGAGCAGGCTCTCGGTGATCGGCCGGCCGCTGCGCACCAGCAACTCCAGGGTGGCGTCGAGGTTGGCCGAGTCGCTGAAGGCGGCATTCACCACCGGCTTGAGGTCGCCAGCGGCCTCGCCCCACACCGCATCGAGGCTGGCCTCCGAGGCCCGGGCCCAGTTGAGGTTGCCCAACAGGGTGTTGATCTCGCCGTTGTGGCCCAACAGCCGCATCGGCTGGGCCAGGGGCCAGCGGGGCAGGGTGTTGGTGCTGAAGCGGCGGTGGTACACCGCATAGCTCACGGCAAAACGCGCATCGCGCAGGTCGCCATAGAAGGCGGCAAGCACCTCCGAGCGCACCATGCCCTTGTACACAACCGTGCGGCTGCTCAGGGAGGCGAAGTAGAGGTCGCTGGGTCCGGAGCCCCAGGCCTCGCGGGCCCGGTCGCCGCAGCGGCGGCGCAGGCGAAACAGCACCGCCTCCAGGGCATCGCCAGCTTCATCGGCCGCCAGCAGCCACTGCTCAATTGCCGGGGCGGTGCCCAGGGCCAGGGGGCCCAGCACCGCTGGATTCAGCGGCACCGCGCGCCAACCCAGGCTGCGAAGCCCCAGCTTGGCGGCCTCTTCGGCGCAGAAGGCTTTGGCCTGCTCGCGCTTGGTGGCATCGGCCGGCAGGAACACCATGCCCAGGCCGCGGGCACTGCCTTTGGCGGCCGCGGCCTCGGACCACACGGCCTCCAGGTAGCTCCAGGGGATGCCGCAGAGCACCCCGGCACCGTCGCCGGAATCGCCATCGCCGCCGCAGCCGCCGCGGTGCTCCATGCAGTTGAGGCCACGCAGGGCCTGCTGCAGCACCCAGTGGCTGGCTTCCCCCTTCAGGCTGGCCAGAAAGCCCACGCCGCAGGCGTCCTTTTCGCCCGCGACCGCCGCCGGTGCGGGGCTGTCGCAATGGGGCCAAACGGGGCGAGGGGAACGAGGCATAACCCGAAACGGTCCGGCTGTTGATCTGACAGATCAGCGCTGCAGCACACCCGGAGGTGCCTGCAACAGCAGAACTTCCGATCCTAGGGATGCACACCCCCCAGCCCCGGGCGCCCGACCGGTGAAGAGGGCTAGCGTTCAGCGCTGACGGCTGGGTGGGCCATGGCTTCCGCAGCTTCGCTGACTCCCTGGCTCCTGGTTCTGCTGCTGCCGGCGGCCAGCCGAGCCATCCCCCTGGCGATGCCGCCACCACCGCCACCACCGCCGCCACCTTCTGCCACAACGCCGGCCACACCTGCGGCTCCAGCCAGGCTCCCAGGCGCCAACCGTGCCCCCCGCCCCGAAACAGGCCAGCAGCGGCAGGGCAGCAGCCCCC
>VGQC01000063.1 GCA_016882385.1 Cyanobacteria bacterium M_DeepCast_100m_m1_067 | reverse complement strand
GCATCAGCCTCCAAACGGGCGGCCAACCAGACGCTGATCGCCGCGTCGTAACGGGCGGTGTGCTCAAAGGCTTCCAGCGCCAGGCGGCGGCGCAGGGCTGGGGTCAGGGCGCCAGCCCGAAGAGCCTCGAGAAAGGAGTCGTACTGGCCGGGGCTGGTGAGCACCGCCACATCGGCGTGGTTCTTGGCCGCCGCCCGCACCATGGCCGGGCCGCCGATGTCGATGTTTTCGATCGCGGTGTCGAACGCCACCGCCGGATCGGCCACGGTCTCGCGGAAGGGGTAGAGGTTGACCACCACCACATCGATCGGGGCGATGCCCTGGGCCGCCAGATCCGCCTGGTGGCCGGGCTCAGCCCGCTTGGCCAGGATGCCGCCGTGGATGCGGGGGTGCAGGGTCTTCACCCGTCCCCCCAGGATCTCCGGGGCGCCGGTGTGCTCTGCCACCTTGGTGACTGGCAACCCGGCGGCCTGAAGCGCAGCCGCAGTGCCGCCGCTGGAAATCAAGGCGTAGCCGGCCTCCAGCAGCCCCTTGGCCAGGGGCTCCAATCCCGTCTTGTTGGAGACGCTGAGTAGGGCCGTGGGGGCCATGGCTGCCAAGGATGTTGGTCTGGAGCCAACCTACGCAGCAGCAGCACCCACGCCATGACCACCCCCAGCAGCCCCGCCAGCGACGACCTGATCCGGCTGGGCCCCCAGCAGAGCGAGCGGCGGCTGGTGCTGCTGCACGGCTGGGGGGCCGACGCCGATGACCTGCTCGACCTGGCCGAGCTGCTGGTGGATCCCGCGGTGAGCGTGGTGGCGCTGCGAGCACCCCTGCCCCACCCGGGCGGCAGCGGCCGCCAGTGGTACGACCTGCAGCAGCCAAACTGGCCCCAGCTGCCCGCGGCCCGGACCCATCTGCGCCAACGGCTGGAGCAGCTGGCCACCGACGTGCCCCTGGAGCAGACGGTGCTGCTGGGCTTCTCCCAGGGAGCAGCCATGGCCCTGGATGTGAGCACATCCGGCGCAGGTCTGCCCCTGGCAGGGCTAATCAGCTGCAGCGGCTATCCCCATCCGGATTGGCAGCCCGGCGTTCAGGCCATCAAAAAGATCCTGCTCACCCATGGCGAGCAGGATCCGGTGGTGCCCTATGGGGCGAGCGAAGCGCTACAGGAGCAACTGCGCCAAGGCGGCATCGAGACGGATCTGATCAGCTTTATCGGTGGCCACACCATCGACAGCAGCCTGTTTCCGGCCCTGCGCCATTACCTGGCCGGCCAGTGGCCGGCCTGAGGAAATCGCCTATCAGACGAAGGCGTATTCGTACTCTTCCATTTCCTCCCAGTCATCGGCGGCGAGGGCTTCGATGCCTTCGAACAGAACGTCTTCGCCGATGCGGTCGACGATCGAACGCAGTGACGGGAAGAGAAAATGGTTCTCCTCAGCGTACTGGGCACTGAACAGGCCCTTCTCACCCCAGAAAAAGCGATCCGTGGTGTGCTCGTTGCGGCGCACGTTGAGGATTGCGGGCGGCACCAGCAGCTCCTCGGCGATGTAGCGGCGGGCTGCTGTGACCGGCTTGTGGGAACCGGTTTCCAGGTTGAACGTGGGGACATGGGCCAGTACCCGCTGGCCGGCAAGCCGGCGGCGGCTGATCCGCTTGCGCTTCTTGGACATTGAGCGGCTCCCGCGGGGGGAGAAGTGAGGGGACGAGAAGAAACCGGAGGGGAACGAACCATGGGAGCGCAAAACATGCGCAGGGTCCGTGACTCAGCCCGCCCTGGCAGCCGAAAACCGGCAGCACGGGCGACGTCCAAACGTTCTGATGCCCGGAAGCGTCAGCCGGCCCAAAAGGTCAGTGACACCGCAACCCGCCCATTCGGGTTGCGAACAACAGGGAGAAAGGATCGGCAAAAAGTCGGATCTGTCTCTGCTGTAACCTCAATTACCGGAAAAGGCAACAAGGGGTGTGGGCGTCACGACGTTGAGCCGCTGCCCGCTTGCGGACCGCGTCGTATTGGTCGATACCGAAGATCTTAAGACTTTTTCTCGGTTTTCCCACGCCCTTGCGAAAATTTTTTCGGCAGGCCGGCGGTTGATTGGCTCAGATGCAAGTCTCCGAAAGGTTTTTGAGCCTGCTTCGCTTTCAGTTGGCCCAGTTCGCCGACCGGGGTGATTTGCAGTCGCTGGTGGTGTACGTCACCCAGCCCGGCAACGGCAGCGCCCCAAGCTTGGTTCCCATTGGCCAGTGGCCCAGCGATGGCCGCGCCCTCCCGGCCGTGGAGGCAAGCAGCCCGCTGCGCTGGCCGGCCGAACAACGGCGCTGGCTGCCGCTGCGTCACCACAACGTGTTGCTGGGAGCCATCCAGGTGGAAACCAGCACCCTGCCCTGGCCCGACACCCTTGGCCAGCGACTGCAGGCCGTCGCCCTGTGCCTCACCGAAGCCCTCTGCCTCGACCTGGAACAACAGCGGCTGCAACAAACCCTCAAGCAACAGGAGGCGGAGCTGGGCCTGTTGCTGCACCAGCTGCGCAACCCCCTGGCCGCCCTGCGCACCTTTGGCCAGCTGTTGCTGCGGCGCCTGGACCAGGACAGCCAGAACCGCCCCCTGGTGGAGGGATTGCTGGCGGAGGAGCGCCAGCTCAACCGCTACGTCGATGCCCTAAGCCAGCTGGGCCGCAGCACGCCACCGGCGGTCTCCGGCGAGGCGGCCCAGCCCCTGCTGCTTCCACCCGGGCTGGTGGGACCGGAGGGCCAACCCCTTCCGGATTGGCTGGAGCCGCTGCTGCAGCGGGCGGCTGCTACCGCCGCCCTGCAGGGTCGCCCCTGGCAGCCGCCCATCCGCATGCCCGATTGGCATGGCGACAGCGGCGCCGTGGCCGAAATCCTGGCCAACCTGCTGGAGAACGCCTTCCGCTACAGCCCCGCCGGCAGCGCCATCGGCCTCCACTGCCAGCCCTTCGCCGGAGGTGGCTGGCAACTCGCCGTCTGGGACGGCGGGGCGCCGATTGCGCTCGAAGAACGGGAGACGATCTTCGAGCGGGGCGTTCGGGGCCGTAACGGCCAGAACCTGCCGGGCACTGGACTGGGCCTGGCCCTTGGGCGAGACCTGGCCCGCAGCCTTGGCGGTGAGCTCCACCTGGTGGTGCCACCCGCTGCCGTGGCGCCAGAGCTGCCCCCGCAGGGCAATGCCTTTTGCCTCAGGCTGCCAGGAGCCGCAGCCCCAGGCCACTGAGCAGCAGCGCCAGGCTTTCGGCCCACTCCACGCAGGCGCCATAGCTGTCGCCGCTGTGGCCGCCGAGACGGCGCCCCAGCCAGAGGGGCACCAGCACCGCCGGCACCAAACCGATCAGCTGCGGGGGGGGACCGCCGAGCCAACCCCACAGCACCAGCGCCAGCAGCAGCACCAGCAGCGCCGGTGCCAGTTCCGCCGCCAGCCCCCGCCAGTGCTGCCGGTGGAAGCCAGCGCTGCCCTGCTCGCGCAGATAGGGGAACCACTGCATCGCCACCAGGGGGGCCACCCGGCCCCAGAAGGCCGCCCAAAGCAGGGCTGAAGGCGCCGCCGCCGCCAGGCAAAGCAGGCCCGCCGCCCGCAGCAGCAGCAGCACGGCCAGGGCCTGCACCCCGGAAGCGCCCACGCGGCTATCCGCCATCGCCTCCAGGGCCCGGGGGCCGGCGCCCAGCCCATCGGCGGTGTCCATCGCCCCATCCACATGCAACCCACCGGTGAGGCTCAAACCGAGGGCCAGCACCACAGCCACTTGGGCACCCAACGGCACCCAGCCCGCCGACAGCCCCCAGAACAGGGCCTGCAGCCCGCCCAGTACCAGGCCGATCAGGGGGCCAAAGCGGGCGATGCGCTCAAAGCGCAGCGGCACGCCAGGCCAGGCCGGCAGCACGGAATAAAACACCCAGGCCCCCGCCAGGTCGGCGAGCCAGCCAGGAATCCACGCAGAAAAAGGCTTGGGCAAGCGACACCTAGCGTCAGAACAGCACCGGTTCGGCGCAATCAGCTTCCCACCCGCCTTTTCCTTCGCCATCACGGCCCGCTGCCAGCGCACCCGGGCCCGCTGCGGCTGCTTCCACACCCCCCACGGCGTGGTCACCACACCGCGCTTCATGCCGGTGGGCACCCTGGCCACGGTCAAGGGGGTCACGGCGGATCAGCTGCGGGCCAGCGGCGCCCAGATGGTGCTCTCCAACACCTATCACCTGCATCTGCAACCAGGCGAAGCAATTGTGGCGGATGCCGGTGGATTGCACCGCTTCATGGGCTGGGACGGGCCGATGCTCACCGATTCCGGCGGCTTCCAGGTGTTCAGCCTGGGCGACATCAACACGATCAACGACCACGGCGTGGTGTTCCGCTCCCCGCGCGACGGGGCCCGGATCGAGCTCACCCCCGAGCGCTCGATGGCGATCCAGATGGCCCTGGGGGCCGACGTGGCCATGGCCTTCGACCAATGCCCGCCCTACCCCGCGAGCGAAGCGGATGTGGCCGCCGCCTGCCGCCGCACCCACAGTTGGCTGGAGCGCTGCATCGCCAGCCACAGCAACGCCGATCAGGCCCTGTTCGGCATTGTGCAAGGGGGCTGCTTCCCCCATCTGCGGGAGGAATCGGCGCGGGTGGTGGCCTCGATGGGCCTGCCTGGCATCGCCGTGGGCGGCGTGAGCGTGGGCGAGCCGGCGGAGGAGATGCACCGGATCGTGCGCCAGCTGGGGCCGCTGCTGCCCGACGACAAACCCCACTACCTGATGGGCGTGGGCACCCTGCGGGAGATGGCGATCGCCGTGGCCAATGGCTTCGACCTGTTTGATTGCGTGATCCCCACCCGCCTCGGGCGCCATGGGGCGGCCCTGGTGGGCGGCGAGCGCTGGAACCTCAAGAACGCCCGTTTCCGCCACGACCACACCCCGATGGATGCCAGCTGCCCCTGCCCGGCCTGCCGGAACCACACCCGGGCCTACCTGCACCACTTGATCAAGAGCGAGGAGCTGCTGGGCAAGATCCTGTTGAGCCTGCACAACATCACCCAGCTGGTGCGCTTCAGCAGCGCCATGGGCCAGGCGATCCAGGACGGCTGTTTTGCAGAGGATTTCGCTCCGTGGGACGCCGATTCCCCAGCCGCCCACACGTGGTAGCGTCCGCCTCACGCTCAGCGATTTCCGGGATGGCCGCCTACGCCCTGCAGACCCTGGCCCAGCTCCCCGAGGCCTACCAGGCCTTTGGTCCCCTGGTGGACATCCTGCCGATCATCCCCCTGTTCTTCCTGCTGCTGGCCTTCGTGTGGCAGGCCTCTGTCGGTTTCCGCTGAACCAGTCGGTTTCCGCTGAGCGGGTCAGTTTCTGCTGAGCGGGTCAGTTTCCGCTGAAGTCGAGCGACGACTCCCCAGCAACCCTTGGGGCGATCCAGGTTTAGCCCTGCCGCAACACCGCCCAAGCAAAGGCCGGTAGGGCCAGCATGCGCCGCCAGCGGCTCGGCTCCTGCACCAAGCGGTACAACCACTCGATCTGCAGCGCTCCCATCCAGGTGGGGGCTCTTTTTTTGACCCCTGCCCAAACATCAAAGCTGCCGCCCACGCCCATCCAGAGACCACCCCGGCGCCCCGGCAGCTGCTGAATCCAGGTTTCCTGCCGCGGCACACCCAGGGCCACCAACACCAGATCCGGACGGGCGCCGACCAGCTGCTGCTCCAGGGCCGGCCAAGCCTCGGCGCTTTGGTAGCCATGGGCGCAGAGCACCAGCTGCAGCCCGGGGAGCTCCTGGCGCAGGCGGGCGGTGAGCTGGTCCATCACCGCCGGCGAGCCGCCCACCAGGGCCACCCTCCAGCCGTGGGCCGCCGCATGACCCAGCAGATCGCGGGCCAGCTCGATGCCGGGACTGCGGCGCACCCGGAACCCCTGCCGCCCCAGGGCCCACACCACCCCCGCACCGTCGGGAATGACAAGAGCCGCCGAAGCGACCGCCGCGCCCAGGGCGGGGTCGGCCTTGGCCGCCATCGTCATTTCGGCATTGAGGGTGACGATCTGGCCGCCGCCCCGCTGCCGCAGGGCCAGGGCCGCTTCGCACACGTCGGCGCAGACGTCCACCGGAACCCCCAGAACGCTGGTGCGCCGTGGCTCGGTTGCCGTTGCTGCCATGGGAGGTGGGGTGGGGGTGGAGAATCAATAACTGGCTTGCCACTGGCACTGGTGCACCCATGGCGCAATCCCTGCCAATCTCAGGGCCAATGACCGGTTCGACCGCGTCACCAGAAGCGATCGGCACCCATCCTGCCGAAGCCTGGGTCGTGCTGCAGGAGCTCGATCAGCAGATCGATCGGGTGGTGTTGAGCCGGCAGCACCCGATCACGGGCCTCCTGCCCGCCAGCACGGCCCACACCGTGCACGGCAATTACGCCGATGCCTGGGTTCGCGATTGCATCTACTCGATTCAATGCGTCTGGGGACTCGCCCTCGCCCATCGCCGGCTGCGGGGACCGAGCCGCCGGGTCTATGAGCTCGAAGGGCGGGTGCTGCAGCTGATGCGCGGCCTGCTCAATGCCATGTTGCGCCAGGCCCCGAAGGTGGAGCGGTTCAAGCACAGCCTGCACCGGCTACACGCCATCCACGCCAAGTTCGACACAGCCAGCGGTGGCCCCGTGGTGGCCGACGACGGCTGGGGGCATCTGCAGCTCGATGCCACGGCGCTGTTTCTACTGCAGCTGGCTCAGCTGACCCGCTCGGGGCTGGTGGTGGTGCAGAGCAGCCACGAATGCGACTTCGTGCAAAACCTGGTGTACTACGTGGCTCGCGCCTACCGCGTAGCCGACTACGGCATCTGGGAGCGGGGTGACAAGGGCAACCACGGCCTGCCAGAACGCAATGCCAGCTCCATCGGCCTGGTGAAGGCGGCCCTGGAGGCCCTCGAAGGCCTGGATCTCTACGGCCCCCACGGCGATGGCAGCTGCTGTCTGGTGATCCCCCACGACGCCATCGTGCGGCTGCGGCGGGCACTGCGCGGCCTCCTGCCGCGCGAGTCGGCCAGCAAGGAGGTGGATAGCGCCTGTCTGTCGGTGATCGGCTACCCCGCCTGGGCGGTGGAAGATCCCCAACTGGCGCAGCGCACCCGCGCCAAGATCCGCGCCGAGCTGGGGGGCACCTACGGCTACAAGCGCTTCCGACGCGATGGCCACCAGACCGTGGTCGAAGACCACACCCGTCTGCACTACGAGCGGGAGGAGCTGGCCCAGTTCGAGCACATCGAATGCGAGTGGCCCCTGTTCTGGGCTTACGAGCTGATCACCGCCTGTTGCGAAGAGCGCTGGGATGAGGCCCGTCAGTGGCGCCAGCGCCTGGCGGAGGTGAGCCTGGACCAGGAGGAGGGCGCGCTGCTTCCCGAGCTCTATCTCGTGCCCGAAGAAGCGATCGAGGCCGAGCGGCGCCAGCCGGGCAGCCAGCCCCGGGTGGCCAATCCCAACGTGCCGCTGCTGTGGACCCAGAGCCTCACCTGGCTCGCCGACCTGCTGCTGCACGGGCTGATCAGCCCGGACGATCTGGACCCCATCGGCCGCCGCCGGCCCAGCCCCCTCGGGGCCGACCAGGTGCTGGTGGCCCTGGTGCCGGCCCATGCCTGCATCGCCGCGGCCCTGCAGGCAGCCGGCCTGCCGGTGGCCCAGGGCGCTGAGCACGCCGCAGCCGTGCGCATCGGCAGCTCCCAGGAGCTGGCCCAGCGCATAGCCCAGGTGGGCGCCAACCCGGCCCTGGGGCTGAGCGGCCACCCACCCGTGCGGATGGAAACCATGGCCACAGCCCGGCTGTACCGCCAGGGCGACACCAGCCTGGCCTTCCTGCCGGCCGTGCTGGAGGAAGACACCTTCTACCTCGCCGACGATCCGGAACAACTCGTCGATGCCGTGACAGCCGAACTGCGGCTGCTGCAGCGCCACTGGCGGGGCAGCGGCGCGCCCTTGCTGCTGATCCCGGTGGCCGAGGGGGCCTTCCAGGCCAACCCGGAGGCCTTTCTGCGGCTGGGAAGAGCGTTGCAAGCTGGCCTGCTGGACGGCGTGCCGGTGCAGCTGGGCACCCTGACGGACCTGCTGGACCAGGGCAGCTGGGTGGAGCTGCCACTCCAGGCGGGCCCGGCGACGCTGCCCCAGCCCCCAGCCCCTACACCGTTACGGGCCAGCACCAGCCAGGCGCCCCTGTCGGCCCGCGAAGAGCAGGACCTCGAGCGCCAGGACATCAGCATCGGCGACCTCGCCGAACGGCTCTGGCGCAGTTCCTCCCTGGAAGAGCAGGGGGAAGTGCTCGAACAGCTGGTGCGTCGCCTCGGCCCCGATTCGCGTCTGCAGGGGCCCGCCGGCAACCAGCCGGTGCGCCTGCAGGCGCTGCTGGAAGAGGTGTACCGCCGGGCCCTGGCCGAAGCCGACTGGAACGTGGTGCGGCGCGTTGCCGGAGCCCTCGACCTGGTGCATCCCCAGCTGGAGGATGCCCTCACCGACCTGTTGGTGCGCCAGAAGCAGGTGGTGGTGGG
>VGQC01000062.1 GCA_016882385.1 Cyanobacteria bacterium M_DeepCast_100m_m1_067 | reverse complement strand
TGGCGTCTCCGGTCAGCCTGGCGTCTCCGGTCAGGGGTTGCGACACAATGGCCGTCCCCCGAAGCCCGTGGATGCCGGAGTTGGTCATCGCCAGTGGCAACCCCCACAAAGTGGCGGAGATCAGCGCCATGCTCGATGTGATCGATCTTCAGGTGCGCCAGCAGCCCGATGGGTTGGAGATCGAGGAGACCGGCTCCACCTATCTGGAGAACGCCCGGCTCAAGGCTGAAACGGTGGCCCGGCTCACCGGAGCCTGGGCCCTGGCCGACGACTCCGGCATCGAGGTGGATGCCCTGGACGGTGCCCCCGGCATCTATTCGGCCCGCTATGCCCCCACCGACCACGAGCGCATCCACCGGCTGCTCAAGGAGCTGGGGGATTCGCTCTACCGAGGGGCCAGCTTCCGCAGCGCCATGGCACTGGCCGATCCTTCGGGCACCATCCGGGCCGAAGCGGAGGGGATCTGCCGTGGGCTGATCCTGCGGGAACCCCAGGGCCATGGCCCCGGCTACGACAGCCTCTTCCATGTGCGCGAGGCCGGCAGCTCCTATGCCGTGATGGGAGCACACCTCAAGGCGAAGTTGGGCAGCCGCGGCAAAGCGGCACGCCAGCTGGCCCCCGAGCTCCGGCGGCTGCTTCAGATCAGGCCCTGAACCAGCGACCGGCGAGCGGCTTGCCGCTGACGCTCAGCGCGCGCTGCTGTTGATGTGGCTGATCGCCCGCATGGCAGCGGCGGCCGCCTCCTCCACATCCCCTTCCTTCCCCGCCAGGGTGAGGCGTCCAAAGGCACCCACCGCCTTGACATCCACCACCGTGATGTTGGCCGCCTTCTCGGCCTCATTGGCCGCGATCAGCACGTAGCCGGCGGGCTCGGTTTCCAGGATGAACATGCTCATGCCGGCCTGGATCATGGAACCGCGGCGGTTCTGGCGGTTGATCAGCACGGCATGGTCGGGGGTGATGGCGCGGATGATCTCGGTCCAGCTCACCTCAGCGCGACTGCGGTCCTCCTTGCGGTTGCCGATCGCCTCGAGCACCACATCACCCGAGTGGAGCACGTTGCTCTGATCCCGGTGGTACAGAGCCAGCGAGCCGAAGGCCCGCTCCACAATCATTTGACCCAGGCGCACCGTGCTGGCCTTCAGGGCGATGTCGGTGACCCGGTGCACGGCCATGCCGGGGGACACCTCCAACCACAGGCAAGCGTCGCCGGGAATCGGCAGGAAGCCCTGGCTCACCGTGCCCATGTAGGCCGCCAACTGGGGCTGCAGAGAATCCAGAAAGACGTAGGTGCGCAGCTCGATCGACTGCACCTGGCTGCTCTGGCGGGCCAGCCGGGAACCCTCGCTGTCGGTGGTGATCACACAGCTGGCCCCGTCGCTGTCGGAGTCCACCTGGGTGCCCGTGATCAAGGACCCCGATCTGGCCAAGCCCATCCCGGTTCTGGATGGAGTCCTCCCGGCCGACGGGCCCAACAACCCCTCCCGTCGGCGACGGGTCGCCAGGTCTTCACGCGATGGCTGACGGGCGGGCAAGGGAGTGACCTTCAGGCAACTGCCCGTTCATCGGCTCAGCTGCGGCAGGATCTTAACCCTGTTGCCGCCGGCCCCTTGCCCATCCGGATGGAGCCGGTACCGTCCAGCCAACCTTGATGGGACGGGTTCATGGCCACCAGACGCACCACCTCCAGCTCCCCAGCCTCAAGCCCCAGCAGCCGGGCCAAGGCGGCCCAGGCCGAACCCATGCCCACCGGCGAAGCCACCATCCCCGAGTGGATGGCCCAGGCGGCCGCCCAGGGGGTGAAGCCCGAACAGGCCCTGGCGTTCATTGGCCTGGGGCTGATGCAGAAGATGGCCGGCTCGGGGCAGGATTTGCCCTGGATCTGGTCGGAAGTTGAGGACGGCGGCCAGGCCGATCTGGCCGCCCTGCGGCAGCGCCTCGAGCTCACCCAGCTGGCCCTGCAGACCGGCTCCCCCCTGACAACGGCGGAAGTGAGCCAGTTGCTGGGAGTCCGGCCCACCAGCGAGGCCGTGGAGCGCGGTGGCCTCAAGGCCCGCCGGCTGAGCCGCAACGTCTGGAAGCTGAGCCGTCTCGACGAGACGGACAGCCGCAGCGACGACGCATTCCGTCGCCGCTTCTAAAGCGCGCGGAACGGGGGCTGGATCAGGCCAGCCCCACCAACTTCATCGATTCGGCCCACACGCCCTGGGCGGTGTCGGGGTTGCTGGCCTTGTCGGAGAGCTCCTGACTGAATGGCTTGCCGCCCTGCTTCTGGCGGTTGCCCCAGCTCCAGTGCACCCCAGACACGGCGAAGTCCGGGTCGGCCACCACCTGGGCCACCCGCTCGCCCGCCAGGGTCTGGCTCACGTAACCGCCGGTGATGTTCTTCTGGAACCAGGGAAAGATCTTCTGGAAGGCCTTGGGGGCATTGCGGAACAGGGGCGTATCGGCCACGCAGCCCGGATAGAGGGAGCTGAACACAAGGCCGGTGGAGGCGTGCAGCCGGCGGTGCAGCTCCTGGGTGGTGATCATGTTGCAGAGCTTGCTGTCCTTGTAGGCCTTGCCGGGCTTGAAGGGCTTGCCATTGGCCATGGCGATCGGCGCCTTGAAGCCGGCCTTGAAGCCCGCCAGATCGCCCAGGTCCGCCGGGGCGGGGATCGGGATCTTGCCACCCAGTTCCTTGGAGTTGGCGGTGACGGTGCCGAGCACCACCAGCCGACGTGAGGAGTGGCTGGAGCGCTGCAGATCCGGCAGCAGCAGTTGAATCAGCAGGAAATGGCCCAGATGGTTGGTGGCCATCGAAATCTCGTAGCCCTGGGGGGAACGCTCCGCTTCCTTGAGCCGAGGCTTGTAGACGGCGGCATTGATCACCAGCGCATCGAGCGGACGACCCAGGGAAGCCACCAGGGTTTCCACCCCCACGCGCACGCTGTCGAGGTCGCCGAGGTCGATGCGCAGGTGGCTGAGCTGCGACGAAGGAATGCCCAGGGATTCGGCGGCGGCGGCGGCCCGCACCGGATCACGGTTGGCCGTCACCACAAACCAGCCCCGATCCGCCAAGGCTTTGGCCGCATTCAGCCCAACCCCTGAGGTGGTGCCGGTGATCAGAACCGTTCCGGCGCCAGCAGCGTCCGCCATCAAACCCGTCTCAATAGCGGGCCCCAACCTACGGGGTGGGCTGGCTGGCTTCAGGGGTTTGCCACACCACCCGCAGGCGATTGGGAGCGATCCACTGGTTTTGCTCGCGGATCAGACGCTGCTCCCCTTCCACCATGAACAAATGATCAAACCGGTCGCGGGCCTTGGACAACTTGGCCTGCTCCAGATCCAGCACAGCGGCGAGCTCGCCCTGTCGCTCCATGCGCTCCTGATACGCCGACGCCAGGCGGGCCAGGCTCACGCCCGCCACCACCACCAGCCCCACCTTCACGGCCAGGCCAATCAAGCTGCAGAGCAGCTCCTGACGCTCGGCGGAGAGGGCCTGCAACGCTGCCGTTTCGCCTCCCGAAGCGACCGGGGGCGCCGAGGGGTCTAATCCCGTCGATGGGGAGACACGCGGCACGGAGCCCGCTCGTCCGGAATCACGCAAAACAGCTCCTCGACCCGCGTCGACTCGGCGTCCTCCCCGAGTGGGCATGGATGCAGCGGACCTGGATGCAGCCGACCTGAAAGCAGGCGGACTGAATGCAGAGGGGGACTGGGACGGCATGCTCGCACCGATGGGACAGGGCCCGGCAGGTCTTGCACGCTTCTAGCGGCCCAGACCCCGCTTGCCAAGGGATTAGAGGCGACGCCTCAAGCCTTGTAAAGACTGAAGCACAGCCGAACGGCCAGCACGCCCGCATGGGCGGCCACCACCAAGGCAATCAGAATTTCGGCCTGGCTGAGTGCGGAAACCATCGGGCTGTGAACGCAACAGGATGAGCCCCATTCTTTGCCCTGCGGTGGCTACGGTCCAGCTTCACCCGCCCTGCTGTCACAGCTCTTGATGGCTGCCGTCTTGATGGATTCCGTGGAAATCACCGCGTCGCAAATCCGCCATCTGGATCTGGGCGGCCTGCAGCCCTGGGCCCGCATGAACCCTGCTGCCCTGGTGCAGCAGGCCGGCGGCCTCACGCTCAACTTCGACTGGCCGCGCGCCGACGATGACCCCCGGGAGCTCTCGGAGATTCCCGAGCTGCGCCTCTGGTCGCTGCGGGCCGATGCCGAACTTCCCTGGCTGCCGCTGGTGCTGGAGCGCAGCAGCGGCCAACTCACCCGCCATGTCGCGATGCTGGTGCCCCATCACTTCAGCCGCACCGAGGGCATTCGCTTTGCCCCCGAAGCCCTGGAGCTGTGGATCACCCACCGCCTGTTCGGCCTCGATGCCTGGGCCCGCAGCCATGGGCTGCAGTGCCGCCAGGGATTGGGTCAGATGGCGGCCGTGCTCGGCTTTGAGCTGGATGCCGCCTTCTGGGCAGCGCTGCCCCCGAACTGAACTCAGCTGGGCGACCCCAACAGCAGCGCCAAGGCGCGGCGGCCGCTATCCAGGGCCAGCAGCAGGGTGAGCCCGCGCAGCATCCACACCAGCTGGGCATCGCTGACGCGATCCAGCCGCGCTGCCGACCAGCGGGCTGCGATGGCAGCGGTGGCGCCCAGGGCCAGGCCCACTGGCAGCACCCCCCGGCCATCGAGCAGAAACGTGCTGGAGGCCACCGCCGCCGAAACCAGCACCGCCAAGGTGCTGAAGCGGATCGCCAGGTGGATCGGCACCCGCAGCAGCTGCACCATCAGGGGCACCATCACCAACCCACCGCCGAGCCCCAGCAGACCGGTGGCCAAGCCCGCCACCCAGCCCACCGTGGTGAGTCCGAGCGGATTAAGGATTGGCGTCTCCCCGGCCGCGAGTGCGGACTGGGGGCGGATCGTGAACGCCAGCACGCCGTACATCAGAGCCTGCAGGGCGAGCAGGTGCCAGCCCTGCAGGCCGAGGCCCACCTGGCTGAACAGGCCTGCTCCAAGGCAGGCCCCTAGCCCGATCGCCAGGCTGCCCCGAATCGGGAGACTGCGGCTGCGCAGGTGCGTCCAGGTGCCGCCCAGGGTGGTGGGCACAATCGCCAGGGTGCTGGTGGCGAGGGCCTGGTGCGGATCGAGTCCCGCTAGCAACAACAGGGGCGCAAACACCAACCCGCCGCCAATCCCCAGCAACCCCGAGAGCAGCCCCGCCAGCAGGCCCAAGGGCAGGTAGGGCAACAGACTCCACAGCATCCGGGCAATCTGGGGCGATGGAGGTTTCCTCAGCATCCCCCATGCCCCGCCTGCGCACCCTGCCCAGCAGCTGCCTGGCAGGCGACTGGCAGATGGCCATCGATGGGTGGCTGCTGGAGCAACGGGCTCCGGCGTTTCGGCTCTACCGCTGGCAGCGGCCCACGCTGTCGCTGGGATTTCACCAGCACCACCTCGAGCCCCACTGGGGCGAGCTGGCGGCTGGCGGGCTGATCGAGCTGGTGCGCCGTCCCAGCGGGGGCCGGGCGGTGCTCCATGCCGGGGAGATCACCTATGCGCTGGTTTGGCCCGATGCGCCCCGGCAACGCCAGCAGGCCTACGCCCTGGCCTGCGGCTGGCTCCTCGACGCCTTTGCCAGCCTGGGCCTACCCCTGGAGCCGGGTCGCCAGGCCGCCAGCCTGCAACGCAGCAACTGCTTCGCCAGCAGCACCGCCGCCGATCTGGTGCATGCCGGCGGAGCCAAGCGCATCGGCAGCGCCCAACTATGGCGCCAGGGGTGCCTGCTGCAGCATGGCTCGATTCTGGTGGAGCCGCCCGCCGAGCTCTGGCAGCTGGTGTTCGGCGCCGACCCGCCCGCGTTGCCCGACCTGCCGCTGGACCCCGGCGAGCTGGAGGCACTGCTGCAGCAATACGCGGAGGCGGCTCTACCCACAGCCGCCGCTGGGGTTGTGCAACTGCCCCTGAGCGCCGCGGAGTGGGCCCGCATCGCCGCGGGCCGCGTCCCCTATCGAGTCAACGGCTCGACGCCACCCTTAGCCTCGCCGGAGGCCAGCATCGAGCGCACCACCTGAGGCAGGGCGAGGCCCAGGGGATAGGTGCCGTGGCGCCGAGCCGAGGCCAGCAGCGGTGCCGGCAGGCGCAGGCCCAGCTTGGCGAGCACGGCTTCACCCAGCTCAGGGCGCTCGATCGTGCCGCAGGGCAGTCCCGCCGGGCTGAGCACGAGCAGTCGGTTGCCACCACTGTCTTCAAGCTGCTGCACCGCCTGCCACAACGGTGCCGACTCGCGGATGGCGGGCAGGCTGGAGAGGGGCTGCATGTGATCGCCAATGCGGTCGGTGTCCCAGCGCTGCACCGGCAATTGCTGCAGGGGCGCGTCGTCGATGACCCCCTGCCAACGGCCGCGGTCGCACACCAGCAGCCAGTCGCCCTGGTCGGCCTCGGTGGCCTGGGAGAGACGAATCTGGCTGAGCTCACGCAGCCGACCAGCCGCCTCCAGCACGCGAAACCGTCGCCCGGCCGCGTCCCGCACTTTCATAGCGTTGAGGGTTTGTTGCAGGGCCAGCATCTGGCGCTGATTGCGGGACGCCCCCAAACCAAACCAGCCCAGCAACATCAACCAGGCGCCACTGAAGCCGCCGCCCCGCAACAGCACCACGGTGCCCAGGCCGATCGCCAGCAGCGACAGCAGGCGACCGCAGCCGTTGGCCACCTCCACTCCCCGCCGCTGGCTGCCGCTGGCTTGCCACACCAAAGCCTTGACGATCAACCCGCCATCGAGGGGCAGACCGGGCAGCAGGTTGAACAGGCCCAGCACCAGGTTGAGGGTGCCCAGCTCAGCCACCAAGGCCCCCAGCAAGGGCGAGAGATGGGCCGCCGTGTGGGTGCCCGCCAGCAGGGCGACACCCAGCACCAAGCTCACCGCCGGCCCTGCCGCCGCCACCAGCAGGGCGCCCATCGCCGTGCTGCATTCCCGCTCGACGCTGGCGACGCCGCCCAGCAAAAAGAGCGTGATGCTGCGCACCTGCACCCCCTGGGCCAGGGCCACCAGGGAATGGCCCAGCTCGTGCAGCAACACAGACACAAACAACAGCACCGCCGTCGCCAGACCCAGGCCCCAGAGCGCTGCCGCGCTCACCGGATCCTTGAGGCTGAGGCTGTAGTGCTGCTGGAAGGCGGCCGTGGCCAACGCCAGAATCACAAACCAGCTCGGATGGATGCGCAGGGGAATGCCCCGGATCTTGAACAGCTGCCAGCCCTCTCCCACGGCCCCTCCGCCTGAGTGTCTGCCCAGGCCAGGCCCGAAGCGTCAGAACCTGAATCCTAGAAAGGCCCAACGGCACGCGCCCAAGCCATGACATCCCCCCTGCTGAAGATTTGCGGCCTGCGGGATTCCGAGCAGGCCGCGGCGGTGGCCCGCCTGGGGGTCGATGCGATCGGCGTGATCGGCGTGCCCGGCTCCCCCCGCTACCTGGAGCCAGGCCAACGGCCAGCCCTGTTTGCCGCCGTTCAAGCAGCCGCCCCCGTCTGCCAGGGAGTGCTGGTGGTGGCCGATCCCGACGACGGGCAGCTGGCGGAGCTAGCCGGCGAGCAAGGCCATGGGGTGGTGCAGCTGCACGGCTCGGAAACGCCGCAGCGCTGCCAGCAGTTGCGGGCGCGCCTGGGCTGCACGATTTGGAAGGCCCTGCGGATCCGCAGCCCCCACGACCTCCAGCAGGCGTGGGACTACGTCCAGGCCGTGGATGCCCTGCTCCTGGATGCCTGGGTGCCCGACCAGCTGGGGGGCACAGGCCACCGCATTCCCAGCGAGTGGCTGCAAGGCTTTGCTCCGCCCCTGCCCTGGTGGCTGGCGGGGGGCATCCGGGCCGATCGGGTGGCGCCGCTGCTGGCCCAGCTGAGGCCCACCGGGCTGGATGCGTCCAGCGGCGTGGAGCGAGCGCCTGGGGACAAGGACCTGGCGTTGGTGCAGGCGCTGGTGGCAGCCGTGCGGGGCAGTGCTGGCTGAGGTCGGCGTTTGCGGCCAAGATCAGGCTGTGTTGACGCCGCGATGATGGGTTGCCTTTCTGGTTTCGCTCCCCTGCCCCTGCTGCTCGCTCTGGCCGGTGCAGCGACGCCCGCCCTGATGCTGCCCCTGCAGGCCCAGGACCTGGTGGGCTGCCAGCTGGTAGACGGTCAGCTCTCTTGCGTGCCGGGGGTGAGCGCCGATCCCCAGGCCCAGATCCGCGCGCTGCGCCAGCAGATCAGCGCCAACCTGGCCCAGGAAAGCGCGGTGCAGCAGCAGATCGATGGCCTTCAGCAACTGGTGCTGCAGGGAGAGGCGGTGCAGGGCCAGGTGCTCCAGGCCACCGCCGTTGCCGACGTGTTGGCCGCCCTGCCGCCGCAGGCCTTCCACTGGTACCGCCGGGCTCCAGGAGCCAGCCAGTGGCTGCTGATCAGCGGGGCCAGCGGCACCACCTATGTGCTCCAGCCCCAGGATGTCTCGGCCGAAGTGATGGTGGTCGTGACCGTGGCCACACAAGAGGGAGGCGCCAACCGGCAGGCCTCACCGGCTCTTGGTCCGGTGCGGCCTACGCCCTAATCGCAATCAGGTGGACAGCACCGCTTCCTGCTGCTTGACCAACTCGAAGAACTCAGCCTTGAGGCTGGGATCCAGCCG
>VGQC01000061.1 GCA_016882385.1 Cyanobacteria bacterium M_DeepCast_100m_m1_067 | reverse complement strand
GCCAATCCAGATGCGGTGCTCGAGCTCGATGCTGCTGGGAACCTGATCCACATGACTCCAACCGGCGGGGAAACCGGCGCCCGCAACAGTCGCCTGTTGATGCGCCTTCTGGCCTGGGCCGATCAGCTCGGCGGCTGGCAGGTCTTCGACAGCTCCACCGGCTTTCGTCTGCCTGACGGCTCGGTACGCAGCCCCGACGTCTCCATGGTGCGTCTAGAGCGCTGGCAGGCCCTCACCCCTGAGCAGCGCCGCAGCTTTCCACCCCTTTGTCCGGATGTCGTGGTGGAACTCGCCAGCCCCAGCGATCAAGGCCCCCGCGCTGTTGCCGCCCTGCGCCAGAAGATGTCGGGTTACCAGGCCAACGGGGCCCAGCTGGGCTGGTTGCTGATCCCTGAGGAGCAGGCTGTGGAGATTTGGCATCCTGCAGGCGAGCCGCTTCGCAGCGCATCGGCGGTCGAGCTCGATGGAGGAGCGCTTCTGCCGGGATTGCGGATCGAACTCCAGGACATCTGGCAGGTGTGATTCAGGGCTCGTGCCTGGGAGCCTCAGCGGGGTTGCTCACCTGCCCTTTCCTCGTCCCGGCGCAACCGCTGGATTCAGCCACAGCGAGGCCTTCTCTTCAACGGTGTCATCCAAGGTAGGGATAGGCGCCGCTGACATGAGCCCTTACCCTGATCTCGTGAGCCGCCGCACCCCTTGAGCGACTGGACCCACCGCCATGTGCTGGATCTGGCGGCCTTTTCGCTGGACGACTACGCCACCGTGCTGACGCTGGCCCAGCGTTTCCGGGCTCTGCCGGTGGCCGGTGCCCGCAAGCTGCCCGCCCTGCAGGGGCGGTTGATGACCAGCCTGTTCTTTGAACCCAGCACCCGCACCCGCAGCAGCTTTGAGCTGGCGGCCCGGCGCCTCTCGGCCGATGTGCAGAGCTTTTCCCCTTCCTCCAGTTCCCTCAGCAAGGGCGAGAGCCTGCTGGATACGGCCCGCACCTACGTGGCCATGGGCGCCAACGTGCTGGTGGTGCGCCATCGCTGCGCCGGGGTGCCCCAGAGCCTGGCGGCCGACCTGGATCGGGCCGGTGAGCGGGTGGCGGTGCTCAACGCCGGCGATGGGCTGCACAGCCACCCCAGCCAGGGCCTGCTCGATCTGTTCACCCTGGCGCGCCACTTCGCACCCGAGGCCCCCACGCCGGAAGCCCTGCGCGGCAAGCGGATCGTGATCGTGGGCGATGTGCTCCACTCCCGCGTGGCCCGCTCCAACCTCTGGGCCCTCACCGGCTGCGGCGCCGAGGTGGTGCTATGCGGCCCGCCAACCCTGTTGCCTGATGCCTTCGCCGCTTTCGTGGCGGCGCCGCCTCCCGGCCAGGCGGCCGATCCGGTGGCGCGGCGCGGCCCGGTGCGGATCGCCCGCAGCCTGGAGGAGGCCCTGCCCGGAGCCGATGCGGTGATGACCCTGCGGCTCCAGAAGGAGCGCATGCACCAGCACCTGCTCACCAGCCTCGACACCTACCACCGGCAGTTCGGCATCACCCGCGCCCGCCTGGGCCTCTGCGGCCAGCCCGTGCCCCTGCTCCATCCAGGCCCGGTGAACCGGGGCGTCGAGCTGGCCGGGGAGGTGCTCGACGATCCGGCCGTTTCGCTGGTGGAGGAGCAGGTGCGCAACGGCATCCCGATCCGCATGGCCCTGCTCTATCTGCTGGCGGCAGCCGAACCGCTCACAGCAGCTTGAAGCCGTCGAGCAGCAGCCCGTAGAGCAGGCCGATGCGCGCCATGTCGATCAGTTGCAGCACCAGCCCATCACCATTGCGGCGCAGCAGGGGGCCCCGGGCTCGGATGGCCAGCTCCATGGCGGCCACGCAGATCAAGGCCCCAACGGGATCCAGTTTGGCGAGGGTGCCAGTGAGCGAGCCGACGGCCCCGCCGATGCTGAAGCTGATCAGCAACACGATCAGCAGCAGCGAGAGCCGCCGCCAGGGGTTGCCAGCCCAGCCTTCCAGCCCCGCCCTGGCCTGGGCAACCCGTTCTTGAAACCGGGTCTGCTGGTAGCGCCGTTCCGGCGGGCTGGCGATCACGGCATCACCTGCATGGGTGGGAGGCCATCCGCTGAAGGCCTTTAGCGTGGACTGAAAAGAGGGGGGCAGGGAAGCTGACGGCGGTGATCCCCATCACCCGGCCCGAGCCCTGCCCGATCCTGTCTACACCATCTCTGGAGTGTGCGCAGCCTTTTGCCGCTACCGATAGGGGATTCCAATAAAAAAGCCCGCGGCCGAAGCCCGGGCTGGGTGATGGGGACGTTGCAACCAAAGCGCCTGGATGGAGCACTGACAACGGCAGAGCGGACGTTTGCCAGAGCGTCCCCTAGGGGCCTTGACGCCCTTTGGGCATGGCCCGGCCTGCGTCTCAGCCGTCGCTGTCTTTCTTGCGGGAGGACTTGCCCTCCAGAAGTTCGAGCAGGGCCTCCATCTGGGCCATCACGCCGCGCACCTCGCCGGCTTCGGGGAGCAGGCCGTCATCCATCACGCCCTGGTGCATTTCACGGAGCTCCTGGCGGATGTACCGCAGGTGGCTAACCACCTGTTCGCGTTTCGATTGCGACATCGATGGGTGTTGTACTAAGGACCCTTTTACCGCATCGCCGGGTCACTTCTGTCCGAACTGGGCCTTGGCTTGCTCGTAAAAGGGGGCGTCGACCTCGCGGCGGCCGGCTTCCTGGGCCATCGATTCAATCCGCCGCCGCACTGCAGGCCGTACAAAAAATGGCACTTCCTTGAGGTTGGCTTCAGCGTCGGGATGCCAGTTCATGGTGGACGTTCAGGCCTTCCCACTGCTCAGGACATGGAGAATAGGGGACTCGAACCCCTGACCTCTGCGGTGCGATCGCAGCGCTCTACCAGCTGAGCTAATTCCCCGATCCAACACGCCCTCGGGCGCGTCTCTGCCAGAAATTATCAGTCCTGTGGCGGTGGCCGCTGCCTTGAGAGCCGAGAATGGAGATCACTGAACAGGCCTGCGACTTGACCGATTCCCCACCCAAAGCTGATTGCCCACCGACGGCTGACTCCCCAACGACGGCAGCCGCAGCGATCACGCCCGAGTTGATCGCCTCCTTTGATGAGGCCTCAACCGCCGTGTTGGCCCGCCGTCTGGATGAAGACGACTACCCCACCCCCTTCGCGGGCCTGCAGGACTGGCATCTGATGCGTGCCCTGGCTATTCACCGGCCTGAGCTGGCGCGTCCCTACGTGCATCTGGTGGACCAGGAACCCTTCGATGAGGACTGAGCCGGCCGACTCCGCTGCTGTGTTGGCCGATCCCCTCGCGGGCCGCCGCATCCTGGTGGGAATCAGCGGCAGCATTGCGGCCGTCAAGCTGCCGTTGGTGGTGAGCGCCCTGGCCCAGCGCGGTGCTGAGGTGCGCTGCGTGCTCACGTCCTCGGCGGCCGCTTTGGTGAGCCCAGTGGCCCTGGCGAGCCTGAGTCGCCATCCCTGCTACCTCGACGCCGATCAATGGAGCCATCACGCCCCCCGCCCACTCCATGTGGAGCTGGCGGAGTGGGCGGAGTTGGTGTTGGTGGCTCCCTTGAGTGCCACCAGCCTGGGCCGCTGGGTGCACGGATTGGCCGACACCTTGCTGGCCAGCATCCTGTTGGCCACGGAGGCGCCGGTGCTGGCGGCGGCGGCCATGAACACGGCGATGTGGGCCTCTCCAGCGGTGCGGCGCAATTGGGAATTGCTGCAGGGTTTTGAGCGGGTGTTGCCGCTGGGGCCGGCGGCGGGCCTGTTGGCCTGCGACCGCCACGGGGATGGCCGCATGGCCGAGCCGGTGCAGTTGCTGCTCGCCCTCGAGAGCCTGCAGCTGTGGGGCTGGCAGCGCGACTGGGCTGGCCTGCGCTTGCTGGTCACGGCCGGTCCAACCCGCGAGCCGCTCGATCCGGCCCGCTGTCTCACCAACCCCAGCACCGGACGGATGGGCGTGCTGCTGGCTCAGGCGGCCCGGCTGCGCGGGGCGGAGGTGACCTTGGTGCATGGTCCCCTGGCCCTCGATCCCCAGCTGCTGGCGGGGCTGCGTTGCGAGCCTGTCGAGACGGCAGCCCAGATGGAACAGGCCCTGCTGCGCCTCCAGCCCAACGCCGAGGCCATCGCCATGGCGGCGGCGGTGGCCGATCACCGCCGCCAGCAGCCGCTGGCGCAAAAGCTCAGCAAGGAAGCCCTGGAGCCTGAGCTCGCCTCCGGCTGGCAGCCGGTGCCCGATCTGCTGGCCGGCCTGGTGGCCCGCCGGCCCGCCGGTCAGCGGATCCTGGGTTTTGCGGCCCAGTCGGGTGACGTGCTGACCGAGGCCCGGGCCAAGTGGGCCCGCAAGGGCTGCGATCTGTTGTTTGCCAACCCGATTGATCAGGCGGATGCCGGCTTTGGTGTGGACACCAACCACGGCTGGCTGCTGGGCGGCGTTGGCGGCGAGCAACGGCTGCAGCCTGGCTCGAAGCTGGCGATTGCTCAGCAGTTGCTCACGGCCCTGCGCCCTTAGGCGCGCAGGCTTCAGGCGGCTAGCGGCGCGTTGTCGGGGGTCTCGTTGTGGGGCCCATCGTGAGATCCATCGTGCTGGAGCAGATCCATAAAGGTGCGCAGCTGAAGCCGGGGGATGTAGGGCCAGCCCCCACTGCGCTCGACGCTTTGCAACAGGCTGAACAGCCGACCGCGATCGGCGGGGAGGCTGCTGCGGAAGGGCCCGTCCTGAACGGAACGGTGCAGTTGCTCCAGTTGCCGCAACAGGGCCAACAGGGCTTCGGGCTGGCCCTCCAGCTCACTGGCCAGGTGCTCGAGCTGCTGCAGTTGGCTGGTGAGGCGCTCTTGCTGGGAAGGGGTAAGGCTCATGTCTTGTCTCTCGTCGCGCGCGGAGGGCTCTCGCATACAGGTTGTTGAGAGCCGCGACATCGTACGGGGAATCAGGGTTTTGCACCGGTAGGATCCGCCACAGCCCAGTTCCCATCACCCGTCTCTGCGGCGTTCCCCCATGCGTTTTCGTCCTCTGCTGGCCCTTGTGCTGGCGCTGTGCCTGACCCTGGTGACCGCTTGCAGCGGTGGGGCCAAGGCCGTGGATCGCGCCAACCTCACCTACGACGACATCCACAACACCGGTCTGGCCAACGATTGCCCGACCCTGCCCGATTCGGCACGGGGCTCCATTGCTTTGGATGCCTCGGCCAAGTACCAGCTCCGCGAAATCTGCATGCACCCCGCTGAGGTGTATGTGAAGGGCGAGCCCGCCAACAAGCGCCAAGAGGCCCAATTTGTGGCCGGCAAGATCCTGACCCGCTTCACCTCCAGCCTCGATCAGGTGTATGGCGATCTCAACGTCAGCGGCAACGGCCTGACCTTCAAGGAGCTGGGCGGCATCGACTTCCAGCCCATCACCGTGCTGCTGCCCGGAGGTGAGGAAGTGCCCTTCACCTTCTCCAGCAAGGAGCTGCTGGCCACCGCTGACGGTGCAGCCCTCACCACCAGCACCGATTTCGACGGCTCCTATCGCGCTCCCAGCTACCGCACCAGCAACTTCCTCGATCCCAAGGGTCGTGGCCTCACCACCGGCTACAGCAGTGCGGTGGGTCTGGTGCCGGCGGGTGATGAGTTCACCGGCGAAACCGTGAAGCGCTACGTGGATGGCTCCGGCACGATGAACCTCTCCATCACCAAGGTCGATCCGAGCACCGGTGAGTTCGCTGGCGTGTTCACCGCCATCCAGCCCTCCGACTCCGACATGGGCACCAAAGCGGTCGTCGACGTCAAGATCGTCGGCCAGCTCTACGGTCGCCTCGAGCAGGCCTGAGCGCTCCTCGCAGACCGCCTTCCAGGAGCTCCGCGAGGGGCTCTTTTTTTATGGCCGCGCTGGTGTGGGCACCCCGCGGGATGCGTGCCGTGCGGCTGGTCTGGGAGAATCCACCCTCTCCTGAGCGTCCGCCTGCGATGACCGTTGCCGACTCCGCCGCCACCGGCCTGATTGCCCCCCATGGCGGCGCGCTCGTCAACCTGATGGTGGCGGCCGGTGACCGGGAGTCGCTGAAGGCGGGCGCCAGCCGCCGGGTTGAGTGCAGCGACCGCAACGCCTGCGACGTGGAGCTGCTGGTGGTAGGTGGCTTCTCGCCCCTGCGTGGCTTCATGCACCAGGAGGACTGCGACGCCGTTGTGGCCGGCCATCGCACCAGCAGCGGCCTGCTGTTCGGTCTGCCGATCGTGTTCGACACCGACGATGCCTCGATCGGTCTCGGCGAGCGGCTGCTGCTCACCTACCGCGGTCAGGAGCTGGCCGTGTTCACGGTGGAGAGCAAGTGGGAGCCCGACAAGGCCCGCGAAGCCCAGGGCTGCTACGGCACCACGTCGATCGAGCACCCCGCCGTGCGGATGATCACCGGTGAGCGGGGGCGCTTTTACCTGGGCGGAAGCGTGCAGGGCCTGGAGTTGCCTCAGCGCGTGTTTCCCTGCAAAACGCCTGCCGAAGTGCGGGCCACCCTGCCCGAGGGCCAGAGCGTGGTGGCTTTCCAGTGCCGCAACCCCATCCACCGCGCCCACTACGAGCTGTTCACCCGGGCTCTGGATGCCAGCAACGTGAGCGAGCAGGGGGTGGTGCTGGTGCATCCCACCTGCGGGCCCACCCAGGACGACGACATCGCCGGGGAGGTGCGCTTCCAGACCTACGAGCGCCTGGCGGCCGAGGTCAACAACTCCCGCATCCGCTGGGCCTACCTGCCCTATTCGATGCACATGGCCGGCCCGCGCGAGGCCCTGCAGCACATGATCATCCGCAAGAACTACGGCTGCACCCACTTCATCATTGGCCGCGACATGGCCGGCTGCAAGAGCTCCCTCACCGGCGATGACTTCTACGGCCCCTACCAGGCCCAGGATTTCGCCCGCGACCACGCCCCCGAGCTGGGCATGGAAACCGTGCCCTCGCTCAACCTCGTCTACACCGAGGAGGAGGGTTACGTCACCGCCGAGCACGCCGAGGCCCGTGGCCTGCACGTGCGCAAGCTCAGCGGCACCCAATTCCGCCAGATGCTGCGCGGCGGCGAGGAGATCCCGGAATGGTTTGCCTTCCGTAGTGTGGTGGAGGTGCTTCGGGCTGCGGCCTGAGCCAGTTAACATTCCGTTACTAGATTCTCAGCAGAGGCACGAGTCTTGAAAAAGCGCTGGCGCAACGCAGGGCTCTATGTCCTTCTCGTGATCGTGATGATCGCGGTGGGCACAGCCTTCCTGGACCGTCCTGATCCGGCCAATGCGCCTCGCACGCTGCGTTACAGCGATTTCGTGGAGGCGGTGCAAGGCAACGAGGTGTCGCGGGTGCTGATTTCCCCCGACCGCGGCACGGCCCAGGTGGTGGAAAACGATGGCCGCCGCGCCGTCGTCAACCTCGCCCCCGACAAGGACCTGCTGAAGCTGCTGACCGACCACAACGTCGACATCGCCGTGCAGCCCAGCCGCGAGCCGGCGGCCTGGCAGCAGGCGGTGGGCAGCTTGATTTTCCCCCTGCTGCTCCTCGGGGGTCTGTTCTTCCTGTTGCGCCGCGCCCAGGGCGGTGGGGGTAACCCCGCCATGAGCTTTGGCAAGAGCAAGGCGCGGGTGCAGATGGAGCCGCAAACCCAGGTCACCTTTGGCGATGTGGCGGGTATCGAGGGCGCCAAGCTCGAGCTCACCGAGGTGGTCGACTTCCTCAAAAACCCCGATCGTTTCACCGCCGTCGGCGCCAAGATTCCCAAGGGTGTGCTTCTCGTGGGCCCTCCGGGTACCGGCAAGACCCTGCTCGCCAAGGCTGTGGCCGGTGAAGCAGGCGTGCCCTTCTTCTCGATCTCCGGTTCGGAGTTTGTGGAGATGTTCGTTGGTGTGGGCGCCAGCCGGGTGCGGGACCTGTTCGAGCAGGCCAAAAAGAGTGCGCCCTGCATCGTCTTCATCGACGAGATCGATGCCGTGGGTCGTCAGCGCGGCGCCGGCCTCGGCGGCGGCAACGACGAGCGGGAGCAGACCCTCAACCAGCTGCTCACCGAGATGGACGGCTTTGAGGGCAACACCGGCATCATCATTGTGGCGGCCACCAACCGCCCGGACGTGCTCGACGCGGCCTTGATGCGTCCCGGCCGTTTCGACCGCCAGGTGGTGGTGGATCGTCCCGACTACGCCGGTCGTCTCCAGATCCTCGGCGTTCATGCCCGCGGCAAAACCCTCTCCAAGGACGTCGATCTCGACAAGATCGCTCGCCGCACCCCCGGCTACACCGGCGCTGACCTGGCCAACCTGCTCAACGAGGCGGCCATTCTCGCCGCTCGTCGTCAGCTCACTGAAGTCTCCATGGACGAGGTGAATGACGCCATCGAGCGGGTGATGGCGGGCCCTGAGAAGAAGGACCGGGTGATGAGCGAGAAGCGCAAGCGTCTCGTGGCTTATCACGAAGCTGGCCATGCCCTGGTGGGTGCCCTGATGCCCGACTACGACCCGGTGCAGAAGATCTCGATCATTCCCCGCGGCAACGCTGGCGGCCTCACCTTCTTCACCCCCAGTGAAGAGCGCATGGAGTCGGGTCTCTATTCCCGCTCCTACCTCCAAAACCAGATGGCCGTGGCTCTGGGTGGCCGTGTCGCCGAAGAGATTGTCTACGGCGAAGACGAAGTCACCACGGGTGCCTCCAATGACCTCCAGCAGGTGGCCAGGGTGGCCCGCCAGATGGTCACCCGCTTTGGCATGAGTGATCGCCTGGGGCCTGTGGCCCTCGGCCGTAGCCAAGGCGGCATGTTCCTCGGCCGCGACATCGCGGCCGAGCGCGATTTCTCCGAAGACAC
>VGQC01000060.1 GCA_016882385.1 Cyanobacteria bacterium M_DeepCast_100m_m1_067 | reverse complement strand
TCGAGCAGGGTGAGCGGCACGCCGTCGAGCACCAGCTCGCTCTCCAGCAGGTCGCGGGTGGTGCCGGGCAGGTTGGTCACGATCGCCCGCTCGCGGCGGCTCAGCAGGTTGAGCAGGCTCGATTTGCCCACGTTGGGGCGGCCCACAATCGCCACCCGCAACCCCTGACGCAGCAGCTCCCCCTGGCGCGCCTCAGCCACCAGCTGCTCCAGCTCGCACCGCACCGCCTCCAGCTCCGCCACCACCGCGGCGCCATCGAGGGGCGGCAGATCCTCCTCGAAATCCACCCGCGCCTCCAGCTCCGCCAGCTGATCCAGCAGCCGCTCCCGCAGGGCGCCGATGCGCTGCTGCAGGCCACCGTCGATGCCGGCCATGGCCAGCTGGGCCGCACGGCGCGAGCGGGCCGTGATCATCTCGCCGATCGCCTCGGCCCGGGTGAGGTCGAGCCGGCCGTTGAGGAAGGCCCGCTGGCTGAACTCCCCTGGCAGGGCCCGCCGCGCCCCGGCCGCCAGCACCAGCTCCAGCACCCGCTGCACCGCCACCAGGCCGCCGTGGCAGTGCAGCTCCACCACGGTTTCACGGGTGAAGCTGCGGGGGGCCCGCATCAGCAGCAGCAGGGCCTCATCCACCCGCTCACCGCTGGCGGGATCCACCACGTGGCCGTAGAGCACCCGATGGCTGTCCCAGGCCTGCCGCCCGGGCGCCGCAAACAGCCGCCGGCCGATCGGCTCCGCCTCGGCCCCGGAGATTCTTACGATCGCCACACTGCCCTCACCCGGAGCCACCGCCGTGGCGATGGCCGCGATGGTGTCAGCGGTTCCGGAGTCGTTGAGGCGCATGCCCCCATTCCAACCCCACACCGCCCTGGGCCGCCGCCTGCGCCAGCTGCTGGCCTGGCTCTGGCACCAGGAAGGGAGCCACGGCCAGCGGGCCCGGGGTCTGGCCGCTGGACTGTTCTGCGGCTGCTACCCGTTCTTCGGCCTGCAGATCCTGTTCAGCGTGGCGCTGGCCTCGCTGGTGCGGGGCAACCACCTGCTGGCAGCCGCCGGCACCTGGGTGAGCAACCCCTTCACCTACGTGCCGCTCTACTGGTTCAACTACCAGCTGGGCTGCTGGTTGCTCGGGCCTGGGGGGGGATGGCCCGGCCTCGACAGCCTCCAAGACGGCCGCATCTGGCACAGCAGCGGGGCGTTCGTCAGCCGCCTGCTGCTGGGCTCCACCCTGATGGGGCTCGCGGCCGCCCTGCTGGGGGGCTGGCTCTACTGGCACTGGCTGGAGCGGGAACATCGCCGCCAGCAGCAGGGCTGATCAGGAGTTGGCCAAGCCGGGAAACACCATCAGGTCGATGTGGCCCCCTTCCGGGTGGCGCCACTCGCGGAACTCCTCAGCCAGGGCGTGTTGCTCCTGGGGCAAGGCCTGGGCCTGCAGGTCCTGGAGGCGCTGATGCACCAGGTCGAGGGTTTCGTCGATCAGTTGGGCCGCTTGCTCGGAGGTCATGGCGTGGCATGCGGGGAATGGGGTGGTTGTAAAGGGACCCCAGCCGAGCCGCTGTAGCCGTCATCACGGCTGAACCAGCCCTGTGGTCAGACCCTCACCCAACAGCGACCAGGTCTGTGGTGCGAGGATCGCCATCCATCAACGAAGGCCTGTGGCGGACGGCAAGGGTTCCTCGCGGTCGGCGCTGTCCGGCCTGCTGCTGGTGTTGGGCTCGATCGGCGGCCTGGCCCTGCTGGTTTGGGTGACGCTGGTGATGCTCGACCTCAAGCACCTCAACACCGGCGGCTTCACCCTGCCCTAGCCGATGCCCGTGCGGGCAATGTCGAGCACATCCGCCATCGAGCGGATCTGGTTGATGGTGTTGGTCAGCTGGCTGGCACCGTCGAGCTCCACCCGCAGATCGATGCGGGCGGGCTTGCCGGGATTGGTGCGCACCCGGGCATCACAAACGTTGATGCGGTGGTCGGAGAGGCGGGTGAGGATGTCCTTGAGCACGCCCACCCGGTCAAGCACCTCGATGCGCAGCTGCACCGGATAGCGACGGGGGCGAGCCTCGGCGGCGGGATTCCAGCGCACCGGCAACCGTCGCTCGGCCGGCACCTGGTCCACGTTGGAGCAGTCCTGGCGGTGAATCGTGATGCCGTGGTTGCCCAGGGCCACGGCTCCGAGAATCGGCTCGCCGGGCAGGGGACTGCAGCAGCCCCCCAAGCGGTAGTCGAGGCCCTCGAGGCCGAGGATCGGGCTGGCGCCGCCCGCCCCGCTCGCCTGGGAGTCGGCCTGGCCCGCATGGGCAGCCGCCACGCTGGCCGCCACCTGCTCGTTGCTGAGCACAGGAGCCGCCGCGGCCGTGGCCAGGCGCAGTTCCTCCCGCAGGCGGTTGAGCACCTGGTGCAGGGTGACCCCGCCAAACCCCAGCGACGCCAGCAGGTCTTCGGTGCCAGTGAGGTTGCAGCGGCGGGCCACCTTGGCCATCGCCTCCCCATGGAGCAGGGCATCGAAGCCATCGCGGCCCAGCTCCCGCTCCAGCAATTCCGTGCCGCGCAGGATGTTCTCCTCACGGTGGCTGGTTTTGTACCAGTGGCGGATGCGATTGCGGGCCGTGGGGGTGGCCACGAAGTTGAGCCAGTCGAGGCTCGGGTGCGCCGACTTAGCGGTGATCACCTGCACGAAATCGCCGTTCTGCAGGGGAGTGGCCAGGGGGCAGAGACGGTCGTTGATGCGCACGCCCTGGCAGTGGTTGCCGATCTCCGAGTGGATCCGATAAGCGAAATCCACGGCTGTGGAGCCCTTGCGCAGGCCCACCACATCGCCATTGGGAGTGAACACGAACACCTCTTCATCAAAGAGGTCTTCCTTGATCGAGCGCAGGAAATCGCTGCTGTCGGTGCCGCCGTCATCCTTCTGCCAGTCGACCAGCTGCCGCAGCCAGTTGAAGCGCTCCGCATCGGCACCGGACGCGGCCGGTGAACCACCCTCCTTGTACTTCCAGTGGGCGGCGATGCCGTACTCGGCCACCTGGTGCATGTCGGTGGTGCGGATCTGCACCTCGATCGGCCGATGACGGCCGATCACGGCCGTGTGCAGGGATTGGTAGCCGTTGGGCTTGGGCAGGCCGATGTAGTCCTTGAAGCGCCCTGGAATCGGCCGGAAGGTGTCGTGCACCACCGCCAGGGCCCGGTAGCAGCTCTCGAGATTCGGGCAGAGAATCCGCAGGGCCGCCACGTCAAAGATTTCGTGGAAGGCCTTCTGCTGGCGCTGCATCTTGCTCCAGATGCCATAGAGGTGCTTGGGCCGGCCGCTCACCTCGCAGTTGGCCAAGCCAACGGCAGCGAGGCGATCCCGCAGCAGCTGCACGGTCACCTCCAGCCGCTCTTCGCGCTCGCTGCGCTTGGTGGCCACCTGCTGCTGCACATCCCGATAGGCCTCGGGCTCGAGGATCTTGAAGGCCAGATCCTCCAGCTCCCACTTGAGCCGGCCGATGCCGAGGCGGTTGGCCAGGGGGGCGTAGATCTCGCGGGTTTCCCGGGCGATCCGCAGCTGCTTCTCGGGCTTGAGGGCGCCCAGGGTGCGCATGTTGTGCAGGCGATCCGCCAGCTTCACGAGCACCACGCGGATGTCGCTGGCCATGGCCAGAAACATGCGGCGCAGGTTTTCGGCCTGGGCCTCGGTGTGGTTGGTGAAGTGGATGCCGCCGAGCTTGGTCACCCCCTCCACCAGGGCCCGCACCTCAGCCCCGAAGTGCTGCTCGATCTCCTCGGACGTCACGTCGGTGTCTTCCACCACGTCATGGAGGAAGCCGGCCGCAATCACGCCGGCGCTGGCGCCGATGTCGCGCAGCAGGTCGGCGACGGCAACCGGATGAATGATGTAGGGCTCGCCGCTGGCCCGGAACTGGCCCTCATGGAGCTGGTAGGCGAAATCAAAGGCGGAGGCCAGCAGGGCCTCGGGATCGGTTGGGCAGCTTTCCCCCTCCCCCGGCGGCACGTGCTCAATGCAGCGCTGCAGCCACTCGGGCAGGGGCACGCCGTAGTCGGCGGGGGTGTGGATCGGCCGGCGCCCCAGGGCTTGGCTCTCCGGGGCGGGCCCAGGGGCAGGTGGAGCAGCCGCGACTGAAACAGCCACGGCGGTTGCGTCCAGATCAGGAACCGCCCTGAGCATTCCACCCTGCGGAGTTCCCTCATCGTATGCAGCGGCGGCCAAGCTGGGGAGCATGACCAGCCCCGTGCTTGCAATCGACAACCTGGTGGTGCGCTACCCCGGTGCGGAGCGTCCCACCCTGGATGGGCTGACGCTCAGCCTGAGCCCGGGCGAGCGGCTGGCCCTGGTGGGCCCCTCCGGCTGCGGCAAAAGCACCGTGGCCCGGGCGGTGCTGCAGCTGCTGCCTCCAGGCAGCCAGTGCAGCGGTGGGCTGCTTCTGGCCGGGCAGGACCCCAGCCGGCTGCGGCGGTCGGCCCTGCGCCAGCTGCGCGGCGAAGCGGTGGGGCTGGTGTTCCAGGACCCGATGACCCGGCTGAACCCGCTGCTCACGATCGGCGACCATCTGGGCGACACCCTGGCGGCCCACCGTCCCCAGTGGCGGCGGCGCCAGGTGAGGGAGCAGGCCGAACAATTGCTGGAGCGGGTGGGCATCAAGCCGGAGCGCTACGGCAGCTACCCCCATGAGTTCAGCGGCGGCATGCGCCAACGGCTGGCGATCGCCCTGGCCATGGCCCTGCAGCCGCCCCTGGTGATCGCCGACGAACCCACCACCAGCCTGGATGTGGCCGTGGCCGGGCAAGTGATGGCGGAACTGACCAACCTCTGCCGGGAAGCGGGCAGCGCCCTGCTGCTGATCAGCCACGACCTGGCGATGGCGGGCCGCTGGTGCGACCAGATCGCCGTGTTGGATCAGGGCCGACTGCTGGAGCAGGCCCCGGCCCTGCAGTTGCTCACCGCCCCGGCCTCCCCCCTGGCCCAGCGGCTGGTGGCCAAGGCGCGGGAGCGGGAAGGTGCCCAGAGCCCCTCACCCGCGCCGGCCGCTGCCCTGCTGGAGCTGGAGGAGCTGCGCAGCTGGCACGCCCTGCCGACGCTGCCCTGGCAGACCCGCTGGCTGAAGGCGGTCGACGGGGTGAGCCTGCGGCTCCAGCCAGGCGAAACCATTGGCCTGGTGGGCGCTTCCGGCTGCGGCAAGAGCACCCTCTGCCGAGCCCTGATGGGGCTGGCACCGGTGCGGGGCGGCAGCGTGCGCTTGGAGGGCCGCAACCTGCTGAGCCTGCGGGGCCGGGCCCTGCGGCAGGCGCGGCGCGGCATCCAGATGGTGTTTCAAGACCCCCTGGCCTGCCTCAACCCCCAGATGGCGGTGGGTGAGGCGATCGCCGATCCACTGCTGATCCACGGCCTGGCCAGCCGCGCCCAGGCCCGCCAGCGCGCCCGCGAGCTGCTGGGCGCCGTGGGGCTCACCCCGCCGGAGGCCTTCGAAAACCGCCTGCCCCGCCAGCTCTCGGGCGGCCAACAGCAGCGGGTGGCCATCGCCCGGGCCCTGATCCTGGAGCCGAAGGTGCTGCTTTGCGACGAAAGCGTGAGCATGCTCGATGCTGAAGTTCAGGCCGACGTGCTGGCGCTGCTGCGGGAGCTGCAGCAGCGGCTGGGGCTGGGGATGCTGTTCGTCACCCACGACCTGGCGGTGGCCAGCGGCTTCTGCCACCGGGTGATCGTGCTGGAAGGGGGGCGGATCGTGGAGGAGGGCCCTGGCGCCGAGCTGCTGCACAATCCCCAGGCGGCGATCACCCGCACATTGGTGGAGGCGTGCCCGCGGCTGCCGAGCGTCGCCTGAGCACCGCCAGCAAGCGCTCAAACACCTCCGGCAGCGGTGCCTCGCACACCAGCCGCTCGCGGCTGATCGGGTGATCGAGGCCCAGCTGCACCGCATGCAGCGCCTGGCCGGGCAGCTCAACCGGCAACTTGCGGCAGCGGGAGTACACCGGATCGCCCACGATCGGATGGCCGATGTGGGCGCAGTGCACCCGGATCTGGTGAGTGCGGCCGGTGTCGAGCTTGAAGCGCAGCAGGGCGTAGTCCCCCAACCGCTCAATCAAGCGCCAGTGGGTGCAGGCATGGCGGCCGCTGTCGTCATGCACCACGGCGTATTTCTTGCGGTCGGCCGGATGGCGCCCGATCGCCCCCACGATCGTGCCGCTATCGCCCGCCGGCTGGCCGTGCACCACCGCCAGATACTGGCGCGAGGCAATCCGCTTCTGAATCTGCACCTGCAGCTTCACCAGGGCCTCCTGGCTCTTGGCCACGACGATGCAGCCCGTGGTGTCCTTGTCGAGCCGGTGCACAATCCCTGGCCGCAGCTCGCCGCCGATGCCGGGCAGATCGGGGCAGTGGTGCAACAGGCCATTCACCAAGGTGCCGTCCCGGTTGCCCGGGGCCGGGTGCACCGTGAGGCCCGCCGGCTTGTTGAGCACGATCAGGTGCGCGTCTTCAAAGAGCACATCCAGCGGCATCGCCTGGGCCACCAGGTAGGGGAGCGGCTCGGGCGGCGGCATCCACAGCTCCACCGTGTCGCCCTGCCGCAGCGGCGTCTTGGCCCGGCCGGTGACGCCATTCACCCGCACATAGCCGGCCTCGATGAATTTCTGGATGCGGGCGCGGCTCTGCTCCGGCCGCTGGGCCACCAGCCAGCGGTCCAGCCGCATCGGCAGCGGCTTGGGATAGGTGAGCGTCAGCAGCTCGCCCTCCCCCTCGCCAAAAGCCCTGCCAACCCCGAAGTCTGCTACGGGCTGCTGTGCAACCTGCTGTTCAAATTGTGACCACATTTGTGGTCTCATGACGCAGCCGGCAATTCCAGGGCAATGGAGCCCAAGCGGGCACAACGGAAGTCGTCGAGCAGCTTGGTGGCCATGCGCAGGCTGTCGCCACTGGTGTGCCGCGCCGCGGCGGCGGCCAGCCAGCCCTCCACGTCGGGGCCGCCGCCCACCAGCGCACCGAGGGGAATGCCGTAGCGCTTCTCCACCAGGGCGGGCGGCACCCCGGCGGCCGGCTCAGCCTCCAGGAGGGTGAGCAGCTGCAGGAACGCCCGGGCGGCGGCTTCGTTGTCGTAGGCGGCCTGGCCGATGTCGTCGCAAAGGGCCAGGCGCAGGGCGGCCTGCTGGTCGTCGAGGCGGGGCGGCAGCACGCCGGGGGCATCGAGCAGGTCGAGGTCCTGGCCGAGGCGCACCCAGCGCAGGCTGCGGGTCACACCAGCGCGGCGGGCACTGTCCACCACCTTCTGGCGCACCAGCCGGTTGATCAGGGCTGATTTGCCCACATTGGGGAAGCCCAGCATCAGGGCCCGCACCGGCCGTGGCTTCATGCCGCGCCCGGCCCGGCGGGCATTGAGGGCCGCGCCGGCCCGAATCGCCGCCTGCTGCAGCTGTTTCACACCGGTGCCGGCCTTGGCGTCGCACCACCAACAGGTCTGGTCCTGGGCCTTGAACCAGGCGGTCCAGGCCTGGCGCACCGGCGGCGGGATCATGTCGACCCGGTTGAGCACCAAGAGATGCTGCTTGCCGCTGATCCAGCGCTGCAGCCGCGGATGGGAGGTGGCCAGGGGGATGCGGGCATCCCGCACCTCGATCACCAGATCCACTTTGGCCAGATTGGCGTTGAGGGCCTTCTCCGCCTTAGCAATGTGGCCGGGATACCACTGAATCGCCGGGGCATTGACGCTGAGCGGAAGCGTCTGGGGCATCAGGGCACCACCAGCACCGGACAGGGAGCCAGCTGAATCACCCGGGCGGCGGTGCTCTGCTGGTCGCTCTCGATCGCGATGCCACGGGTGCCCATCACGATCACATCGGCATTGATCTCATCGGCCACATCGCCGATCACGAAGGCGGGCTTGCCCTCCCGCTCGATCACCTGACAGCTGACACCTGCCTCGTCAAAGCGAGCCCGGGCTTGCTGCAGCAGCTCTGCTACGGCAACGGGATCATCCTGGCCAGGCTCCACCACCGACAGCAACACCAACGTGCTGGCGTGCTGCTGGGCCAGTTTCAAGGCCACCGCCGCCGTTTCCATCGCCTGACGGCTCTGGTCGATGGGAAAGAGAACGGTGTCAAACATGGAGCGATGACCGAAGGCAGAGCCCAGGCAGGCGGGAGTTTCAGTCTGGAGGGCCGTCCGGGATCCGGCCAGGGCGGCCGGTTGGCGGAAATCCGGCATCCGGGGAGCAGTAGGCGCTGCGGGGGCTAACCTCCCCCGGCAAATCCGTAATTTCCATACCCCCATGGCGAAGCGATCCCTGGCCAGCCTTTCGGCCGATGAGCTCCGCGGCAAGCGCGTGCTGGTGCGGGTCGACTTCAACGTACCGCTCGACGATTCCGGCGCGATCACCGACGACACCCGCATCCGCGCCGCCCTGCCCACCATCAACGATCTGACCGGCAAGGGCGCCAAGGTGATCCTGGCTGCCCACTTCGGCCGTCCCAAGGGTCAGGTGAATGAGGGCATGCGCCTCACCCCCGTGGCCGCCCGCCTGGCTGAGCTGCTGGGCAAGCCCGTGGTGAAGACCGACAGCTGCATCGGCCCTGACGCCGAAGCCAAGGTGGCTGCCATGGCCGAGGGCGACGTGGTGCTGCTCGAGAACGTGCGCTTCTTCGCCGAGGAAGAGAAAAACGACCCCGGCTTCGCCGCCCAGCTGGCGGCCCTGGCCGATGTCTATGTGAACGACGCCTTTGGCGCCGCTCACCGCGCCCACGCCTCCACCGAAGGCGTCACCAAGGCCCTCAGCCCCAGCGTGGCCGGCTACCTGATGGAGAAGGAGCTGCAGTACCTGCAGGGCGCCATCGACGAGCCCAAGCGTCCCCTGGCGGCGATTGTGGGCGGCTCCAAGGTGAGCTCCAAGATCGGCGTGCTCGAGGCCCTGATCGACAAGTGCGACAAGGTGCTGATCGGCGGCGGCATGATCTTCACCTTCTACAAGGCCCGCGGCCTGGCGGTGGGCAAGAGCCTGGTGGAAGAGGACAAGCTGGAACTGGCCAAGGAGCTCGAGGCCAAGGCAGCCGCCAAAGGCGTGCAGCTGCTGCTGCCCACCGATGTGGTGCTAGCCGACAACTTCGCCCCCGACGCCAACAGCCAGACCGTGTCGATCAATGCCATCCCTGATGGCTGGATGGGCCTGGACATCGGCCCCGACTCGATCAAGGCCTTCCAGGAAGCCCTGGCCGACTGCAAAACCGTGATCTGGAACGGCCCCATGGGCGTGTTCGAGTTCGACAAATTTGC
>VGQC01000059.1 GCA_016882385.1 Cyanobacteria bacterium M_DeepCast_100m_m1_067 | reverse complement strand
CCCGGCAGCCAGCGGCGCATCCCCAGCTCCAGGGGCCGGGCCGAAAGCATCAGGGCAGCGGTGGCCACCACGCTCAGCTGAAAACCCACATCCAGCAGCCAGTCGGGCCGGGCCAGCAGCAGCACCAGGGCACTGGCAGCCAGGATCCCCATCGGCCTGCTGCGGTGGCCGCTCTCCAGCACCCCCAGCGCCAGCGCCCCCATCAGCACCGCCCGCAGCACCGAGGGCTGGGGCCCCGCCAGCAGCACGAACAACCCCATCGCCGCCGCCGCCAGGCCCAAGCGGCCCAAGCGCGGCAGTCGGGAGCCCAGCGGCAGCACCACCCCCAGCAACACCGACAGGTGAAAGCCCGAAGCAGCCAGGGCATGGGAGAGGCCCGAAGCCCGGAAGGCTTCGCGCAGCTCCGCCGGCAGCGGCACCACCGCACTGCCCAGCACCAGGGCCGCCAGCACGCCGCCGCGGTCGGGGCCGGCCTGCTGGATCAGGGCCCGGGCCATGCGGCGGCGCAGATCCGCCACCGGCGTGGCGGGCCGTTGCAACACCTGCCACTCGGCCACCTGCAGCTGGCTGAAGGCCCCCTGGCGGGCCAAACGCTCGGCAGGGGCCGACAGCAACGGGTGAGGCGAGCTCTGGGGTTGGCGCAAACGGCCCTGCAGCTGCAGGCGCCACCCCTCCTGGAGCGGCGGGCAGTCCTGAAACCGCAGTTCGGTGCGGCCCACGGGCAGCTGCAGCAGGGCCCGGCAGGCACCGGTGCCACCGCTGGGGATCGGGCCACCGCTGGGCACCGGATCGCTCAGCAGGGTGCCCCGCAGCTCCAGCTCCACCGGTGTGTGCGCCGCCGCCTGCAGCCGCAGCACCGGATCGCCAGCAGCCGGTACCACCGGGGCAAACGCCGCCACCACCACCCGCAGCACCAGCAGGGCCAGCACCAGCCCCCAGAGCAGCGGCTTCAGCGCCCGCCTGGGCCGATCACCACCCCCGCCCCAGCAGGGCTCGCCCACCTTTCTGGCACAACCCACTGCACTGACCAACGGTTCGCCCCTGGCTGCAACCCGCTCAGGGTTCCCACGGAGCCCCCAAAGCCCGACCTAGAAATGCGGGATCTGCAGCAGCAGCTCGCAAACCTCCCGGCTCGGCATCTCCTGGCCCAGCAGCGGCGCCACCAGGGCAGCCACGGGCCGCAGGCGGCAGGGCCACACCGCCCGCTCGCTCAGGCGGCCCAACTGGAAGCTGCCGCCGGCGAGCACGGCCACCAACAGGGTGCGCTGCAGCAGCCGCTTCACGGCGCAGCCGCAGCGCCTTGGGCCACCATCTCGGGCTGGTGGCGCTTGGCTGTATCCAGCAGCGGGAAACCCAGGGCCTCACGCTCGGCCAGCCAGGCCTCGGCCACCTGACGGGCCAGGGTGCGGATGCGGCCGATCGTGGCGGTGCGCTCGGTGACCGAGATCACGCCACGGGCCTCCAGCAGGTTGAAGGTGTGGCTGCACTTGAGCACGAAATCCAAGGCTGGAGCGGGTAGCTGCTTGGCCACCAGATCCGCCGCCTCCGCCTCATAGATGGCAAACAGCTGCTTGAGTCGCTCAGGGTTGGAGGCCTCGAAGTTGTAAGCGCATTGACCCTTCTCAAATGGCAGCCAGATGTCGCCGTAGGAGCGCTCACCATTCCAGGAGAGATCCCAGATGCTCTCCACATCCTGGAGAACCATGGCCAGGCGCTCCAGGCCGTAGGTGATTTCAATCGACACTGGCCGGCAATCGAGGCCGCCGCACTGCTGGAAATAGGTGAACTGGGTGACCTCCATGCCATCGAGCCACACCTCCCAGCCCACGCCCCAGGCGCCCAGCGTCGGCGATTCCCAGTTGTCTTCGACGAAGCGGATGTCGTGATCCTTGGCGCGGATGCCCAGCGCCTCCAGCGAAGCCAGGTAGGTCTCCTGGATGCCATCAGGGCTGGGCTTGATCAGCACCTGGTACTGGAAATAGTGCTGGGCCCGGTTGGGGTTATCGCCGTAGCGGCCATCGGTGGGGCGGCGACAGGGTTCGGGGTAGGCCACAGCCCAGGGCTCTGGCCCGATCGCCCGCAGCACCGTGTGGGGGCTCATCGTGCCAGCGCCCTTTTCGGTGTCATAGGGCTGGAGAATCAGGCAGCCGCGCTCAGCCCAGAAGCGGTTGAGGGTCTGGATGATGTCCTGAAAGTTCACGGGCTGGCAGCAACTGGATTCGAGGATCGACCCGCAGGCCGTGAGCCTCTGATGATCCCAGAAGGACTGGCGGTGTCGCAGGAGGTGTCCAAGCTCAGGGGGCGTTGAGCAGAAGGTCGAATGACGCCGGCACCGGTTCGGCGGCCAGGGCGAGACTCTCAAACAGCTCCACTGGGAGCGCTTCGCTCCAGAGCCAGCCCTGACCCTGGTTGACCCCATGGTTGCGCAGGAAGCTGGCTTCCGCTTCCGTTTCCACACCCTCCGCGCAAACCTCAACCCCGATGGCGTGGCAGCCCGAAACCACCCACTTCACAAACCGCTGGCGGAAGCCATCAACATCAACGCCCGCGACGATCGAGCGATCCAGCTTGAGCTTGCTGAAGTGCAGATTCAGCATGTGGGAGAGGGGTGCATCGCCGGTGCCGAAATCATCAACGGCGATCGTGTGTAGGGCCGCGAGCTCGTGGATGAAGGACAACGCATGCTGATCCGCCACACCAGACTCGGTAACCTCCACCACCAGCCGTCGGCCGATGCGACGACGCAGGCGGTCGAGGGCCCGCAAGGCAAAAATAAACTTGCCAAAGCCCTCAAACGATGGCCCACAACAAGCGGGACTGCTGGCAAGACTAAACAACCCTGACAGCCAGCAAGTCGCTGGGATTCAAGCCACCAGCTCCAGTAGCCCCATCAGGCCGCCGGCCAGGGGGCGATGGCGCGCCGCGCTGAAGCCCGCCTGCCGGGCCAGGGCCTCCTGCTGGGGCCCGGTGGGAAACCGCTGGAGGCTGTCCTCGAGGTAGGCGTAGTGCTCCGGAATGCCGAACTGCTCGGCGGTGGGCACCACCAGACGGCGCAGGTACAAGCGCTGAAAGCGCGCCGCCACCCCACTGGGCCTGTTGAAATCGAGCACCGCCGCCCGGCCGCCGTCGCGCAGCAACCGCCGCAGCTCCCGCAGGCCAGCTCCCGGATCGGCGAGGTTGCGCAGCCCGTAGGCGATCACGGCCCCATCGCAACTGGCGCTCGTCAAGCCGGTGGCCAGGGCGTCGCCCTGTTGCCAGCGCAGCGGCAGCCAAGGCTGAGCCGCGCCGCGCCGCGCCGCCACCGCCAGGGGAGCCGCAGCCGCATCAATCCCAAGCACGGAGCCCCCCGGCCGCACCCGGGCCGCCAACACCAGCGCCAGATCGCCGGTGCCGCAGCAGAGATCGATCAGCTGCTGGCCGGAGCGGGGCTGCAGCCAAGCAATCGCCTGGCGCTTCCAGAGCCGATGCAGGCCGAAGCTGAGCAGATCGTTGAGCTGGTCATAGCGAGGAGCGATCTGTTCAAACAGCTCCTGAACCGCCGCCGGATCACCCGGCTTAAAGCTGACCATCCCAGGGCAGCACGATGGCATCAAGGCTGATCCCAGCTTCCACCTCCGGAACGGGCAGCAAACCGCGGGCTTCCAGCCGCTCAGGGCTGGTGAAGGTGAGCACCATCACCGTGGCCAAGCCAACGGCGGCTGAGCACACCATGCAACCGGCCAGCATCAACGAAAATTCCTGGCGATCGTTGGCAGCCTGCATCAGCTGCAGGGCCCAGGCCACCAACGCCACCACCGCCCCCACCATGCCCAGGGCGATTGCGGTGGAAGCGGAAGCAGGAAGAACTTGCAGAGCGGAGAACAACGTGGTGCCTGAAGCGGGGTGGTGCCGGAAGCGAAATCGAAATCTGCAATCGGCCTATTTTGGAGTCACGCTACAAGCGTTAACACGTCAACGTGGGTGCTCACGCCAACGGCCGGATCGGCAAACCCCTTTGCAGCAGATCGGTTTTGATCGCCTCGACGGTGAGCACGCCGTCGTGGAGCAGGGAGGCCAACAGAGCCGCGGAGGCATGCCCGCCCTCGGGGCCCGGATCGAGGGCCTCGGCCAGGTGGGCAATGCAGCCAGCGCCGCCGGAGGCGATCACCGGCACCTCCACCGCATCGGCCACCGCCCGGGTGAGGTCGAGGGCGTAGCCGGCCTGGGTGCCATCGCCATCCATCGAGGTGAGCAGGATCTCGCCAGCGCCCAGCGCCACCACCTGCCGGGCCCAGGCCACCGCATCGAGGCCGGTGTTCTCGCGACCTCCCTTCACAAACACATCCCAACCTCCACCAGGGCGGGCGCGGGCGTCGATGGCCACCACGATGCACTGGCAGCCGAAGCGCTCAGCACCCCGGGCGACCAGCTCCGGGTCGCGCACCGCCGAGGAGTTGAGGCTCACCTTGTCGGCGCCGGCGCGCAGCAGCTCGGTAATGCCCTCCACGCTGCTGATGCCGCCCCCCACGGTGAAGGGAATGGTGACGGCCTCAGCGGTGCGCCGCACCAGCTCCACCAGGGTGCCGCGGCCCTGATGGCTGGCAGCGATGTCGAGAAACACCAGCTCATCGGCCCCCGAGGCGCTGTAGCGGCAGGCGAGCTCCACCGGGTCGCCCGCATCCCGCAGGCCCACGAAATTCACCCCCTTCACCACCCGGCCATCGGCCACGTCCAGACAAGGAATGATCCGCTTGGCAACCATGGACGCGAGCTCCGTAGGGGACTGTTTGGCCACTGTTAAGGTTGCGCCACTTTCCAGTTGCGCCGCCCATGTCCCAGGCTGCCACCATCAACGTCGGATCGAAGGTGCGAATCACCCGGGTGCGCGATCGCATCTCCAACGAAATGGTGGATTCCCTGAAGGCAGATGCCACCGGCACCGTGACGGGCTTCCGAACGGTGGACGGCAAAGGCATCGGCGTGGTGGTTGAGCTGAGCGGTGGTCAGACCGCCTGGTTCTTCGATGACGAAATCACGCTCGCCTGAGCTCCCCTCGCCAGAACAGCCCGCTTTGACCAACAGCCCCAACCCTGAAGCCGCCAGCGGCGCCGGCGCCCGTCAGCTGCTGGGCATGAAGGGTGCCAGCGGCACCAGCAGCATCTGGAAAATCCGGCTGCAGCTGATGAAGCCGGTCACCTGGATCCCCCTGATCTGGGGAGTGTTGTGTGGCGCAGCGGCGTCGGGCAATTTCCACTGGACCCTGCCTGAGGTGGGGGCCTCGATCGCCTGCATGCTGATGAGCGGGCCGCTGCTGGCCGGCTACACGCAAACCATCAACGACTACTACGACCGCGAGATCGACGCGATCAACGAGCCATACCGGCCGATCCCGTCAGGTGCGATTCCTCTGGGCCAGGTGAAGGCCCAGATCTGGATCCTGCTGCTGGCGGGTCTGGGTGTGGCCTATGGGCTCGACCTGTGGGCCGGCCACACCACCCCCGGGCTGCTGCTGCTGGCGCTGGGCGGTTCGTTTGTGAGCTACATCTATTCTGCGCCGCCGCTGAAGCTCAAGCAAAACGGCTGGCTGGGCAATTACGCCCTCGGCGCCAGCTACATCGCCCTGCCCTGGTGGGCCGGCCAGGCGCTGTTTGGCCAGCTCACCTGGACCACCGCGATCCTCACCCTGGCCTACTCACTGGCGGGTCTGGGCATCGCCGTGGTGAACGACTTCAAGAGCGTGGAGGGCGACCGGGCCCTGGGGCTGCAATCACTGCCCGTCGCCTTCGGCATCGAGAAGGCGAGCTGGATCAGTGCCGGCATGATCGATGTGTTTCAGCTGGCGATGGTGGCCGTGCTGATTGCCATCGGCCAGCATTTCGCCGCGGTGCTGCTGGTGCTGCTGATCATTCCCCAGATCACCTTCCAGGACATCTGGCTGCTGCGCGATCCGGTGGCCTTCGACGTGAAATACCAAGCCAGCGCCCAACCCTTCCTGGTATTGGGCATGCTGGTGACGGCTCTGGCTATCGGCCACAGCGCCCTCGTTGCCTGAGGTGAGCCGCACCGCCAAGCCCACGCGCCGCACCAACCTGGTGGGCGTCGGCGTGCTTGCGGCCCTGATCGGTGGTGGCGTGGCCTGCGGCCAGGCAGCCCTGGTGGCCGGCTTCGACAGCCTGTTGCCCGATGCCCGGGGCATCACCCAGTTCAACCGGCCCGGCACCCTGACGATCCTCTCGGCCGACGGCCAGGTGGTGCACAAGATTGGTCCGGTGACGCGCGAGAAGCTCACCCCCGACACGATGCCCACCCTGGTGGAGCAGGCATTCATCGCCGCCGAAGACCGGCGCTTCTACGAACACGACGGCATCGACCCGGTGGGGATCGGCCGCGCTTTGGTGCGCAACATCACCCAGCGCTCGGTGGAGGAGGGCGCCAGCACGATCACCCAGCAGCTGGCCCGCACCGTGTTTCTCAGCCAGGACCGCACCCTGGTGCGCAAGATCAAGGAAGCCGCCCTGGCAGGCAAGCTCGAGCGCCAGCTCAGCAAACCGCAGATCCTCAGCGAGTATCTGAATGTGGTGTATCTGGGCTCCAGCGCCTACGGCGTGGCCGATGCGGCTTGGGTGTACTTCTCCAAAACCCCCGAGCAACTCACCCTGCCCGAGGCGGCCCTGATCGCAGGCTTACCCCCGGCCCCTTCGGTGTATTCGCCCCTGGTGAACCCGGAGCTGGCCCTGGAGCGCCGGGCAGTGGTGCTGCGACGCATGCAGGAGGCGGGCTTCATCAGCACCACCGCGCAGCAACAGGCGGAGGCTGCGCCGCTGCAGCTCAAGCCGGCCGAACCCAAATACTGGGACAGCCGCGCCCCCTACTTCAGCAGCTGGGTGCAGCAAGAGCTGCCCAAGGTGCTCACCCCCGAGCAACTCGAAGTGGGGGGTCTGACGGTGCGCAGCAGCGTCAACCTGGCCTGGCAGGAGCAGGCGCAGAAAGCGATCAACACCTACGCCAGCGGCGAGATGGAGGGGGCCCTGGTGGCGATGGAGCCCGGCACGGGCTTGGTGCGGGCGATGGTGGGCGGCACCAACTTCAAGGCCAGCCAGTTCAACCGGGCCGCCCAGGCGCTGCGCTCTCCGGGCTCCACCTTCAAGTTGTTTGTGTATCTGACGGCGCTCAAGCAGGGGATGCTGCCGGAGCGGGTGTTCCGCGATTCAGCCCGCTGCTTCGCTGGCTACTGCCCAAAGAACTTCGGCAACCGCTACCTGGGCGCGGTGTCGATGGTGGTGGCCCTGCAGAACTCGCTCAACACCGTGGCGGTGGCGCTGCTGCAGGAGCTCGGCTTCGACAAGGTGATCGACACGGCCAAGAGTCTGGGCATCACCCGGGAGCTGGGCCGCTTCTTCCCCCTGGCCCTCGGCGCCACCGAGCAGACCGTTGTGGACATGACCGCGGCCTATGCCGCCATCAACAATGGCGGCATCTACGTGAAGCCCACGCCGTTTGAGGAGATCCTTGGCCCCGACGGCGAGCTGCTGTGGAGCCGGCGGGTGGACGGCGACCAGGGCCGCCGGGCGGTGAGCAGCGACCTCGCCGCCCTGATGCTGTGGATGCTGCAGCGGGCCGTGCAGTCGGGCACCGGTGGCGGCGCCGCCCTGCCGGATCGGCCGGTGGCGGGCAAAACGGGGACCTCGGAAGGGGGCCGCGATCTGTGGTTCATCGGCTCGATTCCCCAGCTCACCACCGGGGTGTGGCTGGGCTACGACAACAGCCGCGAAACCAAGAGCACCAGCGTGGTAGCCACCTACGCCTGGCGGGCCTTCATGGCGCCGATCAGCAAGGACCTGCCGGCGCGCCAGTTTCCGCCCAAGCCGGATCTGCAGGACACCTACCGAGGCGGCAAGAAGCCACCGGAGCGCCGCAACGATGCACCCGCCACTCCCGACGCTCCACGGGATGGCCAGGACGCCCAGGGACTGGACCTCGATCCCACCCCAGGCCTCAGTGGCGGGCCCGAAGCACCGGCCACCACCACGGCCGCACCCCAGGCCGCTACACCCAGCAAGCCCTCGCCCGCCAGCCCAGCACCGGCAACACCGCCACCCGTGGAAGCCCCACCGCCACCGGTGGCGGCACCCCCGCCGCCCTAAGCCTTCAAGGCCGCCGGTGCCAGCGGGGCCTGCAGCAAAGCAGCAAAAAAGCCATCGCCACCGCTCGGCTCCGGCCAGCGCTGCCACTGCTGCAGCCGCTGCCAGCTGGGGTGGTCGACCAGGAAGCCCTCGAGCAGCTCGGCGTTTTCAGCCGGATGCACCGTGCAGGTGGCATACACCACCTGGCCGCCGGGCTTGAGCAGGGGCAGCAGGGCCTCCAACAGCTGACGTTGCAGCAGCACGAGCTCGGCGATCGCCTCGGGGGTGATGCGCCAGCGGGCATCAGCGTGGCGGGCCAGGGTGCCGAGCCCCGAGCAGGGGGCATCCAGCAGGATGCGATCAAAGCTGCCCAGCCACTCGGGTTGCTCGGCCGTTAGCGCAGCGGCATCGGCGGCCAGGGTGTGGATGCTCTGCAGGCCCAGGCGCGCCGCGTTGACACCCACCCGGCGCAGCCGCCCCTCGGAGCAATCCACCGCCCACACCTCGCCCTGATCGCCCATCAACTCGGCCAGGTGGGTGCTCTTGCCGCCGGGGGCGGCGCAGGCATCGAGGATCCGCTCGCCGGGCTGGGGAGCGAGCAGAAGACCCACCGCCTGGGCGGAGCGGTCTTGCACGCACCAGTGGCCCTCTGCGTAGCCGGGCAGGGCACGCAGCTCACCGCTGCGGCCCAAGAGCGTGAGGCCGTTGGGCAGATCCGGCAGGGGGGCCGCCTCCAGCCCGGCGGCAGCGAAGGCCGCAAGCACGGCGTCGCGGCTGGTGCGCAGCGGATTGACACGCAGATCGAGGGCGGGGGGCTGGTTGCAGGCGCGGCCGAAGGCTTCGGCAGCTCCAGGCTGTGCCGCCGGGGGAAGCCACTGCAGCACCAGCTGCGCCAGCCAGGCGGGCAGGGAGTGGCGCAGTCCAAAAGCGGCCGCAGGATCAGGCGTGGCACCGGGGGTGGCATCCCCAGGCAGGGGGCCCAAGCCATCCCAGGGCTCAGGCCCGGCCCCCGCGCGCCGCCGCCCGCAGGCCCGCAGCAGGCCATTGGCCACCGGCGCCAGCCGGCCGAGCTTGCCCCGTTTCGCCAACTCCACGGTGGTGCTCACCGCCGCCGAAGCCGGCACCCGGCTGCTGAACAGCAGTTGGTAGAGGCCGAGGTGCAGCAGCCAGCGCAACTTGGGCGGCTGGCGCGCAGCCGGCACCTTGCCGAGCACATCGAGCCAGGCATCGAGCAGGCGCCGCTGGCGGATGGCGCCGTAGGCCAGTTCGGTGGCCAGGGCACGGTCGGCGCCTTCGAGGGGATGGCGCTGCAGCTCCCGCTCCAGAGCCAAATCGGCGTAGGCGCCACCCCCCACCGCCAGCAGCACCTGCCAGGCCAGCTGGCGTGACGCCAGGCCCACAGGCACGGAGAGAATGGGCAAGGCAGCGGCCGGGGTGGCGGCGGTGGCGGCAGCGGCGGCGGCGGCGGCGGAACGGGGGGCCAGGGATCGGGGCGCTGAGGGCTTGGCTCCACAACTAGCGCGCACGGGGCCCGCGAGAGGGCAGGGGGGCGGCGCCTGTGTGTGTTTTGCGAGTTGGCTAAAGATGACTAAGCGCGTGGAACAGCACACCCCGGGACAGTTGGGGCTACAAGGACAGTCGGGGCGCGCCAGCTGTTGCG
>VGQC01000058.1 GCA_016882385.1 Cyanobacteria bacterium M_DeepCast_100m_m1_067 | reverse complement strand
TGGCCAGCAGCGCATGGCCCTGCTGGGTGAGCACGCTTTCGGGGTGAAACTGCACCCCCTGCAGGTGCGGATAATCGCGGTGGCGCAGGCCCATGATCGTGCCGTCCTCCAGCCAAGCGGTGATCTCGAGGCAGTCGGGCAGCGATTCCCGCTCGGCGATCAGGCTGTGGTAGCGGGTGGCGGTGAGCGGGTTGGCCAGCCCCTCAAACACGCCCTGGCCGCTGTGGTGCACCGGTGAGGTCTTGCCGTGCATCAGCTCCTTCGCCCGCACCACTTTGCCGCCGTACACCTGGGCGATCGACTGGTGGCCCAGGCACACCCCCAGGGTGGGGATGGTGGGGCTGAGCTGGCGCAGCACCTCCAGGCACACCCCCGACTGGTCGGGGTCGCCGGGGCCGGGGGAGATCAGGATGGCGGCGGGGGCCAGCGCGCGAATCTGCTCCAGGGTGAGGGCGTCGTTGCGCTCGACGCGCAGGTCGGCGGCGATCGGATGATCCGCCGCCAGCTCGCCCAGGTACTGCACCAGGTTGAAGGTGAAGCTGTCGTAGTTGTCGAGAACGAGAAGCATCGCCGCGCCTGGCCTGCCCCCATTCAAAGGCCCAGCCGGGTGAGCAGCGGTGGCACCAGCAGCAACAGGGCGATCAGCAGCGACGCCAGGGCCGCAACCAGCACCGCGGCCGCGGCGCAGTCCTTGGCGATCCGCGCCAGGGGGTGGAATTGGCGGCCGATGGCCAGGTCGACCACCGCTTCCGTGGCAGTGTTGAGCAGCTCCAGCACCAGCACCGCTGTCACCGTGAGCACCAGCACGGCCAGCTGGGCCGTGGGGAGTTGCAGCCACAGCCCCAGGCCGAATACCACGGCGCCGGTGATGACGTGGATGCGGAAGTTGCGCTGGCTGGCGAAGCCGTAGGCCAGCCCCTGCGCGGCGTAGCGAAAACTGGCGGGCAGGTCTCCTGCCACCGTCCAGGCTCTTGCCCGCAGGCGGCGGCCCCGGGTCTGCGGCAGGACCTGCGGCGGAACGGGCTCGGGTGGTGGCAGGGGACGCAGGCTCGTCATGGCTCCGCTGGCACGTTAACGAGCTGCTCCTGGCGCGCCAGCATGGCTTCCAGGCTGGTGTCGTCCGGGTGGTCCCAGCCCAGCAGGTGCAGCAGGCCGTGGCTGGCCAGAAACAGCAGTTCCTGCTCCAGGTTGTGGCCGTGTTCAGCCGCCTGGCGCGCGGCGGTGTCCACCGAGATCACGATGTCGCCCAGTTCCAGGGATTCAGCCCCGTCCGCATCGGCGGGCAGGGGCATCGGCGGGGCGCCATTGAGGTCGTCATCCTGGGCGGCGAAGGCCAGCACGTCGGTGGGGCCGTCCTTGCTGCGCCAGTCGGTGTTGAGGGTGGCGATTTCGGCGTCGCCCACCAGGCTCAGCCCCAGGCTGTAGGCGGGGGCTTGCAGGTGGGGGGGCAGCTCGCCGCTCAGCTGGGCCAGCCAGTCCTCCATACGGGTGTGCCAGGCCTCCGCACCGCTGAGCGGATCGGCCCAGGGGCCGGCGGCCGCCAGCAGCTCCGGCGGCAGCTCCGTGTCGGCGGCGAAGGCCAGGTCGAGATCGGGGGGGGCGGCCATCTCAGCCCCCTGGCAGCTGCGGCCGGCCCAGCCAGGCGATCAGCACGAGGAAGCCGGTGAGGCCGAGGGCGGTGAGGCCGAAGTGAAACAGGCTTTGGCGGCCCTTGCGCACCATGTTGCGCATGGCCAGTTTGATGAAGCTGGGGTTCTCGCCAGGAGCCTGGGGGGCCGGAGGGCCTGGGTCGTCAGTCATCGCTGCTTGCTCCCACCTCGACGCCAGCATGCAGCAGGCTCTGGATGAAGGGATCCAGGTCGCCGTCCATCACGCCCTGCACGTCGGTGGTTTCGTGCTGGGTGCGCAGATCCTTCACCATCTGGTACGGGTGAAACACGTAGTTGCGGATCTGGTTGCCCCAGGCCGCTTCCACGATGTCGCCGCGGATGTCGGCGATCTCGGCGGCCCGCTGCTCCTGGGCGATCACCAGCAGCTTGGCCATCAGCAGGGCCATCGCCTTTTCCTTGTTCTGGAGCTGGGAGCGCTCCTGGGTGCAGCGCACGGCCAGGCCCGTGGGGATGTGCAGGATGCGCACGGCCGTTTCCACCTTGTTGACGTTCTGGCCGCCGGCTCCACCCGAGCGCGAGGTGGTGATTTCCAGGTCCTTGTCGGGGATGTCGAGCTTCACCTCCGCCTCGATGTTGGGCATCACCTCCACGCCGGCAAAGCTGGTTTGCCGCTTGTCGTTGGCGTTGAACGGCGAGATGCGCACCAGCCGGTGCGTGCCCTTCTCGTTGCGCAGGTAGCCATAGGCGTAGCGGCCCTCGATCTCGATCGTGCAGCTTTTGATGCCCGCTTCCTCCCCCTCGCTGAGTTCGTCCACGGTCACTTTCATGCCGTGGTCTTCGGCCCAGCGGGTGTACATGCGCATCAGCATCAGGGCCCAGTCCTGAGCGTCGGTGCCGCCGGCGCCGGCGTTGATCGAGATCACGGCGCCCTCCTTGTCGTAGGGGCCGGAGAGCAGGCGCTCCAGTTCCCAACGATCGAGGTCGGCTTTGAGTGTCTGCAGGGCGGTGTTGGATTCGGCCAGCAGGTCGTCGTCGGGCTCGAGGCCGTAGAGCTCGAGGGTGGCTTCACCATCGGCCACGGCCGCCTGCCACTGGCTGAGCTGTTCGAGCTGGGCCTTCACCTCATCGAGCTGGCGCATCTTGGCCTGGGCCTGCTTCTGGTCGTCCCAGAAATCCGGTTGGGAGGCCAGCTGCTCGAGGTCCTGCTGCCGTGCTTTCAGTGCCGGTACGTCAAAGACAGTCCTGGGCGTTGCCCAGGCGGTCGGTGAGCTCGGAGAGGTCGCGCTTGAAGTCGGTGAGGTCGAGCACCGGGATGGCGGCGGTCACGGCGGAGTGCGCAGGGTTGCTGATGGGTTGACCGTATCAGCGCCAGCGCCAGCGCCAGCGCGGGCGCCGGGCTGGATGGGGATGGGGCACGCCTGAGTGATGCCTTGCCTCTCGGCAGGCCTGGCTAAGTCATGACTTAGCTAAACAGCAGAAAGGCTGATCGCCCGCCCGGCTGCTCTGCGCCCGCTTCTACGATTCAAGGTGCTTGTTGGGATCGTCTGAGATGGCCGCCACCGTTGAGATCTACACCTGGCGGGCCTGTCCCTTCTGCATCCGCGCCAAGGCCCTGCTCGATCGCAAGGGCGTGGTCTACACGGAGTTCGCCATCGATGGCGATGAAGCGGCCCGCTCGGCGATGGCGGCCAAGACTGGCGGGCGGCGCAGTGTGCCCCAGACCTTCATCAACGGCCAGCACGTGGGCGGTTGCGACGATCTCCATGCCCTCGAGCGCTCTGGCCAGCTCGACGCCCTGCTGGCGAGCTGAGCGGTGGCCTCTCAACTGTTCGTGATCGATCCGATCGCGCGGCTCAACCCAGCCAAGGATTCCAGCGTCGCTCTGATGCAGGCGGCGCAGCGGGCTGGGGAGCAGGTGTGGGTCTGCACCCTGGCAGACCTGTCGGCGGCTGATCTCACCGCCGCCGAGCTCCCTGGACCGGTGGCAGGGCGCGGCCATGGCACCTGGGTCACCGCCACCCCCGTGATCTGTGAACCCTGGTATGGCCTTGGCGAACCCCAGCGGCTGCCGCTGGAGAGCTTTGCGCACGTGTGGATGCGCAAGGACCCCCCCGTGGATGAGGCCTACCTCTACGCCACCCACCTGCTGGAGCTGGCCGAGCGCCAGGGGGTGCGGGTGCTGAACAGCCCAGCGGCGCTGCGGGCCTGGAACGAGAAACTCAGCGCCCTGCGCTGGAGTCACCTGATGGCGCCCACCCTGGTGGCCAGCCGCGTCGAGGCCCTGGCCGCCTTCACGGCCGAGCACCGGGAGGTGGTGCTCAAGCCCCTGGGGGGACGGGCCGGTCAGGGGGTGGTGTTTGCCTCCGCCAGCACCCCTGGCCTGCGGGCCCTGCTGGAGCTGGTGACGGCGATGGAGAGCCTGCCGGTGATGGTGCAGGCGTTCCTGCCCGGGGTGAGCGCCGGCGACAAGCGCATCCTGTTGGTGGATGGGGAGCCGCTGGGGGCGGTCAACCGGGTGCCGAGCGGCGGCGAATTTCGCAGCAACCTGGCGGTGGGCGGCCAGCCCGAGGCCACCAACCTCACCGATCAGGAGCGCCACATCTGCGCTGAACTGGCGCCGGCCCTCAAGGCCGAAGGCCTGTTCTTTGTGGGCATCGACGTGATCGATGGCCGCCTCAGTGAGATCAATGTCACCAGCCCCACCGGCGTGCGGGAGGTGGAGCGGCTGGGGGGGATCCCCCTGGCGGATCAGGTGATCGAGCGGCTGCTCGTCTGAGCCGGCAGGTTGAGCTGCTGCTGCAGCACGCCGAGTTTCAGCTGCACTTCCTGCAGCTCCTGCTCCACGGCCGAGCTGCGCACCAGTCCGGCTCCGGCGGTGAGTTCGAGCTGCCGACCCCGCAACGTGCCGCTGCGGATCGCCACCCGCAGCTCCGCGTCGCCGGCACTGTCGATCCAGCCGATCGGTGCGGCGTAATGGCCGCGCTCGAAGGGCTCCAGGCTGCGCAGCCAGCTGATCGCCTCCCGCCGGGGCAGGCCCGCTACGGCGGGGGTGGGATGCAGGGCCGCGGCGATGGTCAGCGGGTCCAAGCCCCCCAGGGGCGCTGTGATCGGGGTGTGCAGGTGCACCAGCTGGCCGTGGCGGGCGAGCCGGGGTCGGCGGGGCCTGCGGGGCTGCAGACCGGCCTGGGTCAACACCGCCAGGATCGTCTCCACCACCAGCTCATGCTCCAGCCGATCCTTGGTCGAGGCCAGCAATGCCGCCCCCCCGTCTCGGGAGGCGGTGCCGGCCAGGGCGTCGCTGCGCAGCTGGCCCTGGCGCACGGTGAGCAGCCGTTCCGGGGAGGCCCCCAGCAGGGCTGAGCCGGGCTGCCGTTGCCAGAGGAAGCGGCAGCTGCCGCCCTGGGTGCGGCGCAGGGGGGCCAACAGGGCTAGCGGATCGACGCCCTCGCTCAACTCCAGCTGTTGCCGCACCGCCAGCACCAGCTTCTCGAGGCGCTGCTCCTCCACCAGGGCGAGGGCCTGCTCGGCGGCGAGGCGGTAGCGGTCCTGCCAGGCGGTGCTCTGCAGCACCCGCACGGCGGGCAGCAGCGGTGCGGCCGTGGCGCTGTGGCTCTCCAGCTGGCGGGCCTTCTCCCAGAGCTCCTCGGCCACGCTGCGGGGGGTGATGCCGCCGCCCAGGGGGCGCTGCAGGCGCAGCCAGCTGTGGGGGCCGTGGCGGCTCAGCTGCCAGCGGGGCAACACCGCCTGCACGCCTGGCACCGCTGCCGGGCCCGCCTCGAGGGGGGCGTCGAAGAAGCCGAAGGCCAGCAGCACCCGCGGCCGGGCCTGGGGCGGACAGGCGGCTAGGCCCTCATCCGCACCATCCAGCCGGCTCAGGCAGAGCCGCGCGAAACGCTGGGCCAGTTCAAAGCGCCGCGGACCGCTGAGCTCCAGGCTGTGGGCCCGGCCGCTGGCGGCGATGCACAGCCCCGGGGCGCCGTCCCAGAGAAAGCGGAAGCCATCCCCGCCGGTCGCGCCCCCATCGCGGTCGGGCTCAAGCAAGGGCAGCAGCTGCAGCGGGTCGCCGCCGTCCAGGGGCAGCGCCAGGCTCAGGACGCCGTCCTCTTCCAGCTGACGGGCCTGGGCGTTGGCCGTGGTCAGCAGGGCGTTGAAGGCGTTGGTGAAGGAAGGAGAGGCCTGCACCAGAAGGGGCCGTTGCCGCGACGAAGAACTGCTCAAATGTATGGGTCCTGCAGCGGCTGCCGCCTGCGGTCCCCATCCCTGTGTCCAAGGTCGTCGCAAGCCGTTACGCCACTCCCGCCGATCGCCGCCGACTCTGGAAGGCGGCGGTGAAGTGGCCGATGTATGCCGTGGCGGTGATGCCGGTGCTGCTGGCTGCCGGCTGGCAGCTCGGTCAGGGCCAGCCGCTGCGGACCGAGCAACTGCTGGCTTTTCTGCTCGCGGCCGTGCTGCTGCTGGCCTGGGAAAACCTGGCCAACGATGTTTTTGATGCCGACACCGGCGTCGACACCCATGGCAAGCCCCATTCGGTGGTGAATCTCACCGGGCGGCGGGATCGGGTGGCCCTGCTGGCCAACGGTTGCCTGCTGCTGGGCCTGGCCCTGATGGCCCTGGTGGCCTGGCGCAGCACGCCGGCGGTGCTGGCGCTGGTGCTGGCCTGCTGCGGGCTGGGTTACGTGTATCAAGGGCCGCCCTTCCGCCTGGGCTACCGCGGCCTCGGGGAGCCCCTCTGCTGGATCGCCTTCGGCCCCCTGGCCACCGCCGCCGCCCTGGTGGCCCTGGGGCCGTCTGGCCCCGCCAGCACCCCGGCGATTCCGTGGGGGACGGCCCTGATGCTGGGCAGCGGCCCCGCCCTGGCCACCACCCTGGTGCTGTTCTGCTCCCATTTCCACCAGGTGGAGGAGGACGCCGCCAATGGCAAGCGCTCGCCCGTGGTGCACCTGGGCACGGGCGCTGCGGCGGCCCTGGTGCCCTGGTTTGTGGCCGGCGCCCTGGCCTTGCAATGGGCGCCGGTGTTGGTGGGCCAGTGGCCCCTCACCGCCCTGCTGGGGGTGGTGGGACTGCCGCCGGCTCGGGATCTGATTCGCCTGTTGCAGCAGCACCGCCACCCTGAGCGCATCGCCGGCAGCAAGTTTCTGGCCCTGCGCTTCCAGGCGCTCAATGGGGTGGGGTTGGCCGTGGGCCTGGCCCTGGGGCGCTGGTGGCCGGGTTGATCCGCCTGCAGTGGCGGCCCTTTGGCTTTGCCCTGCCCCAGCCCTTGGCTACGGCGGCGGGCACGGTGCACCAGCGGCGCGGCTGGCTGCTGCGGCTGCAGGGGGAGCAGGGGGGCTTGGGCTGGGGCGAGGCGGCCCCGTTGGACGGGCGGCGGGAGCCTGTGGCTGAAGCGATCGAGGCCCTGGGCTCCGCTTGCACCCGCAACGGCCTGGAGGCGGCGCTGGCGACTGACGACATGCCCCCGGCTCTCGTCTTTGCCCTGGGAGCAGCCCTGGCTGAGCTGGATGGCCTGCCGCAGCGGCGCTGGCTGGCGCCGCCGGCATCGGCCCGGCTGCTGCCGGCCGGCCCGGCGGCGTTGGAGGCCCTCGATGGCGGGGCGCCCGCGGCCGTGTTCAAGTGGAAGGTGGGGGTGTTCCCCGATCCCCTCGAGCGCGAGCTGCTCGAGCAGCTGCTTCAGTGCTTGCCTGCAGAGGCGCGCCTGCGGCTCGATGCCAATGGCGGCTGGGACCAATCCACGGCGACCGCTTGGGCCGAGCGGCTGGCGGGGGAGCCGCGCCTGCAGTGGCTGGAGCAGCCCCTCGATCCTGCCGACCAGGCGGGCCTGGCGGCCCTGGCCGCCCGGGTGCCGGTGGCGCTCGATGAATCGCTGCAGCATCAGCCCGCCCTGCGCCAGAGCTGGCCCGGTTGGCAGGTGCGCCGGCCCAGCCAGGAGGGAGACCCCCGGCCGCTGCTGGCGGCCCTGGAGCAAGGCACCCCGCGGTTGATGCTGAGCACGGCCTTTGAAACCGGCATCGCCCGGCGCTGGCTCGACCATCTGGCGGCCCTGCAGGCCGAAGGCCCCACGCCCGTGGCGCCTGGGCTGGCGCCGGGCTGGCAGGCCCCCGGGGGCCTGGCCAGTGCCGATCCCGAAACGGTGTGGCAGGCCGCCGGAGCGTCGGCCAGCGGAGTCCAGGCCCGATGACGCCCGAGCAGCTGCAGCAGGCCTGGGCGGCCGGCCAGATCGTGGCGCTGGCGGGTCCTGCTCAACGCGATCAGGAGGCGCTGGCCGCGGCGATCGGGCCCCAGGGGCTGGATCCCCTGCAGCAGCAGTGGGGCCCGGGAGTGGTGCTGGGCAGCGGCGGCAGCAGCGGGGGGCGTCGCTGGTGTCTCCAACCCCTGGCGCACCTGCAAGCCTCGGCGGCGGCCACGGGCTCGTGGCTGGAGCAGCTGGGGCTGGACCCGGCGGCGTGCCTGCACCTCAACCCTCTGCCGCTGCACCATGTCAGTGGCCTGCTGCCTTGGCTGCGGGCGCAGCAGTGGGGCGCCGGCCACCGGCGCCTAGAGCCGGCTTGGATGCGCGATCCAGTTCTGCTGGCGGCCGCCGCGCCCCTGGATCCCGCCCGCCCTGCCCTGCTGTCGTTGGTGCCCACCCAGCTGCAGCGCTTGATGGCGGCTCCGGAGGGGGTGGCCTGGTTGCAGCAGTTGGCGGTGATCTGGGTGGGTGGGGCGCCGCTGTCTCCCCAGCTCGCCGCGCGGGCCCGTCAGGCGGAGCTGCGGCTGGCCCCTTGCTATGGCGCCACGGAAACGGCCGCCATGGTGTGTGCCCTCCCCCCTGAGCGCTTTCTGGCGGCAGTGCCTGGCTGCGGTGCGCCCCTGGGGGATGTGGAGCTGCGCCTTGATCCAGATGGAGGGGCCGTGGAGGTGCGCAGCGGGCGGCTCAGCCCGGGCTGGCTGGAGAACGGCGTGCTTCATCCCCTGCCCCGCTCGCTTGATGGATGGTGGCGCAGCGGCGATGCCGGCCGGCTGGGGCCGGCGGGTCTGGAGCTGTTGGGGCGTCTTGATGGTGCGATCCACAGCGGCGGTGAAACGGTGTTTCCCGAGCACCTGGAGGCGCAGCTGCTGGCGCTGGCTCAGGCGGCAGGGCTACCCCTGCAGGCCGTGTTGCTGGTGCCGGTGCAGGATCCCGACTGGGGCCAGCGGCTGGTGGCCCTGGTGCGGGCTGAGGGGGCGCCGTCGGGGCGAGAGACGGCCTGGCCGGATCTGGAGCGGCAGCTGCAGCGGCTGTGTGAGCCTTGGGCGCCTGCCGAGCGCCCGACCCGTTGGCTGCACTGCCCCGAGCTGGCCCCCACCGCGCTAGGCAAATGGCAACGCAGCCGTTGGCGGGACTGGATGAATGAGCTAGAAGCAAATCAGAAGTCCCGACCCACATCGGCCGATGTCGACCCTTTCTGACACCGAAATCAGCAACAAGAAGCTGGCGGCGGGCCTTACTGGCATTTTTCTGGGTGCCTTCGGCGTGCACAAATTCGTGCTGGGCTACACCAAGCCGGCGGTCATCATGCTGGTGGTGTCGCTGTTGACTTGCGGAGTGGGTTTTTCATTTTTCAGGTGATTGGCATCATAGAGGGTATTGTTTATCTCGCCAAGTCAAACGATGAATTTCGAGCTGAGTATCTCGATGCTGAGAAAGACTGGTTCTGAATCGTCCGCCCAGCGCCTGACGCTCGTTGTTCTGTTGGCGCTTGCCGGTGCCATCAGCTTTGTTTCTGCAGCCAGTATTCCCCACGATGGCCTGCATCCGCTGGCCCTCATGGCGGCCGTGCTGCCCCTGCAGTTGGCGACGCTGCTTTACGTCTTCCGCCGGCCCTAAAGCGGCTGAATGCCCTGCCCTAGGCTGGAGGCTTCCAGCCAGCGGTTGATGGGTTCGGGCAACGGGCAGCGTTGGCGGCTGTCGGCGCAGATGGCCAGATGCCGGGTCAGCCCCCGAGCCACATCCCGCTCGCTGCTGCGGAAGCTGTACAGCACTTCAAAGCTGCCGGGGTCGAGCCGCCTCGGCTCCAGCTGGATCGCCAGGGGATCGCCGCAGGCCAGGGGGGCGAGAAAATCGGCGCTGCAGTGCACGATTGGCAGGGCCACTGCCGGGACGTGGCCAGGGGTGGGAAAGACCTCTGCCGCCGAAACGCCGAAGCGCTCCAGGCTCTCCTCGTAGGCCTCGTGGCACCAGCGCAGCAGCTGGTGGAAGTGCATCACCCCAGCGGCATCGGTGTCCCCGAAGCGCACGGTGCGGCAGAGCAGCAACCAGGCAAGCGAATCAGCGGTCAACCGACCCCATGATCACGTCGATCGAGCCGAGGATGGCCATGATGTCGGCCACCTTGGCCCCCTTGAGGATGTGGGGCAGGATCTGAAGGTTGTT
>VGQC01000057.1 GCA_016882385.1 Cyanobacteria bacterium M_DeepCast_100m_m1_067 | reverse complement strand
GCCGGGCCCTGGCCGAAGCCGACTGGAACGTGGTGCGGCGCGTTGCCGGAGCCCTCGACCTGGTGCATCCCCAGCTGGAGGATGCCCTCACCGACCTGTTGGTGCGCCAGAAGCAGGTGGTGGTGGGGCGCAATTACACCAGCGACTCCCGCATCAGCGAACCCCAGGGCAGCGCCAGCATCGCCGCCATGATCAAGCGCTTCAGCGGCGAAGACGGCCGGGAATGGATGCTGCAGCAGGAGCTGCTGCTCGCCCTCGATGGCCTGGCCCGCCACGAGCCCGCGCTGCTCAGCGGCAGCCTCACCCTGCAACTGGGTCAACTGCTGCTGCTGCTCACCGGTGAACTGGCCACCGAAAGCGATCTCAGCCCGATCGATGCCTTCGAGGCCCTCTGCGACCAGCCCCCCCACGCCATCCAACGGCGCCTGCGCGCGGTGCTGGCCGACCTGGAGCACGCCAAGGCCGCCCTGCAGCGCAAGGAGCAACTGCATGTGAGCGGCCGGGTGCGCTGGGACGTGCCCGATCCGCTCGAGGAACTGCCCAAGGAGGGCTGCTGGTTGCAACACCGCCTGCGGCTTGGAGCCCTGGGCCGCGTACCCCGCGATTTCTACCCCGGCATCTGGGATCTGCTGCACCACTGCCGCGGCATCGTGATCGGCGACAAGCTCGAGAAGCGCAACCGCCTCGACAGTGCGCCGCTGCTGAGCGAAAAGACCCCCGGCGAACGCAACTTCGCGGCCCTCGTGGATCACTTGCTGAGCAAGATCGAAGCCCCCGACTACCGCCAGCTCTGCACCGAAACCCTGATCACCCTGATCGCCTTCGTGGGCGCCAACCCCGAGGTGGTCTTTGACGACGACCTGGTGTTGGACGTGGTGATCGGGCACGCCGTACGGGTGGGCTGGCAGCAACGCCATCCCGACATCGCGCCTGAGCTGTACGGCCTCCACAAGGCGGAAGCCTGGGATGCCTTCTACCTGGCCTCGCCTGGCGACTGCCGCCGCTGGCAACTCGAAGCCCTGCGCCAGCTCACCGACCCAGCCAAAGCGTCCTAGATCGGCACCTCAAGGCTCATGCAGAGGTTGGGCTGCTCCACACACTGCTCGATCAGATCGGCGAGCAGCAGGGCCCGGGAGGCCTGCAAACCACCCACCGCCGGAGTCTCCACGCCGCGCACGCACTGCAGAAAGTGCTCGAGCTCGGCGTAGAGGGGCTCGATGGAGGTGGTGCTCACCTCCTCGATCACCCCATCGGAGCGATACACCAACTCACCATGGTCGGCACTCACCGACTCATGGGCACGGCGGTGAATGTGCAGGGTGCGGTTGAGGAAGTCGGTTTCCACCAGGCTGCTGCGGCAGTGGGCCGAGAGGCTGCGGATCTTGCGATGCGCCATCTTGCTGGCCGTGAGGCTGGCTACCACGCCATTGGCAAAGGCCAGGGTGGCGTTGACATAGTCGATTGGTCCCTCGGCGCTGCGCCCGCCGGCAGCCGCCAACCGAATCACCGGGGCCCCGGCCAGCTCCAGCACCAGATCGATGTCGTGAATCATCAGATCGAGCACCACCGACACATCGTTGGCCCGGTCGGCGTTGGGACTGTGGCGCCGTGCCTCCAGCACCACGACCTCCTCATTGGCCACCACCTTCACCAACTCACGGAAGGCGGGGTTGAACCGCTCAATGTGGCCCACCTGCAGCAGCCGCCCCGCCGCATCGGCCGCCTGGATCAACTCCGAGGCCTCCTCCTGGCTGGCGGCAATCGGCTTCTCGATCAGCACATGCACGCCCGCCTTCAGGCAGGCCAGGCCCACCCGGTGATGCAGCAGGGTGGGTACGGCAATGCAGACCGCATCCACCTCAGGCAGCATCGCCTCATAGGACGGAAACCAGCGGCAGCCGAACTGCTGAGTGGCCAGCTCGCCGCGGACCGCATCCGGGTCGGCCACGCCGACCAACTGGGCATCCTTGATCAAGCTCAGCACCCGGGCGTGGTGCCAGCCCATGTTGCCGATGCCGATGACACCCACGCGCACAGGGTTCATGGCTGGGGCTCACGGCTGGAGGCATTATCAGGGATCGACTCCGCCACCGGGCGCTCGATCTGCACGCGTTCGATGCGGGGCCCATCCATGGCCAACACCCGAAACTGGTGCCCCTTCCAGCGCAGTCCCTCGCCCGGGGCGGGGATGTGCTGGAGCCGCTCCAACAGGAAGCCCGCCAGGGTGTGATGGCCTTCCGCCTCGGGCAACTGCAGGCCCAGCTGCCGGTTGAGTTCAAAGATCTCGAGATCACCGGCCACCGACCAGCAGCCCTCGCCCAGTTGCTGCAGATCCTGGGCCGCCTCGAGGGAATCGTCCTCATCTCCAACGATCTCACTGGTGAGGTCGGCCACGGTCACCAGGCCCTCGGTGCCGCCGTGCTCGTCCACCACCACCAGCAAGGGCTGACCACTGCGAATCAGCGGCAACAGCTCAGCCAGAGGCGTGCTCTCCTGCACCCGGGCCACCGGGGTGATGTAGGGAGCCAGAGGGGTGTCGGCACTGAGCAAGCCCCGAGCCATCGGATCGGCCAAACGCCGCAGGTCCAGCAGGCCACGCACATCATCCAGGGAGCTGCCAATCACCGGAAAGCGGGCATGGGCCGTGTCGTGCACCTCCCGCATCAGCTCCGCAAAGCTCACATCCAGCGGCAGGGTGACCATGCCGGAGCGCGGCACCATCACTTCACGCACCAGGGTGTCGCGCAACGAGAACACCCCCTCGAGGATGTTGCGTTCATCGGGCATCAGACCCGTGACACTGCCGGTTTCAATCAGGGTTTCGAGCTCGCCGGCGGAGAGCACCGGCACCAGCTCATCCCAGTTGCGGGGAAGCCCCAACAGCCGCAGCAGGGTGCCGCTGAAGCGCTCCAGCAGCGACAGCAAAGGCGCCAGGCTGCCGATCACCGAATCCAGCAGCGGCGCCAGCCGCAAGGCGGAGACCTCCGGCCGATGCAACACCCAGGCCTTGGGCAGCAAGCCGCCCAGCACGGTTGCCAGCAACACCAACAGCAGAAAAACGCCCGCATCCAGCCATCCCTGGGGAGCGGTGCCCATCCCGTTCTGGCTGCCCAGCCAGACCCCCAACCGCTCCGCCAGGCCGCGCCCAGCCCAACCCAGGGCGACCAGGGCCAGAGCCGCTCCCAACTGGGTGGCCACCAGCACCCTCCGCAGCCGGTGCTGCAGTTTCGCCACGGCTTGGGCCCCGGGCTCGCCAGCCTCCTGCAACTGCTGCACCCGACTTGGCCGCAGGCGAATCAGGGCGAATTCCCCAGCGGCAAAGAACGCCAGCAGGGCCAGCAAGATGGCCAACGCCAGGAGTTGGATCACGGAAAGCCCCACCAGGGGCGCCATCAGTAAGCCGAGAATAGAAGCAGCCATCGAATCGGGCTGGCTGCCTGCCTGACTGCCGGGCTGACTTGTGGATGGGGGTCCCGGGGATCGAACCCGGCTCAGGCGAATTATGAGTTCGCTGCATTCACCAGATTGCTAGACCCCCCCATGGGCCGAAGCCCCTTCAACCAGACTTACCAGAGGCCCCGCACCGGCGGGCTATAGCTCGCGCCCCCGTCCTGCCAGCCCGTGCCCTGGGGAGCCCCGCCCCCGGATCCGAGGCTGCCGGAATAGCCGTTCGATACGTCGCCCGTGCGCCAAGGCATGGGGTCGCTCTGCTGCTCCAGCAGCACCTGATAGGTGTTCTCCACGGCGGTGCCGTCCCAGATGATCGTTTGGTCGGGGAACCCGAAGCCCATCACCTTGGTGCCATCGCCACCCCCCATGGCGATCCCGAACAAATCAGTGATCTGGTTGGTGAGGCTGACGCCGCGGGCGTAGGGCGCGGTGTAGCTGTAAAAGCGCCTCTCCATCAGTTCGGGCGTGGTCTGCACCACGCCACAGCGGGTCACCTCCACCGGCCCTGCCTGGCCAGCCACCACGGGGGCCTCGAGGGTGGTGGTGCACACCACCGGCCCCGCCAAGGCTGGGGCGATCAGCCCCGCAGCGACTGCCGAGCTGGCAGCCGCAGCCCAGACGCCGTTGCGGCACAGGGGTGGGTTGGAAAAGGTGGCAGTCGCCATGGATCCAGGCAACCCAGCAGCGGGTGTTGTCACGTTGGCCGCAAACTAGACAACCAATTGCGTCTGCACCAGCTCTTGTCGACCGTTTCCCCGGATGCTGCGTCCCTGGTGGCCACCTCTCTGACGGCTACCCCAGCCGAGATGCGGATGGCGCTGCTGCCCCTGCTCGCCACCAAGGCCTATCGCCACGGCAGCTTCACCCTGGCGTCGGGACGCACCAGTCACCACTACGTCAACTGCAAGCCCGTCAGCCTTAGCGGCAGCGGGCTGGCCCTGCTGGGGGCCTTGATGCTGGAGCAGGTGGAGCCGGAGGCCCGGGCCGTGGCCGGCCTCACCCTCGGGGCCGACCCGCTGGTGAGCGCCGTGGCGATGCGGGCCGCCCTGGGGGGGCGCGGGCTCGATGCCCTGATCGTGCGCAAGGAGGCCAAGGGCCACGGCACCGGCGCCTGGCTGGAGGGTCCGCTGCCGGAGCCGGGCAGCACCATCACCGTTCTGGAGGATGTGGTGACCACCGGCGGCTCCTCACTCAAGGCCGTGCACCAGCTCCGGGAGGCGGGCTTTCGGGTCGAACGGGTGGTGACGATCGTGGATCGCCAGGAAGGCGGCCTGGACGCGATGACCGCCGCTGGCCTGGAGCTACGCAGCCTGTTTCTGCTCGAGGAGGTGGCTGCTGCCGCGTCGACCCTCGCCGCCAGCCAGGCCGCGTCATGAGCCCCGACCCCTGGAGTTGGCAACCAGCCGGGCCGCGCCGCTGGGAGCAAGCCACCAGCCTGATTCGACTCGATGGGGCTGATACACGACGCTTCCTGCATGGCCAAACCAGTGCCGCCATCGAAAGCAGCACTCCCGGCAGCTGGATCCCCACCTGCTGCATCACCGCCACTGGCCGGCTGCGGGCCCTGGCCGAGGTGCTGGTCGACGACGAAGGCGCCTGGCTGCTGCTGGGCGAAGGCGATGCCCAAGCCGTTTGGCACAGTCTCGATCGGGTGCTGTTTCCCGCCGATCGGGTGCGGCTGGGCCCGGTGACGCCGGTGCGGCGGATCACACCGCTGGGCGATGCCCTCGCGGCCCTGCCCCAGGCCCCAGCAGGCCAGTGGCAGGCACTGGAGCAGGGCAGCGGCTGGCTGCTGGGCCAGCAGGTGCTGCTGCTGGCAGAGGCGGCGCTGCCCCCATGGCTGGCCGAGCGCACCCCACTCACCGCCCTGGAGCAGGAGCGCTGGCGCCTCCAGCAGGGCCTGCCGACCGCCCCAGGGGAAATCAACGACGACACCAATCCGTTTGAAGCGGGGCTTGCCGATCGGGTGAGCCTGAGCAAGGGCTGCTACGTGGGCCAGGAAACCCTGGCCAAGCTGGCCACCTACGACGGGGTCAAACAGCAGCTGCGGCGCTGGCACTGGCAAGCACCCGAGGGCAGCCCGGAAGCCGCGGCCGTGGCACTGGCCCCGGGCACGGCGCTATTCCGCCTGGAGGGAGCCGACAACGGGGCTTCAGGCAGCAGCAGCCGGGCAGGCCAGATCACCTCCTCTCTGGCCCTGGGGGATGGCCTGTGGATCGGGCTAGCCCTGGTGCGTCGCCAGGCCCTGCAGGATCCCGAGCTCCGTGCCGGTGAGGGCTCCCAGGCCCCGGCGCTGCACCTGTCGCGACCACCGGCCTTCGTGGATCCACCCGTCGGGGCCGGCCGTCAACCCTGAAGCGTCAGTCTTCGAGCGTCAGTCGTGGGCCAACAGCCAGCGCACCACCGCCCAGGTGGCCAGGCTGTCGTCGCGGTTGTAGAGAAAAATCCGCTGCAGCTGGTGGCGACTGGCCTGGCCTCGGGAGCCACCGGCGCCGCGCCACTGCCGCCACTGGCGCCACCAGAGCAGGCAGCGGGCCCCATCAACGCCCTTCTGGCTCCAGGCAAAACCCAGCCAGCCGGCCACCGCCTTGAGGCCATAGCTGCTCACCGGCAGCCGCCAGTAGCGCCGCAGGCGGGCATGCACATCCAGCATCCGCCCGCGCAACTGCTGCACCTCAGCCTCAGTGGCTCCCTGGCGCTGGGCCAGGCGCACCAGGCCGATCACCTCGGTTTCGCCGTAGTGCAGCACCGGCCAGCCTGGATAGCGGGCGAGAAACCGCTGCAGGCGCTGCCACAGCCGCTGCTCGCCGTGCTCCTGCAGGGCCAGCAACGGCTGATACCGGGCCCCGGTCTCGTTCCAACCGCCGGCCCCATCGCGCTCCAGCACCAGGAAGCCGTGCAGGAAATCATCGCGGGCATCGGGATCGGATTCGATGTCGTAGAGCAACACCCCAGGGGCACCGGCGAGCTCAGGCAGCGCCAGCCCCTCCCCCAGCCGCTGGGGGATTCCTGAGGCCTGCACCCGGGCCTGGGCTACCAGCTCTGCGGCAATCTCGCGGTGTTGCTCGCCATACCCGGAGAGCGCCTCGGCCAGCTGCTCCGGATCCCGGGCCGCCAGGTCCGCCAGGCTGGTCACCCCCTGCTCCAGCAGCATCTCGCGGCGCTTGCCACCGATGCCGCTCACCTCGCTGAGGTGTCCCATCGCTGCCGCCTCCTGATCGCAGAGCCCTCGCCAGCTGCACAGGGTGCACTTCTTGCGATCACTCACCAGCGGGGGGGGCGTGGCCGGGTCGAGGTCGGCGGCCAAGCGCTGCAGGCTTTCATCGAGCTGATGCTGAAGGCCCCCGCCCAAGGCCAGGCGTTCCCGCTGCAGGGCCCGGCCCTCGCCCGCCAGCACCAGGCCATGGGGCACGGGCGCCTGCTGGTGCGCGGCCAGCAGGCGCCCCCAGAGGGCCAACACCACCCGGGCTTCGCGGGTGAGCCGCCGCCCCTGACGGGCCAGCACCGGCCGGTAGGCGAACTCGCCCCAACGGCTCTGGCCGGCAATGCGCTCCAGCAGGGACGGATGGGATTCCACCTGCAGCCCCTGGGGGCCCTGGCCCCGCAGGCGTAAGCCCACCACCCCAGGCGCCCCGCCGGCGCAGGCCGCCTCGCCGTGGCCGGGGCGCTGGGGCAGCAGGGTCTGAAAACTGCGCAGCTGGTCACTCAGGGCCAGGGCGCGATGGGCATTCCACTGACGCTCCCCTGGCTCGCCAAACCGATCGAGCCAGGCGCGGCGCCGGCAGCGCAGCCAACTGCGCAGCAGGCGATCGGTCAGGGGGAGTGGCGTGCGGGGCAGTGGCGTCAAGGAGGGCATCCACCAGCGCAAACGCTAGGGCTGGAGCGCCGGCGGCACAGCAGAATCGATCCAGCTCGGCGTTTCCGCCCCCATGGCCTCAGCCCCCCTGCCCCTGGAGGCCAGTCCGATCGCCTTCGGCACCGATGGCTGGCGCGGCATCCTCGGGGTCGACATCACCATGGAGCGCCTGCTGCCGGTGGCAGCGGCCGCCGCCCAGGAGCTAGCCCATTCCGCCCCGCAGGGCCTGACGAGCCGCGACGTGGTGATCGGCTACGACCGCCGCTTCCTGGCCCCTGAACTGGCCGAAGCCATCTGCAGCGCCGTGCGGGGCTGCGGCCTCGAGCCCCTGCTCTGCGACACCCCCACCCCCACCCCAGCCTCCAGCTGGGCAGTGGTGCAGCGCCAGGCCCTCGGCGCCCTGGTGATCACCGCCAGCCACAACCCGCCGGAATGGCTGGGTCTGAAGATCAAGGGCCCCTTCGGCGGCTCGGTGGAGGGCGACTTCACCCAACGGGTGGAAACCCGGCTGGCCGGCGGCGGCATCAGCGTGCCGATTCCGGGCGAGGTGCAGCGGTTTGGAGCCATGAACGATTACGTGGCAGGCCTCAAGGCCAAGGTGAACACCGCTGCCCTGGCCGAGGGGCTCGAACGCCTGGGGCTGACGGTGATCGTTGACCCGATGCACGGCTCGGCGGCGGGGGTACTGCCGGCCCTACTGGGCGAGCGGGCCACGGCCAGTGGTGCCATCCGCGAAATTCGAACGCACCGGGATCCGTTGTTTGGGGGCAACCCACCCGAACCCTTGGCCGCCTACCTGGTCGAGCTGATCGCCGCGGTGCAGGCCAGCACCGCGACCGGCCGGCCGGCGATGGGGATCGTGTTTGACGGCGACGGTGACCGAATCGCCGCGGTGGATGAACGCGGCCGCTTCTGCAGCACCCAGCTGCTGATGCCCCTGTTCATCGACCACCTAGCCGGGGCCCGCCAGCTGCCGGGCTCAGTGGTGAAGACCGTGAGCGGCTCCGACCTGATGCAGCTGGTGGCCGAAGACCTGGGCCGCACCGTGCTGGAGATGCCGGTGGGCTTCAAATACATCGCTGCCGAAATGCTGAGCGGCGAGGTGCTGGTGGGGGGCGAGGAATCGGGCGGCGTGGGCTTCGGCATGCACCTGCCCGAGCGCGATGCCCCCTTCGCAGCCCTGCTGCTGATCGAAGCGCTGGTGGAGGGCGGGGTGCCCCTGGGCGAGCGGATCGACGCCCTGCAGCAGCGCTGCGGCGGTGCCGCCGCCTACGACCGGCTCGACCTGCGCCTGCCCGATATGGACGCCCGGCGGCGACTGGAGGCCAAGCTGGCCGCCGCTCCCCCCAGCGCGGTGGCCGGCAGCCCCGTGCTGGAGGTGATCACCACCGATGGGGTGAAGCTACGCCTGGGCCCCAGCCACTGGCTGATGCTGCGCTTCTCCGGCACCGAGCCGCTGCTGCGGCTCTACTGCGAGGCCCCCAATGAGGCCCGCGTGGCTGAGGTGCTGGGCTGGGCGCGGGCGCTGGCGGAGGCGGCCTGAGCCATGACCCGTTTGGTGATCGCCAGCGGCAACGCCGGCAAAGTGCGCGAATTCGGCCACTTGCTGGCTGGCCGGGGCCTGGAGATCCAGCCCCAGCCAGAGGGGCTGGAGGTGGAGGAAACCGGCGCCACCTTTGCCGAGAACGCGCGCCTCAAGGCCAGTGCCGTTGCCAGGGCCTGCAGAGAGTGGGCCCTGGCCGACGACTCCGGCCTGAGCGTCGATGCACTGGGTGGCGCCCCCGGCGTGCACTCCGCCCGCTACGCCGACAGCGACGGCGCCCGCATTGCCAGGCTGCTGCGCGAACTGGAGCAGGCCCAGGCCAGCAGCACCAACCCGAGCCGCAAGGCCCATTTCGCCGCCGCCCTGGCCCTGGCCGACCCGAACGGCACCATCCGCCTGGAGGTGGAAGGCCGCTGCCCGGGCGTGATCCTGGACGCCCCGCGGGGCACGGGAGGATTCGGCTACGACCCGGTGTTCCTGGTGCCGGAAACCGGCCTCACCTTTGCGGAGATGCCGTCAACCCTCAAGGCCAAGCTGGGCCACCGCGGCCGGGCCTTCGCCGAGCTCGCACCGGCGTTGCAACAGCTCCTCGGGCGCTGATCAGGCCGGGGCCCAAGTGCCGTGCAGGCCATAGGGAATGGCCAGGGGCAACTCCAGCACCGCCTGCTCCGTCATGTCGGCGGCGTTGAGGATCACCAGATCCGTGGCACAGCGGGCACCGTTCCACACCGGCACCAGCACCCAGCCACTGTCTTCAGCGGAGCGATCTTCGGCAGCGGAATCGGGGCGGGGCACCATCACCGGCTCGCTGACGAAACCCCGGGGAGCGGCGCTCCACACCCGCCGCTCCCCGGTGTGCAGATCGAGCTTCTCAATCGCCTGCAGCGGATCGTTGCCCTGCTCCCGCTCGGCCACTGCCATCCAGGCGAAGCGGGGCTCCAGCCCCTGCCGCGCGGGGTTGACCATGGCGAACTCGCAGCAGCGCTGCTCCAGCCACTCGCTTTGCACCGTGCCGCTGCGGGGATCGATGCGGCAACGCCGCAGCTGGCCTTCCGGAATCGACGCAAAATCGATCTCGCGAAAATCCACCTCGGGCCCGATCGACGGAAAATCCTCGTAGTAGATCGAATCCACCACCACCTCGCCGGTCGCCGCATCTTCGAAAGCGTTGAGGTGGTGGAACACAAACCCCGCCGGCGCCGGCACCTGGATCGGCTTGGCCCCGGCATGGTGGCCGGCTTGGCGTGGCACCAGCCAGAACTGCCCCGCTTCACCAGGCTTGGACGCCAGACATTGGGCCGCCCCCTTCTGACCGAGCACGAACGGCAGGGGGTTAAATGCCACGGCGTTCTGCAGGAACACCGCCCAGCTGGGGGTGATGGCGAAATCGTGGAGGAAGGCGAAGCCCTTGAAGCCGTGACGGCTGTCCGCCAC
>VGQC01000056.1 GCA_016882385.1 Cyanobacteria bacterium M_DeepCast_100m_m1_067 | reverse complement strand
GGCCGGCAGCATGGCCAACACGGTGCTGCAGCCGTTGGTGTTTGATCCGCTGCGGCGCCTGCAGCGGGGGCTGGGTGGACCCGATGAGGACAAACCGATCAACGACGCCGACCGCGTCTGGGTGGCCGTCGACGGCATGGGCGGCGACTACGCCCCGGGGCCGATCCTGGAAGGCTGCCTGCGGGCCGTGGAGCTGCTGCCCCTGCGGGTGCGGTTCGTGGCCGAAACAGCCCGGCTGGACGCTGCCATGGCCGAAATGGGGCTCCAGGAGCAGCTCGATACAGCCGTGGCGAGAGGCCTGATCCAGCTGGTGCCGAGTGGCCCCTCGGTGGGCATGGACGAGGAGGCCACGGTGGTGCGCAAGAAACGCGACGCCAGCATCAACATGGCCATGGACCTGGTCAAACAGGGCCAGTCCACCGCGGTGTACTCCGCCGGCAACTCCGGGGCCGTGATGGCGTCGGCGATCTTCCGGCTCGGCCGGCTCAAGAGCATCGATCGCCCGGCCATTGGCGCCCTGTTCCCCACCAAGGACACCGAGCAGCAGGTGCTGGTGCTGGATGTGGGCGCCAACATGGACTGCAAGCCCGCCTACCTGCACCAGTGGGCCCTGCTGGGGCACATTTACAGCCGCGATGTGCTGCAGGTGGCCCGCCCCCGCATCGGCCTGGTCAACATCGGCGAGGAGGAGTGCAAGGGCAACGAGCTCTGTCTGCGCACCTACCCCCTGCTGGCGGAGGAGCAGCGCTTCGACTTCGCCGGCAACTGCGAAGGCCGCGACATCCTTTCGGGCAACTTCGACGTGGTGGTGTGCGATGGCTTCACCGGCAACGTGCTACTGAAATTCCTCGAGAGCGTGGGGAGTGTGCTGCTGGATGTGATCAAGGAGGAGCTGCCCCGGGGCCGCCGCGGCAAGGTGGGCTCCGCTTTCCTGATCAACAACCTGCGCCGGATCAAGAAGCGCCTCGACCATGCCGAGCACGGCGGCGCCCTGCTGCTGGGTGTGGACGGGGTGTGCGTGATCGGCCACGGCAGCAGCAAGGCCCTTTCGGTGCTGAGCGCCCTGCGGCTGGCCCACTCCGCCGCCAGCCACGGCGTGATGGCCAACCTCCATGCCCTCAGTACAGCTGTGGTTGACTGACCCCACTGTGGGCTGAATCCGGTGTCGCTCGGCAGAGTCAACACACCAGCGGAGAACAGGGCAGCTCTGGGGGGGATGGCCCTGGTGGGCTCAGGCAGCGCCGTGCCGGCGGCGAGCATCAGCAATCAGCAACTCAGCGAGCGGGTTGACACCAACGACGACTGGATCCGCACCCGCACCGGCATCGGCGCCCGTCGTGTCGCCGGCCCCGACGAATCCCTCACCTGCCTGGCCACCCGTGCCGCCCAGGCCGCCCTCGACCACGCCGGCTGGGCACCGGAGGATCTCGACCTGATCCTGCTGGCCACCTCCAGCCCCGACGATCTGTTCGGCACGGCGCCGCGGGTGCAGGGGGCCCTGGGGGCCACCAACGCCGTGGCCTTTGATCTCACCGCCGCCTGCAGCGGCTTTCTGTTTGCACTGATCACCGCCGGCCAATACCTGGGCAGCGGCGCGATGCGACGGGCCCTGGTGATCGGCGCCGACCAATTGAGCCGCTGGGTCGACTGGGACGATCGCACCACCTGCGTGCTGTTTGGTGATGGCGCTGCGGCGGTGGCCGTGGAGGCCTGCGCGGCGAGCGACACGGGCCTGCTGGGCTTCCGCATGCGCTCCGACGGCAGCCGCAATGCCTGTCTCACCCTGGCCCAGGTAGACCGCCACGCTCCCCTGCTCGGCGGCCTCACCGCCCAACAGGGCGGCTTCGCCCCGATCCAGATGAACGGGCAGGAGGTCTACAAATTCGCCGTGCGCGAAGTGCCGGCGATCCTCAGCGAGCTGCTAGAGGCCACCGGCACCACCCCGGAGCAGCTCAACTGGCTGCTGTTGCATCAGGCCAACCAGCGCATCCTCGATGCGGTCGCCGACCGCTTCGCCATGCCCCACGCCCAGGTGCTCAGCAACCTGGCCCACTACGGCAACACCTCCGCCGCCACCATTCCGCTGATGCTGGATGAGGCTGTCAAAGACGGCCGGGTTCAGCCGGGCCATCTGCTGGCCAGCAGCGGCTTCGGCGCCGGCCTCAGCTGGGGCGCGGCCCTGCTGCGCTGGGGTGGGCCCGAAGCGCCTGCGGCATGACACGGGCTGAGCCCTAATCTCCTGCCCACGTCTTCAGAGGGTGGCGGTATGGGCATTGCCTGGGTGTTTCCTGGCCAGGGCTCGCAGAAAATCGGCATGGCCGAGGCCGTGCTGGAGCTTCCTGGAGCCCGGCAGCGCTTCGAGCAGGCGTCAGCCCTGCTGGGCCGCGATCTCCTGGCCATCTGCTCGGGCGGCACGACCGGCGACTCGGCCACCGGCGCGCTAGTCGACCTGAACGACACCCGCAACACCCAGCCGGCCCTGTTTGTGATCGAAAGCCTGCTGGCTGATGGGCTCAAGGCTCAGGGGCGCACGGCCCAGGTGGTGGCCGGCCACAGCCTCGGTGAGCTGGCAGCCCTGCACGTGGCCGGGGTGTTCGACTTCGCCACCGGCCTGGCGCTGATGAAAACCCGCAGCACCTTGATGGCCGCCGCCGGCGGCGGCGGCATGACGGCCGTGATGGGCTTCGATCGCGGCGAGCTGGAGGCCCTGGTGGCCGCCACCGACGGCGTGGTGATCGCCAACGACAACAGCAGCGCCCAGGTGGTGCTCTCCGGCAGCCCGGAAGCGGTGGCGGCGGTGAGTAGCCAGCTCCAGTGCAAGCGGGCCATCCCCCTGGCGGTGAGCGGCGCCTTCCATTCCCCCTTCATGGCGGATGCAGCCGCCGCCTTTGCCGCCGAGCTGGAGGCGGTGCCCTTCGCCGATGCGGCGATCCCGGTGCTCAGCAACACCGATCCCAGCCCCGAAACCAACGGAGCCGCCCTCAAGGCACGCCTGATGCACCAGATGACCACCGGTGTGCGCTGGCGCGAAACCATGGAGCAGTTCAGCGCCCTGGGCATCAGCACCGCCGTGGAGATCGGCCCCGGCGCCGTGCTCAGCGGCCTGATCAAGCGCAGCTGTGACGGCATCACCACCGCCCAGATCGGCAGCGCCGCCGATCTGGGGCTGGGGAGCAGCCTGTGAATCGCCCTGTCGCTGCCGTGAGACGGGCCCTACGCCGCCGCAAACCGGTCGAGCCGCCGGCCCTGATCCGCACACCCCGGCCCAGCCTCACCTATCGGCTGATCAGCTACCTGCTGGTGTTTCCGCTGTACCGGTTGCTGTTCCGGGGCCGCACCGCTGGCAACGCCAACGTGCCCATGGAAGGCGCCTTGGTGGTGGTGGCCAACCACGGTTCGCACCTCGATCCGCCCCTGCTCGGCCATGCCCTTGGCCGCCCCGTGGCCTTCATGGCCAAGGCTGAGCTGTTCCGGGTGCCGATCCTGGGGCCGATCATCCGCGCCTGCGGGGCCTATCCGGTGTCCCGCGGTGCCAGCGACCGCGAGGCGATCCGCACCGCCACCGACCGGCTGCTGGAGGGTTGGGCCACCGGCGTGTTCATCGACGGCAGCCGCCAGAGCAACGGGCGGGTGAACGATCCCCAGGCCGGTGCCGCCCTACTGGCGGCCCGAGCCGGCGTGCCCTTGCTGCCGGTGGCGATCATCAACAGCCACCGGGCCCTCGGCCCCGGCCAGAAGGGAGCCCGCCTGGTGCCGATCCACATCCGCATCGGCACGCCGATCCCACCACCCGCCTCGCGCCGCCGCCCCGACCTCGATGCCGCCACCGCCGCCTGCCAGGCGCAGATCAATGCCCTGCTGGATCAGGGCCTGATCAGCGGGCGGCAGCTGGCCCCAGGCCGGGAACGCCCTGCGTTGCCGCCCAGCTCTTGAGGTCGCGACCACTCAGCACCCACAGGGCCGCCCGAATCCCATCGCCCCAGATCTTGCGGCGCCCCTCGGGCTGACAGCGATCGGCGCAGTCGACGGAGACGGGCGTGAGGTGAATCCCGCGGCTGCCCGCCACAATCCGGCCCACCAGCAGGGCCCGGTCCATGTGGTCGCTGCTGGTCACCAGCAGGGCATGACGGATGCGGGCATGGCGCAGATCATCCACCAGAGACGTGAAGTTGGAGAGGGTGTCGCGGGCGCGGTAGTCGAGTTGCACCTGGCTGGGGGGCAGCCCCTGGCGTTGCTCAAACAACCAGCGGGCGTACTCGGGATTGCTGCCGCCGCTCACCACCACCGGCAGCCCCTGACGGGCTGCCAGGGCCGCAGCCTCCTGCTCCCGCGCCACATCGCCACCGAGCACCAGGATCATCTGGGGCGGCGGCGGCGCCGGCCACCACCAACCGCGGGACAGCCAGAGCAGGCCACCGGCCAGCAGCAGCACGGCCAGCCCCCGGGGCCGGAGGAGCGGCCGGCTGGAACGGCGGGGGCGGCGAGGCCGCTGGGGCTGGGGCTGGCCCGCCATCAGAGCCCGGCCACCGGCGAGGTGGGGTAGAGCGGCAACACGGGCTGCCAGGGGGCCTCCAGGCCCCGGCCATGGGCCCGCACGCTGAGCTCCAGCAACTGCGCCACATCGTCTGGCAGCACGGCGGCAGCAGACAGCTGCGGGCCCGGTGGCACGGGCGTGCCCGGGGCAAACAACCGCGGCGCCTCCAACGCGAGGCAGCCCGCAGCGGCGCCGCCGGGCGCTGGGGCATAGAGGCCGGCCACCACCCCACGACGGGGCAGCTCCTGCACCAGCCAGGTGGGCTCTCTGATTCCCAGGCGCTGGGCCACCAGCTGAAAACTGCCCACCCCATCCAAGGGAAGCTGCAGCTGCTGGGCCAGGGTGCGGGCCAGCACCACGGTGAGCCGGGTGCCGGTGAAGCCCCCGGGCCCCGTGGCCACCGCCAGGCGGGTGAGCTGGGGCCACTGGTGGGCCGGCAACACCTGCTCGACGCAGCTCAGCAGCTGGTTGGAGAGGCCGCGACCCAATGGGAAGGCCTGCACCTCCTCGCTTCCTGGGCCAGCCTCGAGCCAGTGCACCCCCACGCCGAGCACGTCGCTGGAACTGTGCAAAGCCAAGACAGCACCCATCACCACCACCTCATCGGGGCAGGGCAGCGCCGGGGCACAGCCGCTGCCAGCGGCCGGCATCGCGCTGGAAGCTGGCGCAGGCCCGCACATCCCATTCCACGCCCACGCCGCCTTGGGGCAAATCCTGCACCTGCACGTGGATCCGCGGCTCCTGGGGCGTGAAATCGGGCTGGAGGGCCAGGTGAGGCACACCGTGCTGCCGCTCCACCGCGTGGTAGGCCTGACAGCGGTCGACCCAGTGGCAATCCACGCAGATGCACATGCTGCCCAGGCCGAGCCAGACGCCCATTGTGACGGCTGACCGTGCCGCCGGGGAGGTGGCCCAGCAGCTGTGGCAGCGCCTATTGGCCGAGCCCTGGCCGCTGCCGCTGGCGGCGCTTCCACCGGGCACAGCCCTGGTGGGCGGCGCCATCCGGGATGCGCTGCTGGGCCGCCTTGCGCCCCAGCCCGACCTCGACTTCGTGGTGGAGGGCGATGCGATCGCCCTGGCCCGCCAGCTGGCCCGCACCCACGGCGGCAGCGCCGTGGTGCTCGATGCCGACCACGGCATCGCCCGCCTCGTGGTGAAGGGCTGGAACATCGACCTGGCCCAACGGGACGGCGCCAACCTGGAGGCCGACCTGGGCCGCCGGGATTACACCGTGAATGCCTTGGCCCTGCCCGTGCCCGCCGGCGCAGGCAGCCCAGCCCCACTGGTGGATCCCACCGGTGGCCTGGCTCACCTGCAGCGCCGCCAACTGGTGGCCGTGAGCGAGGCCAATCTGCTGGCCGACCCCCTGCGGCTGCTGCGGGGCATCCGCCTGGCCAGCAGCCTCGAGTTCAGCCTGGATCCCACCAGCCAAGGCTGGATTGAGCGCCATGCCAGCCAGCTGGGCGCGGTGGCCGGCGAGCGGGTGCTGGCGGAGCTGGAGAAGCTGGCCGAGGCCCCCGCAGGGGAGCGGGGCTTGCTGCTGGCCCTGCGCTGCGGGCTGGTGCAGGGCTGGCAAGCCGATCCTGCCGCCGCTCCTGCCCTGAGCGCCCTCAGCCTCGAAGAGGCGCAGCGGCGGGGGCTGCGGGACGCCGAAGTGGCCTGGGCGCTGCCGCTGGCGCGGCTGAGCGCCCTGCTGCCCCCCGAGGCCCTGATCGCGCTGCGCAGCAGCCGGAAGCTGCAGCAGCGCTGCCGGGCCCTGCGCCGCTGGCGCCGGGACCTCGCAAGCGCCGGCGGCTGGTCGGCCCTGGCGGAGCCCAACCGCCTGGCGCTGCATCAAGATCTGGAGCACGATCTGCCCGCCCTGCTGCTCTTGGTGCCCGATCCCCCGGGCGACCTGCTGGAGCGCTGGCGCAACCCCCACGACCCGCTGCTGCATCCACGTCCACCGCTGGATGGCCGCCAACTCCAACAGCAGTTGGGGATCCCGGCTGGCCCCCAGCTGGGGCGGTTGCTGGATCACCTCACCCTGGAGCGGGCCTTCGGCCGCCTGGGAGACGGCCCCGAGGAGCGCCCCACGGCCCTGGCGGCAGCACAACGCTGGTGGATGCAGCAGAAAGGAAGCGATGGGCTGGACAGCCGGCGTGATTAACTTTCTGAGCAAAGGCGCATCGAGAGGCTTCTCCTCGCCTGCAGAAAGTTTTTTCTACCCCTTCCCCATGAGCATTCGCCTCTACGTCGGCAACCTGCCGCAGACCTTTGATGCCAAGGAGCTTGAGGCTCTGTTCAGTGCCGTGGGCGAAGGGGTGCGCTTCAAGGCCGTCAACGACCGCGACACCGGCGCCTGTCGTGGTTTCGGCTTTGCCAACGTGGACGACCAGAAGCTGGCCGACACCGTGATCGAGCAGCTCAACGGCAAGGATTTCGGCGGCAACGCCCTGCGGATCGAGGTGTCTGAGCGCAAGGAGAGCCGCAGCGCAGCCCCCAGCGATCGCCGCAATGGCAGTGCCCCTACTGCAGCCCGCAAGGCCGTCAACAAGGTGGTGCATGCCGACAACGTCGACAGCGAAGCCCCCGATCCCCGCTGGGCCGGCGAACTGGCCAAGCTGAAGTCGTTGCTGGCCAACCAAACGGCAGCGGTCTGATCACCGCCACCCCCTGGACCTGGCAAGACCACAGGATTCACCTGGTGGAGGCCGGCGATCCCAGCAACCCCACCAAGGTGCTGTTGATCCATGGCTTCGGCGCCTCTGTGGGCCACTGGCGCCACAACGTGCCAGCCTTGGTGCTCCAGGCCCATGTTCTGGCCGTTGATCTTCTGGGCTTCGGTGCCAGTGACAAACCACGCTCCCGGCTGGCCGACGAACCCGATCAGCCGGAAGCCGTGCAGTACAGCTTCGACCTCTGGGGCCAGCAGGTGGCCGATCTGGTTCGCGAGCGGTTGCTTCCGCACGAGGCAGGGGCAGCACCAAGCGTGCACCTCGTGGGCAACTCAATCGGCGCCATGGTCGCTCTGACGGCCGCCAGAGTGCTGTTGCGCGAGGGCACCCCACCAGCCCAGGTGGTCTTGATCGACTGCGCCCAGCGCACCCTCGACGACAAACGGGCCGCCCAACTCCCAGGCTGGGAGCGGGCCAGTCGCCCCCTGGTCAAAAGCTTGGTGCGGCAGCGCTGGGTGATCGCCCCCCTGTTTCGCCTACTGGCAAAGCCGGCCTTTATCCGCAGCGTGCTGGCCCGGGCTTACCCAAGCGGAGCCAACATTGACGACGCACTGGTGGCCCTGCTGCATCGCCCCAGCACCGATCCCGGAGCCACCGAAAGCTTCCGCGGCTTCGTCAACCTGTTCAACGACCACCTGGCACCGCAGCTGCTCGCCGACCTCAGTGCCGCCGACCCGCCAGTGCCGGTGCGGATGCTCTGGGGCGAAGCCGACCCCTGGGAAGATCCCGACGAAGCCCGCCGCTGGGCCAACAGCTTTGCCTGCATCCAAGAGCTGAAGGTGCTCCCAGGGCTGGGCCATTGCCCGCACGATGAAGCACCTGAGCAGGTCAATCCGATCCTGCTGAACTGGATTGGGCTCAGCGCGCCTGGGCGATGACAAACGAACGCGGCAGATCCAGAAATTTGCCTGAGGTGGGCACATAGGCCCGGTGGTTGAACACGTCGTAATCGAGTTCCTCGATCACATCGAGGATGCCGCGATACAGACGCAGCGAGGCCCAAACTGGCCAGCGGGCATCGGGCGCCAGCCAGCGCACACCCGCTTCTGAACGGGCAAACCAGTCGCGAGCGCGGGCCAGCTGAAACCGCATCAATTCACGCCAACTGTCGTTGAGGGTGCCGGCCATCAGCTCGGCCTCGCTGTAGCCGAAACGGGTGAGGTCCTCCTGGGGGAGATAGATGCGGCCACGGCCGCGATCTTCACCCACATCGCGCAGGATGTTGGTGAGCTGATTGGCGATCCCCAGAGCCACCGCAGCCTCGCTGGTATCGGGCCGCGCGCTCCAGGGGGCCGAGGTGTAGGCGGGATCCACTCCCATCACCTCCTGGGTCATCAAGCCCACGGTGCCCGCAACCCGGTAGCAATACAGCTTGAGTTGCTCGAACGTGGCGTAGCGGCTGGTGGTCAGGTCCATCCGCATCCCTTCGATCATGTCGAGATACGGCTGGATCGGTTGGGGGTAGCGCTCGATCGTGTCCACCATCACCCGATCCAGGCCATCGCGCACCTTGCCCTCGAACAGTTCCCGCGTGCGCCGCTCCCAGCTGTCCAACCGGGCCGCCAACTCCTCCACGGGGCGCGCCATCGCCTCGGGGCTATCCATCAGCTCATCGGTGCGGCGGCACCACACATAAATCGCCCAGATCGCCCGCCGCTTGGCGGGAGGCATCAGCAGAGTGCCCAAATAAAAGGTTTTGGCCCACTCCGCCGTCTCGCGGCGGCAGGCCTCATAGGCCTCTTCCAGGTTTGGAACGGCGGAAACAACCACGCTCAGACCGCCACCGGGACCCCTGCCGGCGACTGGGCCACGGGGGACGTGGCGATGGCCTGGGCGCACTGCTTACCACTGAGCACCGCCCCCTCCATCGAGGCCAAGTAGCGCTGCATGGTGTAACAGCCTGCCAAAAAGAAGTTGGGGATTGGTGAAGCCTGGTCGGGCCGCAGCTGCTGGCAACCCGGCACGGTTTTGTAAACCGAGAGGGGAGTTTTCACCACGATCGACTTGCGCAGCTGGGCCTGGTCGTTGCCGGTGAAATGCATCGGGAACAGACGCTTCAGCTCCTCCATGGTGGCTGCGACGATCTCCTCATCGGGGCGGCCGATCCAATCCTTGGCGGGGGCGAACACCAGCTCCAGCATCGAGCGCTCAGGATCCTCGTACTCCTTGCAGGTGTTGCTCATGTCGGCATAGACGCTCAGGAGCGGGCTGCGGCTGAACAGCAGATGGTCGATCTCGGTGAGCTTGCGGTCAAACCAGAGGTGGATGTTGATCACCGGCACACCATTGAGCCCATCGAGCTTCTTGAAATAAGGAATCGCCTTCCAGGGATCGGGCAGTAGCAGCTTGAAGGGATCAACCGGCATCGCACTCACATAGGCATCAGCCGTGAGGGTGCGCGGCTCCTGGCCCTTGATGCCGCCGATCTGGAACGCCTTCACGCTGCCATCGGCATTGAGCTCGATCTGGCGCAAGGGGGCATTGAGGTGCACCTCCCCACCGCGGGCCTCGATGTAATCGACGATCGGCTGGCACAGCCGCTGGGGGGGGTTGCCATCGAGAAACGCCATCTTGGAGCCATCGCTCTCCTGCAGAAAGCGATTCAGCGCCGTGAGCACCACCGTGCTGGAAATCTCGTCGGGATCAATGAAGTTCAGCGCCTTAGCCATGGCGATGAACACTTCATCATTCACCCGCTCGGGGATGTTGTGCAGCCGCAGCCATTCGGTCCAGGAGTATTGATCGCACTCCTCGACGTACTGCTGGCCCCGGAGGATCGCCGGCACCAGGCCGAGGCCGAAGGAGATCTTCTCTGGCCAGGTGAGCAGGTCGTTGTTGCTGAGGATGGCCGCCAGTCCATTGAAGGGGGCCGGGATGTCGGGGAAGTCAAAGCGGCTGTAGGTGCCGGGAGTTTCCTTCTGGTTGAAGATCATCGAGTGGCTCTTCCACTGCAGACGGTCTTCGATGTCCAGCTCCTTAAACAGCTGGCGCATGTTGCGGTAAGCGCCGAAAAAGATATGCAAACCGGTCTCGTACC
>VGQC01000055.1 GCA_016882385.1 Cyanobacteria bacterium M_DeepCast_100m_m1_067 | reverse complement strand
GAGGGCCTGCTGAATCTGGGCCGCATCGAGGCTGCGGCTCCAGCGGAAGCGGGGATGGTCGAAGCCGTAGGCCTGGGCGGTGGCGGCCAGAGCCGCCGGCACGCGCGCCGGCTCCAGGGGCAGGGCAACGCGGGCCTGCACGGCAGGCGCAGCATCCACCCGCGGCCGCAGGTAGGGCAGCGCTTCGCCGCTCCACACCTCCTCAAAGCCGGCCGCAATGCCGCCGTTGGTGGCGTGATACACGGCGTGAATCGGGGCGCCTTGCCAGGCCAACACCTGGTGGCGGGTGGCCCCGATCGCCTGGCGCACCGCCGCACCGGCCTGGCGCGGATCGCCATACACCTGGCACTGGGTGTCTGCGCAGAGGTGGTAGCCATCCACCGCAAACCGCTCCTGGTTGCGCACGGCCCAGGTGCGGGCCAGCACCGCCTGGGCCGCCAAGGCGGCCGCGGGAGCACCCGCCCCGATCTCGTGGGGCACCACGCCGAGCAGATAACGCTCCAGAGGCACCTCCTCCACCAGCGTCCAGCTGCCGTAGGCATCGCTCTGCAGCCGGAACGGGCCGGCAAACACGCCCCCCTGCCAGCGCAGGCCCCCCGGCGCCTCGAGTCGCAGCGGACCCTCCAGCAGCAGCGGGCCATCGGGACGCCGCAGCTCCAACACGAGGCGCTGGCGCTGCAGCTGCTCCAGGCGCCGCACGGTCACCCCCGCAGGCACCGGCGCGTCGACGGCGGCCCACACCTCCCACTCCCCCGGATGGGCGATCACCGGGCTGGCCCCGGCCTGGCGCCAGCGGGATGCGGCCTCCAGGGCACTTTCGTGGCTGGCAAAGGGGCCCCACACCTGGCGCCGCAGGGTCAGGGGTTCGGCCAAGGGCACGCTGCGCCAGCGCAACTGCAGCTGGGGTGCCTGAACACGCTGGCCGCTGGCGGTCTGCAGGGTGAGGTTGCCGGCGGCACTGCGCAGCTCCAGGGGAGCTGGCGGGCGCAGATGGGCCGCCAAGGCCACCCAGAGCACGGGTGCGGCGGCGGCCACCGCCGGGGGTGGCGGCACGGGCCAATGCAGCGCCGACGGGGGTGTCGCCGCCCGACAGCCCCCGGCCAGCAGCAGCGAACCCAGCCAGACCGCCGCCGGCAACAGCGATTGGGGCGGGGAGATCCGGGAGGAGGGCATCGCGGTGGCGCGGGGGTCTTGGTGGAAGGCACTGCCACGTCGTACTCTGCTTGTTTGTGCCCGCCGCGACGCGAGACATGCCAAAGCTCAAGACCCGCAAAGCAGCCGCCAAGCGGTTCAAGGCCACCGGCAGCGGCAAGTTCATGCGTCGTCGGGCTTTCCGCAGCCACCTGCTCGACCACAAGAGCCCCAAGCGCAAGCGCTACCTGGGCACCATGGCGGTGGTGGATGAGCGCGATGCCGACAACGTGAGCGCGATGCTCCCCTACGCCTGACCCGCAGGCCCGCCGCCGCATCCTCAAGTTTTTATTTTTTCTGATTCCCTGCCATGGCTCGCGTCAAGAGGGGCAACGTTGCCCGCAAACGCCGTAACAAGATCCTTCGCCTCGCCCGCGGCTTCCGCGGTGGCAACGGCTCCCTCTTCCGCACCGCCAACCAGCGGGTGATGAAGGCGCTGTGCAACGCCTACCGCGACCGTCGCCGCCGCAAGCGCGACTTCCGCCGTCTGTGGATTGCCCGCATCAATGCCGCCGCCCGCCTGAACGGCCTCAGCTACAGCCGCCTGATGGGGGGCCTGAAGAAAGCCGACGTGCGCATCAACCGCAAGATGTTGGCCCAGCTCGCGGTGGTGGATCCGGCCAGCTTCACCAGCGTGGTGGGTGCCGCCAACAACTGAGTTTCCCCCGTAGGTCTCCTTGGACGCCCTCCTGCCGCAGGCCTACCTCATTGGGCTGATTGTTCTTCTCGGGGTCGCCGCTGTGGTGGTGGCCCGTCAGATCTGGCGGGTGCGGGCCGATGAGGTCACCCTCGCCAAGCTGGAGCAAAACGATGCAGCCAAGCCCTCCGATGCAGCCACGCTGTACGAACTTGGCTCCGTCCAACTGCGCAAGCGGCTCTACGGCCAGGCCGCCGAGTCGCTCAAGCAGGCTCTGAAGAAAGCCGAAGCGGCCAAAGAACCCCCCGAAGCCCAGGCCGTCATCCAAAACGCCCTGGGCTTTGCGCTGGCTGCTCAAAACAACTACAAGGGCGCCATTCGCCACTACCGCCTGGCCCTGGAGGCCAAGCCCGCCTATCCCGTGGCGCTCAACAACCTGGCCTACGCCCTCGAAAAGCAACTGAAGCTGGAAGAGGCCCGGGCCGCCTACGAGCAGGTGATTGCCCTGGATGCCGGCAACAAAACCGCGCGCAAACGCCTGAAGCTGCTCGAGCGCAAGGCGGGCCTCAACCAGGCTGCCTGAACCAGCCGCCAGCCTGGGCTTACCAGAGTCCGCGCACCGCTGCACCGGAGGCACTGCCCATCCCGGCTGAGCTGCCGGTGCTGCTGGAGCTGACCGGGCGCAGATCCAGTCGGCCGCCAGGGTTGGTGAGCCGAGGCGCCTGCCAACCGGACAGCTGCAGCCCCTGCAAGCCCGTGAACACCCCACCGGGCTCGAGACCGGCCACCTCGCACTGACAGAGCATCAGCAAATCGAGCTGGTCCGACTCCGCATTGAGATTGCCCTGCACCGGCGTGGTGACCCCACCCAGTGTGAGCTCGCCGCGCAGGTCAAGCATCTGGCCCATCGGCGTGACACTGGCCAGCCGCAGCTCGGCGTTGACGCTTTGGGATTGGCCAAACGCCTGATAGCGCCCGCTCCAATTGAGCGGCGTCTCCCGCGCCAGCAGTTGGGCCCGGGCCACGGGATCGAAGGTTTCGGCGCCACCAAGACCGCTGAGCGACTCCCCGCCCAAGCTCGACCCTGCAGCCGGCGTGAACGGCACAAAGGCGTCGCTGGTCAGGGGGGTGGCGGCCATCGCAGGAGCCGCCAGCAGGGGCAGAACAGCCAGGGGCAGAGCAGCCTTCGGCCAGGCAGCCCGAAGAACGGCGATGGACACTACAGGAGTCACCAACTGATGGGAGGCTAGGACCGTTGCCGAGATCTGGGCCTCCTCCGTGGTCACCCCCGTTCCCTCCAGCGATCCGCTCGTGATCGGCGGTCGCCACTTCCATAGCCGCCTGATGACCGGCACCGGCAAGTACCCCAGCCTGCAGGCCATGCAGGCCAGCCTGGCCGCCAGCGCCTGCGAGATCGTCACCGTGGCCGTGCGGCGTGTGCAGAGCCAGGCCGCCGGCCATGAAGGCCTGATGGAAGCGATCGACTGGACGCGGATCTGGATGCTGCCCAACACCGCCGGCTGCGCCACTGCCGAGGAAGCGATCCGCGTGGCCCGCCTGGGGCGGGAGCTGGCCAAGCTGGCGGGCCAGGAGGACAACAGCTTCGTGAAGCTGGAGGTGATCCCCGACAGCAAGCACCTGTTGCCCGACCCCTTCGGCACCCTCGAGGCGGCCGAACAACTGGTGAAGGAGGGCTTCACCGTGCTGCCTTACATCAATGCCGATCCGCTGCTGGCCAAGCGGCTGGAGGAGGCGGGCTGCGCCACGGTGATGCCGCTGGGCTCGCCGATTGGCTCAGGCCAGGGGATCCGCAACGCCGCCAACATCGCCCTGATCATCGAAAACGCCTCGGTGCCGGTGGTGGTGGACGCGGGCATCGGTGTGCCCAGTGAGGCCGCCCAGGCCATGGAGATGGGGGCGGACGCCCTGCTGATCAACAGCGCCATCGCCCTGGCGGGCGATCCCCCAGCCATGGCCCGCGCCATGGCCCTGGCCGCCGAAGCCGGTCGCACCGCCTTCCACGCCGGCCGGCTGCCAGTCCGAAGCCAGGCCAGCGCCAGTTCCCCCAGCACCGGCCGGGTGGGTGCTCTGTAAGGGGGCGCTCTGTGACGAACTGCTCTGTGACGAACGGTGCCAAGCGCTAGGCAGCGCCAGACGGCATCCATAGCTTGATCGTCCTTGCCCTCCCTCCCCCATGCAAGTGACCAAAGAAGACGGCGGACGGCTCAACGCCTTCGCCCGCGAACCCCGCATGGTGGTGATGGCGCAAGGCGAAGCCAACACAGCCAGCTCCCGGGTGCTGCTGATCGGCGGCGCCGTGCTGGTGGGAGCGCTGGTGCTGCTAGCCGCCCAGATCAGCTGAGCTCCCTGCCGGAAGCCTGTAGTAGCTTGCGAGGCAGAGCATCCGCTCGTCCTGCAGGGGTCTGGGGTTTTTCGGAATGAGGTCGGAATGGGGGTTGGGATGAAGGTCTTCGTTCTCGGTGGCGACGGCTTCTGTGGGTGGCCCTGTGCGGTGAACCTGGCCGATGCGGGCCACGAGGTGGTGATCATCGACAACCTCAGCCGCCGCAAGATCGACGTCGACCTGGAGGTCGACTCGCTCACCCCAATCGCCACCATGGGCGATCGCCTCAGGGCCTGGGAGCAGGTGGGAGGGAAGCCGATGCGCTTCGTGCACCTCGACCTGGCCCACGAATACCAGCGGCTGGTGGATCTGCTGCTGGCGGAGCGCCCCGATGCAGTCGTGCACTTCGCCGAGCAGCGGGCCGCGCCCTACTCGATGAAGAGCAGCGCCACCAAGCGCTACACCGTCGACAACAACGTCAACGGCACCCACAACCTGCTAGCCGCGATTGTGGAGAGCGGCCTCGACATTCACATCGTGCACCTGGGCACGATGGGCGTGTACGGCTACGGCTCCCACCGCGGCGCCACCATCCCCGAGGGCTACCTCAAGGTGGAGGTGCCCCAGCCCGATGGCAGCCGCTTTGAGGAGGAGATCCTGCACCCGGCCAGCCCGGGCAGCGTCTATCACATGACCAAGACGCTGGATCAGCTGCTCTTCCTCTACTACAACAAAAACGACCAGATCCGCATCACCGACCTGCACCAGGGGATCGTCTGGGGCACCAACACCGAAGCCACCGAGCGGGATCCGCGCCTCACCAACCGCTTCGACTACGACGGCGACTACGGCACCGTGCTCAACCGCTTCCTGATGCAGGCGGCCATCGGCTACCCGCTCACGGTGCATGGCACCGGCGGCCAGACCCGCGCCTTCATCCACATCCGCGACTCGGTCAAATGTGTGCAGCTGGCGCTGGAGAACCCGCCGAGCCGGGGCGAACGGGTGAAGATCTTCAACCAGATGACCGAGAGCCACCAGGTGGGTGAACTGGCCCGCAAGGTGGCGGGTCTGACCGGGGCCGAGATCAACTACCTGCCCAACCCCCGCAACGAGGCCGTCGAAAACGACCTGATCGTCGACAACCGCTGCTTCATTGAGCTGGGCCTCAACCCCACCACCCTCGACGACGGCCTGCTCGCGGAGGTGGTCGACGTGGCCCGTCGCTGGGCCGACCGCTGCGACCGCAGCCGCATCCCCTGCCAGTCCGCCTGGACCCGCACCCAGGCCCAGGCCATCCAAACGGTCTGACGCCGGCCCCCCTCCCTTGAAGATCGCCTTTTTCACCGAGACCTTCCTGCCCAAGGTGGACGGCATCGTCACGCGGCTCACCAAGACGGTGCAGCACCTCGTGACCGCCGGCGATGAGGTGTTGATCTTCTGCCCCGAAGGCGCGCCGGACACCTACATGGGAGCGCAGGTGGTGGGGGTGCCGGCCATGCCGCTGCCCCTCTACCCCGAACTGAAACTGGCCCTGCCGCGGCCAGCGGTGGCCGAAGCCCTGGATCGCTTCCAGCCCGACCTGGTGCACGTGGTGAATCCGGCGGTGCTGGGCCTGGGCGGCATCTGGCTGGCGAAAACCAAGGCCTACCCCCTGGTGGCCAGCTACCACACCCACCTGCCCAAGTACCTCGAGCACTACGGCATGGGCATGCTCGAGCCCCTGCTGTGGGAGCTGCTCAAGGCCGCCCACAACCAGGCCCGCCTCAACCTCTGCACCTCCACGGCGATGGTGCAGGAGCTCAGCGAGAAGGGCATCCAGCACACCGACCTGTGGCAACGCGGTGTCGACACCGAGCTGTTCCAGCCCGCGCTGCGCTCCGAGGCCATGCGGGCGCGGCTGCTCAACGGCCAGAGCGACACCGGCAAGCTGCTGCTCTACATCGGCCGCCTCTCCGCCGAAAAGCAGATCGAGCGGATTCGGCCGGTGCTCGAGGCCATGCCCGATGCCCGCCTGGCCCTGGTGGGCGATGGTCCCTACCGCCAGCAACTGGAAAAGATCTTTGCCGGCACCCCCACCCATTTCGTGGGCTACCTGGCCGGCCAAGACCTGGCGGCTGCCTATGCCAGCGGCGACGCCTTCCTGTTCCCGTCCAGCACCGAAACCCTGGGGCTCGTGCTGCTCGAAGCCATGGCTGCAGGCTGCCCGGTGGTGGGCGCCAACCGGGGCGGCATTCCCGACATCGTCAGTGACGGGGTGAACGGTTGTCTGTACGAGCCCAACCAGGAGGGCAGCCTGGCCGCCGCCGTGGAACGCCTGCTCGGGGATGCGAGCCAGCGGGCCCAATTGCGCCAAAACGCCCGCGAGGAAGCCGAACGCTGGGGCTGGGCCGGAGCCACCGAGCAGCTGCGCGGCTACTACCGCACCCTGTTGGAGAAACCAAACCTGCAGCTGGTGGCCTGAATCAGGTTCGGGCGGCCGCGCTGGGCAGGCTGCCTCGGAACCAGGTCGTCATCAGGGCCTTCACCATCGGCACCGCCACGGTGCCGCCATAGCCGCCGGAATTCTCCCCAAAGGCAATGATCACCAAGGTGGGTTTGTCGGACGGCGCATAGCCGCCAAACCAGGCATGGTCGGGCCGGGGCGGATCCTCGCCCGTGCCGGTCTTGCCCGCCACCGGCGGCAGGCTGGGATCGTTGAGCAGGGTGGCGGTGCCGTTGGTGACCACCTGGCGCAACCCATCGCGCAGCACCTGCAGGGTGGCTGGCTTGAGGCCGATCCAGGTGCGTTCGGTGGGGCGCTCCACCAGGTGGGGCGTCACCAGCCAGCCGCCATTAGCCACCGCGGCGTAGAGCCGGGCCATCTGGATCGGGGTCACCTGCAGGGCCCCCTGGCCAATCGCCGAGGTGATGGTGTCGACCGGCGTCCAGCCCTCACCCAGCACCTCCCGTTTCCAGGCCTGATCCCCCAACAGGCCGGGCGTCTCCTCCTCCACCAGCTCAATGCCGGTGACCCGGCCGTAGCCCATGCGGCGCGCCGCCTTGAACAGCTCATCGGGGCCCACCTTCAGCCCCACTTGGTAATAGAAGGTGTTGCTGCTCACCGCCAGGGCGAAGGGAAAGCCGATGGCCCCATGGGCGCCATGGTCGCCATAGCAGAGGCCGGCGTAGCAGAACGAATTCATCGTCATCACCTTGGAATCGGCCGCATAGCGGCCCGATTCCAGCCCCGCCACGGAGGTGACGATCTTGAAGGTGCTGGCGGGGGGGAAGCCCTGGAAGGCGCGGTTGAGCAGGGGCGCGTGCGGGGCGTTGAGGTTGGCCCACTCGCGGCTGCTGGGAGCGGGTGAAAAGACGTTGGGGTCAAAGCTGGGGCGGCTGGCCAGGGCCCGGATCGCCCCGGTCTGGGGGTCGAGCGCCACGATCGCTCCCTTGCGCACCCCATCGAGGGCCCGCTCCGCCGCTTGCTGCAAGGCCAGATCGAGGGTGAGGCGCAGGTCCTGGCCGGCCCGGGCGGGTTTCTCCCCGAGGATCCGCTGCACCTGGCCCGCCGCATTCACCTCCACCTGCTGGCCACCCCACTCGCCACGCAGGTGGCTTTCAAACTGCTTCTCCAGCCCACTGCGGCCGACCCGATCGCGGATCCGGTAGCCCTTGGCCTGCAGCTGGTCGTATTCCTCCTCGGTGATGCCGCTGGTGTAACCCAGCACGTGGGCCGCCAGCCGGCCATGGGGATAGCTGCGCAGGATGTCCACATCCACCTCGGCGCCCGTCAGCCCGGCGGCCTGCTCGCGGAAGCGCAGCACCTGCTCGGGCTTGAGGCCACTGGCCAGGGCGATGCGAAACCCTTCCGCATTGGCACCGCTGCGGCGCTTCTGCTCCAGCTGGGACGTCGGCACGCCGATCACCGCCGCCAGCCGCTCGCGCAGGGCCGGCCACTGGGCATCGTCCACCTCCCGGGGCTGGATGTAGAGGTTGTAGGTGAGACGACTGGTGGCCAGCACCTGGCCATGGCGATCCAACAGCCGGCCCCGGATCGGATTGCGGGGCATCAACCGGATCCGGTTTTCATCGGCCCGGGCGCGGTTCTCAGCGCCGTGGGCCAGCTGCAGCCAGGCCAGGCGCGCCACCATGGCGCTGCTGAACAGCAACACCACCGCCAGCAACACGGCCGGTTGACGGCCCATGCCGGAGTGGCGCGACGCTGCTGGACCAAACGCCATGGTCAGTTGCTGCCGAGCCGCTGGTCCAGCTGCTCCAGCCGCTCCGCAATACGGGCCAACCCCTGCTGGAGCTCCAGGGCGTCCTGGGGATCAGCGGCCGGAACGTCCGCAGCCTCGGCGGCCACGTCGTGCACCTCCACCTTCATCACGGGATTGCCCAGGCCAGGACTGACGCGATCCAAGCCCTGGCGCAGCTCGCTGGCGGCGGGCTCCCCTTCCTGACGCAAGGTGCCGAGGGGATCGGCGGAGCGGCCATCGAAGGCCGCCATCACCTCCTGGGCCCCGCCCTTGCGGGCCCGCTCCACCACGGCCAGCCCCACGGGCAGCACGTCCTGCATGAGGGTGAGCCGGAGGGCGTCGAGAGGGTCGGTGGCCATGGCGGCGATCCAGGCGCAGGAACTCCAGTCTGACGCGCGCCCGGCCGCCCTTAGGAAGCCGGGCGCTCCATACCGGGATTGATGATCCGCAGCGGGGGATTCTGCTGGCTGCCCCACCACCAGCCCGCCCCCACCGCAATCACCAGCAGCGAGGCCAGCGGCACCAGGGCCTGGCGGGTCACATCCAAGGCCAGCCACTCGCTCCAGGCCCGCAGGGTGCGCTCCCGATCGAAGCGGCGCCGGGCCTTGTCCTCCTCCTGCTGGCGCCGGCGCAGAGAGCGGGCCACCCAGCGCTCAAACGACTTCTTCTTGGTGACCGCCATCTTGCGCTCCACCTCGAGCAACTGGCCGGCCGTGAGCTCGGGGTTGAAGGTGCTGATCAGCTCCAGGCTCTTGAGAAACATCTCCACGGCGCCATCCTTGGCGGCCCGTTCGGCGTCATCCAGCAACTCCCAGTCGATCTCGGGGTAGAAGCGGGCCCGATTGCTGGCGATCTGATCCTCCATCAACTGGCCGGGCTCCCGCAGCCACCGGTCGGTGTTGGCGTCGAAGCGGCGCCAGTAGAGAAAGGGGTTGAGGTAAACCGTCTTCCCGCCCAGCACGATGCTGTCTTGCTGCAGCCGGCGCTGCATGTCGGGATCCGGAGGTGTCGAGCTGGGGGGCGCGGAGGCGGCAGTCACGACGGCTGGGCTGGGAGCCGATGGTATCGAAGGTCGACCGCCGGGGCTACTCCCACCCCCCTACTCCCACTCGATCGTGCCAGGGGGCTTGCTGGTGATGTCGAGCACCACCCGGTTCACGCCCTTCACCTCATTGACGATGCGGTTGGAGATCGTCTCCAGCAGGTCGTAAGGCAGGCGCGACCAGTCGGCGGTCATGCCGTCTTCCGACGACACGCAGCGCAGCACGATCGGGAAGGCATAGGTGCGCTTGTCGCCCATCACGCCCACGCTGCGCACCGGCAGCAGCACGGCGAAGGCCTGCCAGATCTCGTTGTAGAGGCCGGCCTCCTTCACCTCCTCGCGCACGATCAGGTCGGCATCGCGCAGGATGTTGAGCTTCTCGCTGGTGACCTCGCCCAGGATGCGGATCGCCAGACCCGGCCCCGGGAAGGGGTGCCGCCCAACGATCTCCTCAGGCAGGCCCAGGCTGCGGCCCACCTTGCGCACCTCATCTTTGAAGAGCTTGCGCAGCGGCTCCACCAACTTGAACTGCAGATCCTTGGGCAAGCCGCCCACGTTGTGGTGGCTCTTGATCTTCACCGCCACCCGCTCACCGGTTTTCGGGTCGATGCCGGTGCCCGCGCTCTCGATCACATCGGGGTAGAGGGTGCCCTGGGCCAGGTAGTCGAAGGGTCCGAGGCGCTTGCTCTCCTCCTCAAACACGCGAATGAATTCGGTGCCGATCAGCTTGCGCTTCTCCTCCGGATCGGTCACGCCATCAAGCTTGTTGATGAAGCGGTCGCGGGCGTTGATGTATTCGACATTGATGTGGAAGCGCTTGTCGAAGAACTCCACCAGAAACTCGGGCTCGCCTTTGCGCATGAAGCCCTGGTCGATGAACATGCAGGTGAGCTGATCCCCAATCGCCTTGTGCAGCAGAAAGGCGAGGGTGGAGGAGTCGACGCCGCCCGACAGGGCGAGCAGCACCCGCTTGTCGCCCACCTGGGCGCGCACATCGGCCACCGCTTCGTCGATGAAGGCGGTGGTGGTCCAGTCGGCTTCGCAACCACAGATGTGGTACACGAAATTGCGCAACATCGCCATGCCGCAGGTGGAGTGCACGACCTCGGGGTGAAACTGCACGCCATACAGCCGGCGCTGGTGATCGGCCACTGCCGCTTCGGGCGTGTTGTCGGTGTGGGCCAGGCGCGCAAACCCCTCAGGCAGGCGCTCCACCGAGTCGCCATGGCTCATCCACATCGTCGAGCCGTCGTCGACGTTGGTGAGCAGATCCACCGGATCGTCCACATGCAACGGCGCCTTGCCGTATTCGGCGCGGCCAGCGGCCACCACCGAACCACCCAGCTGCTGCACCATCAGCTGCATGCCATAGCAAACCCCCAGCACCGGGATGCCCAGCTCCCAGATGCCTGGGTCGCACACCGGCGCACCCGCCTCGTACACCGAGCTGGGGCCGCCGCTGAGGATGATTCCCTTCGGTGCAATCGCCCGCAGCTCCTCGGCCGTGGTGGTGTAGGCCATCACCAGGGAAAACACTTCCGTTTCCCGCACCCGTCGGGCGATCAGCTCGGAATACTGGGAGCCGAAATCCAGGAT
>VGQC01000054.1 GCA_016882385.1 Cyanobacteria bacterium M_DeepCast_100m_m1_067 | reverse complement strand
AATCACCCGCAGCCAAAGCTTCAGACACTCAGGAAACGCTGGATCATCTCCTTGCTGAGGTCGGCGGTGGAGCCACTGGCCACGATGCCCCCCTTCTGCATCGCGTAGTACCAATCGGCCTGGCGCACAAAGCTGGCGTGGTGCTCCACCAGCAACACGGAAATCCCCGTTTCGCGAATAATCCGGGCCACGGCGCGCTGAATGTCGAGCACCACGGAGGGCTGGATGCCTTCGGTGGGCTCATCGAGCAGCAGCAGGCGGGGCTTGCCCAGCAGGGCCCGGGCAATCGCCAGCTGCTGCTGCTGGCCGCCGGAGAGGTCGCCACCGCGGCGGGCCAAAAACGTTTCCAACACAGGAAACAGCTCAAAAACCAGCGGATCGATGTGGCGATGGCGCGCCATGCCCCCCGGTAGAGCCTCGAGACCCAGCAACAGGTTTTCGCGCACGGTGAGCTGGGGGATGATCTCCCGTCCCTGGGGCACGTAGCCGATGCCAGCCCGGGCCCGGCGATGGGGTGGCAAGCCGCCGCAGGCGCTGCCGGCCAGGTCGATCCGCCCGCTGCGCTGGGGCACCAGGCCGATGATCGACTTGAGCAGAGTGGTCTTACCAACGCCGTTGAGGCCGATCAAGCAGGCCATCTGACCCGGCGCGATCGAGAGGTCGACGTTGCGGAGAATATGGCTCTCCCCGTAGTAGACGTTCAGCCCGCGCACACTCAGCAGGTGGCCGGCCTCGTCCTGGGGCGGATGGGAGTGGGAGGTCATGGTGGGGGAAGAGATCATGCGTCGTCCTCGACTCCGCTGTCCTCAACGCCGAGGTACACCTCAATCACGCGGGGATCGCTCTGCACCGCCTCCATCGGGCCCTCGCACAGCACGTGGCCCTCGTGCAGCACGGTGACAGGACAATCGAGCTCGCGGATGAAATCCATGTCGTGCTCGATCACCAGCACGGTGTGGTCCCCGGCCAGGCTGCGCAACAAAGCTCCGGTGCGCTCGGTTTCCTCCTCGGATAGACCAGCGACGGGCTCATCCACCAGCAGCACATCGGGATCCTGCGCCAGCAGCATGGCGATCTCGAGCCACTGCTTCTGGCCGTGGGACAAGCTGCCAGCCCGCTGGGAGGCATGGGCCTCCAGACCCACCACCGCCAGCAACTGCTGCACCCGATCGCGTTGGCGGCTGTCAAGACGACCAAACAACAGGCTGAAAGGGGCATGACTGCCCTTGACCGCCAGCTCGAGATTGCGCCGAGGAGTGAGGTTTTGATACACCCGGGGCGTTTGAAACTTGCGGCCGATGCCGAGCCGAGCGATGCGGTGCTCGGCAATCCCCAGCAGCGATCGCCCGCGAAACACGACATCCCCTTTGGTGGGGCGCACCTTGCCAGTGATTACATCAAGGAAGGTGGTTTTGCCGGCACCATTGGGGCCAATCACGGCCCGCAACTCACCTGGAGCCAGCGACAAATTGAGGTCGTTGAGCGCCCAGAAGCCATCGAAGCTGACGCTCACCTGGCGCAGTTCGAGCACCGGGGTCGAAGCAGACACAGTCATGGAGCGCCTCCGGGAGTGGAGCCAAGGGCCTCGCGTTCGGCCTGCACAGCGGGATCGAGATCAAGGCCGGGATAGGTGGGCGCCAGGGGCGGCCAGCCCACCATGGCCTGAATCTGACGGGGGCCGCCCTGGCGCCACCAGCCCACCAGCCCATCGGGCAGGGCGGTGACCACCAGCAAAAACAGACCGCCCTGGATGAACAGCCAGGTTTCCGGCAACTGCTCACTCACCAGGCTCTTGGCGTAGTTGATCAGCACCGCCCCAAGCACCGCCCCGATCAGGGTGCCGCGGCCACCCACCGCCACCCAGATCACCATCTCGATCGAGAAGGGCACCGCCATGTATTGGGGCGACACGATGCCCGACTGCACGGTGTAAAGGGCCCCGCTAACGCCAGCCATGGCACCGGCGATCGCGAACACCAGGGTCTTGTAGGCGGTGGGGTTGTAGCCAGTGAAGCGCAGCCGCGGCTCGTCGTCGCGGATGGCGATCAAGGCATCACCGAAGCGACCGCGGGTGAGCCAGCGGCACAGCGCCCAGGCCGCCACCACCAGCACCAAGGTGAGCCAGAAGAGGTTGCGCTGCATGGAGTCGCTGCCCACCAGCTCGCCGAAAATCCGGGCCGTATCCGTTTTGAGCCCGTTGGTGCCGTTAATCAACTTCTGCTGGCCGTTGAAGAAGTTGAAAAACACCAGCAAGGCTGCCTGGGTAAGGATCGAGAAGTAGACCCCCTTGATGCGGTTGCGAAACACCAAGTAGCCGAGCACCCCGGCCACCAGGGCCGGCAACACCCAGATGCACAGAGCGGTAAACAGCGGCGAATGGAAGGGTTGCCAGAATGCCGGCAGGGCCTTCACGCCATACAGACCAAAGAACTCCGGCAATTCACCGGGTGGCAACGCCAGCAGCTGCAGGTGCATACCCACGGCATAACCACCCAGGGCAAAGAAAATGCCCTGCCCCAGGCTCAACATCCCGGTGAAGCCCCAGATCAAATCGATCCCCAGGGCCACAATCCCCAAGGACAGGAAGCGGCCCAGCAGATTGAGCCGGAAGGGCGGCAGGATCGCCGGCAGAATCAGGCCGGCTGCTACAAGCAACAGCCAGGGCAGCCAGGTGCGCCATTTCGCCATGGCTCAGGCCTCCACCATGCGGCCCTTCTGCGGGAACAGACCGGCCGGCCTGAACTGCAGAAACACCACAACCAAGGCGAACACGAGCACCTTCGCCATCGAGGTCGTGGCGAAGAAGGTGATCAGCTCATTGAGGCCAGCCGGCATCGCCGGCCACACCAGCAACAGCGAACCCGAACCGATCACGTAGCTGAGCACGCCGATGCCCAGAGCAGCCACCACGGTGCCCAAGAGTTTGCCAACCCCGCCGAGCACCACCACCATGAAACAGTCGACGATGTAATTGCCGCCGAGGTTGGGGCCTACCGAACCCAGCAGGGTGACGGCCACCCCGGCCACTCCAGCCAAACCGGATCCCACCAAAAAGGTGAGCGCGTCGACGGTTTCAGTGGGGATCCCCAGGCAGTCGCTCATCGAGCGATTTTGGGTGACAGCGCGAATGCGAATCCCCCAGACACTCTTCTGCAGAAACCAATGCACGGCCACCAGCGCCAAGGCCGTGAGGGCAATGATGAACAGCCGGGCCGTGGGCATGTTGACCGCACCGAGATCGACCGAACCCCGCAACCAAACCGGTGCGGTGACATCAATGTTGCGAGCACTGAACCAGGGCTGATCCAACACCCGCACGCCACCCAAACCGGAGGCCAGGGCGATGCCCACCAGGCCGGCCATCACCCAGCTGACCACTCCGAGCACAGGCGCCCAGCGGCGCTGCGACCAGGCCCTCGGCAACAGCCGCGGCGCCACCAGACCCAGGGCGACGGCGACCAGCAGGCCGATCACAAAAGCACTGCTCACCGATCGCACGAACTGCTGCAGAATCAGACTCACGCCCCAGGTCGCCAGCAACGTTTCCAGGGGCCGGCCATAAAGCCGGCGAATCACCGTTTTCTCCAGCAGCAAACCGGCCAGGCCACTCACCAGAAAGGCCAGCGGAATCGCCACCAGGATGTAGAGCGGGAAGAGCCCTTCCAGGGGGCCATTTTTAAAGAGGTTTTGCACCACAAAGGTGGTGTAAGCGCCGAGCATCATCAACTCACCGTGGGCCATGTTGATGACGCCCATCAAGCCGAAGACCACGGCCAATCCCAGGGCCGCCAGCACCAGCACGGAGCCGATGGCCAGGCCGTTGAAGAGTGTGTCGTAAAGAAGATCCATGGCGCCCAGAAGGGCTCAGCAAAGGGAAATAACAGGAAAAACAAAAGAGGGGGAGACAATGCTCCCCCTGATCAGGACGCAAGAGGCGTGCCTGGGATCACATCTTGAACTTGCCAGCGTCGGGACGCTTCTGGGTCCAATCGCAGGTGTAGCCCTTGGTTTCAGGCACGTACTGATTCCAAGCCACAGGCTTCACGAAGCCCTTGTTTTCAAGGATCTTGAACATGCCATCCTTCTGCACCTCACCGATCAGCACGAGCTTCTCGACGTGGTGGTTGGGCTGCACGGTCACCTTGCCTTCGGGAGCATCGAAGCTCACCCCAATCAGGGCCTCGCGCACCTTGTTGTCATCCACGCTGTTGGCCTTCTCGGCAGCAGCAGCCCAGAGGTACACCATCATGTAGGCGGCTTCCGCGGGGTCATTGGTGACCCGGTTGTCGCCGTACTTGGCCTTGAAGTTTTTGGTGAACTCCTTGGAGGCCGGGGTGTCGAGGCTCTGGAAGTAGTTCCAGGCCGCATAGGTGCCTTCGAGATATTCAGGACCAATCGCAGCGATCTCCTCTTCGGCGATCGAGAAGCTCATGATCGAGTAACCATTGGCCGGGGTGATGCCAGCGGCCTTCATCTGCTTGAAGAAGGCCACATTGCTGTCACCGTTGAGGGTGTTGACGATCACACCACCCTTGGGCAGAGCCTGCTTGATCTTGGCGATGATCGGAGCCACCTCGGTGTTGCCCAGTGGCAGGTAGTCCTCACCCACCACCTTGCCGCCGTTGGCCTTGAGCTGCTCCTTCATGATGGTGTTGGCGGTACGTGGATACACGTAATCCGAGCCCACCAGGAAGAAGTCCTTGCCCTTGTTCTGCAGCAGCCAATCCACGGCAGGTTCAGCCTGCTGGTTGGGGGAGGCACCGCTGTAGAAGATGTTCTTGGAGCACTCCTGACCCTCGTACTGAATCGGGTAGAAGAGGAAGTGATCCTTGGCCTCAAACACCGGCAGCATCGCCTTGCGGCTGGCGGAGGTCCAACCACCGAAGACGACGGACACCTGATCCTGATCGATCAGCTTCTTGGCCTTCTCAGCGAAGGTGGGCCAGTCCGAAGCCCCATCTTCCTCGACGGGAACGATCTTGAGTTTCTTGCCATCGACCAACACGCCACCCTTGGCGTTGATCTCATCGATGGCCATCAATTCGGCTTCGGCCACCGTGTTTTCGGAGATGGCCATGGTGCCGGAGCGGGAGTGAAGGATGCCCACCTTCACTTCGCCGTCAAAGTCCCCGGAGGCCTGCTCGCCGCCACCGCAAGCCACCAGAGACAGGCTGGCCGCCACCGCCGTAGCACCGGCGACGTAACGGAAGGCCGCCTTGCGCATGAGGGAAGGATGCATAAAAACTCCTACGAAAAAACCACTGAATGTGCCGCTGCTGTTCAGCGGTTCTCACCAACGTATCGAGCCGAACGGGTTGCGCCAAGTAGTGGTTGCAACGATTCCTTAAACCGCTACGCCGGAGGCGTCAACACAACTAGATCCACCCCAACAAGCGGACATTCAGCGGGGGCACTGTCTGTGGCGACGGCTACCAAATCAGGGCAACTGGGCCCACAGAAACTGCTCCACAGCATCCAGCCCCTCACCGGTGCGGATGTTGGTGAAGCACCAGGGACGCCCGCCACGCATCCGCTCGGTGTCGGCCTCCATCACCGCAAGGCTTGCGCCCACCATCGGCGCCAGGTCGATCTTGTTGATCACCAGCAGATCGGAGCGGGTGATGCCCGGCCCGCCCTTGCGCGGGATCTTGTCGCCAGCGGCCACATCGATCACATAGACGCAGAGGTCCACGAGCTCGGGGCTGAAGCTGGCGGCCAGGTTGTCGCCGCCGCTCTCCACCAGCACCAGATCCAGATCGGGAAAGGCCGCCTCCAGCTCCGCCACCGCCGCCCGGTTGATCGAGCAGTCTTCGCGGATGGCGGTGTGGGGGCAGCCGCCCGTTTCCACGCCCCGGATGCGCTCGGGCTCCAGGGCGCCGGCGCGGGTGAGGAACTGGGCATCCTCCTGGGTGTAGATGTCGTTGGTGACCACCGCCAGCTGCAGCCGATCGCGCAGCCGCCGGCACAACGCCTCCACCAGGGCGGTTTTGCCCGAGCCCACCGGCCCGGCCACGCCCACGCGCAGCTTGCTCATCCGAGGCCCTCAGCTGCGAAACAGCCTGGAATAGAGCTCGGCATGGCGCAACTGGGCCAGGCCCGATCCCACACCGCCGATCCAGAGCGCATCGGGATCGCTGCCAGAGAGCTCGACGGCGCGGCGGGCGATCAACGGCGCCAGCGCCAGCTGCAGCCGCTGGGATTGGGTGGGCCCCAACGGCACCAACCGCACCGCTGCACTGAGCTGGTTGGCGACCCAGCCATAGAGATAGGCCTCCACCAGCGCCTCGGCAGGAATCTCCAGGGCCCGGCCCGCCAAGGCAAAGGCCGCCGGCCAAGCCAGATCCAGAGCCGGCGGCTCAAAACCCAGGTCGGCCAGCAGCCGCAGCAGCGAGGCCCCCATCTGGCGCTGCTGGGCGCGCACGTCCGCTGCCTCCCGCAGGGCCAGCAACCAGCTGTCGCGCTCCCGCAGCTCGGCCAGCTCGGCCACCAGCAACCGGGGCAGGCTGGCGGCCTCCAGCGTCAGGGCCCCTCGGCAGAGTTCAGCCTCGAGCCAGGCCGCCACCGCCGGACCATCGGCCAGCTGGCCGTGCTGCACCAGCACCTCCAGCCCCTCTGAATAACTGAAGGCCCCCACCGGCAGGGCCGGGCTGATCAGCTGAAACAGCCGCAGCTGGCTAGTGGGCATGGCCGTAGGCACCCGTTTCGGGCCGGAAGGGGGCCTGCAGAGGCCCCACCCGCAAACCGCGGTGCTCCAACAAATGGACCAACACGGGATCGGCCAACAAGCGCAGCTCGGCGGGATGAATCTCCATCGCCACGTGGCGATTGCCCAGGTGGTAGGCGGCCTGCAACAGGGCCAGGGGATCGGCGCTCCGCACCTGAATCAGGGCCTCCGCCGCCGCCTGCACCTGCACCAACGGGGCCTCCGCCGTGGTCCCCAGCCACTCCCCCGGCTCCAGGGCCCCACCCCGGGGCAGCTGCAGCAGCAGCTCGCGGCCGCAGCGGGTGTGCCGCTGGCCCCGCAGCCGGGTGCGCTCCTCAGCCGTGAGTGCCAGCTCCAGAGCGCCATCGGCCGACATCGGACCGTTCAGGCCCCGCTGACGCAGCACCAGGGGCTCGGCAGCAGGTGCGGAACGGGCCATCGCAGCGGCAGCATGGAACCTGATCAGCTTGCCTGGAGCAGGTGTCCGCAGCCATGGCCCTGAGTAGCTGGCACGGCAACGCTGAGCTGCGGTTCCTCGCACCGCAGGCTCCGGCGCCAGCCACAACGCACCAGGGGGGTGCCACCGCACCCCTGAAGCTGCAGCGGGCGTTTCATCACCCTGATGGCCGCTGCGAACTGCCCCTGCTCCATACCGCCGGCGGCCTGGTGGGGGGCGATCAACTGACGATTCACGCCAGCCTGGGGCCAGCCAGCCGGGCCCTGCTCACCAGCGCGGCCGCCCAGAAGGTGTACGGCAGCGTGGGGCGCTCCAGGCTGGCGCCCGAAGGTCAGTGGGCCCGGCAGGCGCTGCACTTCAACCTGGAGGCGGGCAGCGATCTGGAGTGGCTGCCCCAGGAGCTGGTGCTGTTTGCCGGTGGGCTGCTGGAGCAAACCGTGGAGGTGGAGCTGGCGGTGGGAGCCAGCTGGCTGGGCATGGACGTGGTGCGGCTGGGCCGCAGCGCCGCCGGCGAAACCCTGGGGGCGGGGCGCTGGCGCTCCCGCCTGCGCATCCGCCGGCTCGGGCCCGGCGAACCGCACTGGGAGCTGGTGGATCCCCTGGAGATCAGCGCCGCCAGCCTTGAGGGTGAGCACGGCATGGCCGGCGAAGCGGTGCTGGGATCCCTGGTGTGGGCCGCCCCAGAACCCCTGGCGGCTGCAGCCCTGGCGGAGCTGCTAGCCGACTGCCGCCGGGATCGTCAGGGGCTGGAGGGCACCATGGCCTGCGGCGCCCTGGCGCAGGGGCTGATCGCCCGCTACCGGGGGCCCTCGAGCCAGGCGGCACGCTTCTGGTTTACCCGGCTGTGGGCGCGCATCCGGGCCCTGCGCGGCCTGCCCGCCCCAGACCTGCCGCGGGTGTGGCCCTTCCAGGAGCAACCGCTGGCATCACCGCCTGAAGGTTCAAGCTGAACGGGACGCCAGAGCCCGTCCCTGCCAGAGTTGAACGATGCGACTTGGGCGATGCATCTCACCCCTCAGGAAAAGGACAAGCTGCTGATCGTCACCGCAGCCCTGCTGGCGGAGCGGCGGCTCAACCGCGGTCTCAAACTGAACCACCCGGAGGCCGTGGCTTGGCTCAGCTTCCAGGTGCTGGAAGGCGCCCGCGATGGCAAAAGCGTGGCCGCCCTGATGGCTGAGGGCAGCACCTGGCTCAGCCGCGACCAGGTGATGGAGGGCATCCCTGAGCTGGTGAGCGAGGTGCAGATCGAAGCGATGTTTCCCGACGGCACCAAGCTCGTGACCCTGCACGACCCGATCCGCTGATCCCCACCCGCACCCTGATGCCCCCCCTGATCCCTGGCGAACTGCTCCCCGAACCCGGCGACCTCGAGCTCAATGCCGGCCGGCCCGTCACCACTGTGCTGGTGGCCAACAGCGGCGATCGGCCGGTGCAGGTGGGCTCCCACTTCCACTTCCACGAAGCCAACAGCGCCCTCAAATTCGACCGCGACGCCACCCGCGGCCAGCGCCTCGACATCCCCGCCGGCACGGCGATTCGCTTTGAACCGGGCGACAGCCGCGAAGTGCAGCTGGTGCCGTATGCCGGCGAGCGCCGCGTGTTTGGCTTCAACGGCCTGGTGAACGGCCCACTGGATTAAGGCGACTCCCGCACCCCCAACCCCATGCCCTACCGCATCTCCCGCCGCGCCTACGCCGAGACCTACGGCCCCACCACTGGCGATCGGCTGCGGCTGGCCGACACCGAACTGATCCTCGAGGTGGAGCAGGATTTCACCGTCTACGGCGATGAGGTGAAGTTCGGCGGCGGCAAGGTGATTCGCGACGGCATGGGCCAGGCCCAGACCACGCGGGCCGAAGGGGCGGTGGACACGGTGATCACCAACGCCCTGATCCTCGACTGGTGGGGGATCGTGAAGGCCGACATCGGCCTGCGCGACGGGCGCATCTGCGCCATCGGCAAGGCGGGCAACCCCGACACCCAGGCCGGCGTCACCATCATCGTGGGCCCGGGCACCGAAGCGATCGCCGGCGAGGGGCACATCCTCACCGCAGGCTCAATCGACACCCACGTGCACTTCATCTGCCCCCAGCAGATCGAAACCGCCCTGGCCAGTGGTGTGACCACCCTGCTGGGCGGCGGCACCGGCCCGGCCACCGGCACCAACGCCACCACCTGCACCCCCGGCGCGTTCCACCTGGCCCGCATGCTGCAGGCGGCCGAAGGGCTGCCGGTGAACCTCGGCTTCTACGGCAAGGGCAACGCCAGCACACCTGAGGCAATCGAAGAGCAGGTGCGCGCCGGCGCCTGCGGCCTCAAGCTGCACGAAGACTGGGGCACCACCCCTGCCGCCATCGACTGCTGCCTGACGGTGGCCGACCAGCTCGACGTGCAGGTGTGCATCCACTCCGACACCCTCAACGAGGCGGGTTTCGTGGAGGACACGATCCGCGCCATCGGCGGCCGCACGATCCACACCTTCCACACCGAAGGGGCCGGCGGCGGCCACGCCCCCGACATCATCAAGATCTGCGGCGAGGCCAACGTGCTGCCCAGCAGCACCAACCCCACCCGGCCCTACACGGTGAACACCCTCGAGGAGCACCTCGACATGCTGATGGTGTGCCACCACCTGGATCCCAAGATCCCGGAGGATGTGGCCTTCGCCGAATCGCGCATCCGCCGCGAAACGATCGCCGCCGAGGACATCCTCCACGACCTGGGCGCCTTCTCGATCATCGCCAGCGATTCCCAGGCCATGGGCCGGGTGGGCGAGGTGATCACCCGCACCTTCCAGACGGCCCACAAGATGAAGGTGCAGCGCGGCGCCCTCCCTGAAGACAGTTCACGCAACGACAACACCCGCCTCAAGCGCTACATCGCCAAGACCACGATCAATCCGGCCATCGCCCACGGACTGGACTCCCAGATTGGCTCGGTGGAGGTGGGCAAGCTGGCCGATCTGGTGCTGTGGAAGCCGGGCTTCTTCGGGGTGAAGCCGGAGCTGGTGATCAAGGGGGGCTCGATCGTGTGGGCGCAGATGGGCGATGCCAACGCCTCGATTCCCACCCCCGGCCCGGTTCACGGCCGGCCGATGTTTGCCGCCTTCGGCGCGGCCCTGGCCCCCAGCTGCCTCACCTTTGTGAGCCAGGCGGCCCTCGATGCCGACATTCCCCGCCAGCTGGGCCTGAAGCGCCCCTGCGTGCCGGTGGTGAACACCCGGGGGGGCCTGAGCAAGGCCAGCATGAAGAACAACACCGCCCTGCCCAAGGTGGAGGTGGACCCCCAGACCTACGAGGTGTTCGCCGACGGCGAACTGCTCACCTGCGAGCCGGCCGAGGTATTGCCGATGGCCCAGCGCTACTTCTTGCTATAGCTCGATTTGCTGGAGCTGCACTTTCGTAGCAACCCACACCGGCACTGCCCCCAACGGCTGGACATGATCTCGCCACGCCCAGTGGTCCGGCATGTTTACCGAATACAAACCCAGTGGGGGCTACGACGAATACTTCAGCGCGGTCGATGTGCCGCGCAGCGCCCTGAGCCCCCTGCTGTCCTCCCTGGGCCAACTGGGCCTCGATGAACTCAACCGCAACCACGCCGCGGCCGGCGTGCTGCTCCGGCGATTGGGGGCCACCTTTCGCCTCAACGGCTCCGGCAGCCAGGGCGGCGAGCGCATCCTGCCCTTCGACCCCCTGCCACGCCTGATCAGCAGCGGCGACTGGCAGACCTTGGAGCAGGGTCTGTTTCAACGTCTAGAAGCGATCGATCTCTTCCTGGCCGACGTCTACGGCCCCCAGCGAATCCTGGGCGACGGCGTGATTCCCCGCGAAGACGTCGAGAGCTCCCAGGGCTGGCGCCCCCAGCTGCAGGGATTCGAGCCGCCCCTAGGCCGCTGGTGCCACATCTCCGGCCTCGACCTGGTGCGCGACGGCCAGGGCACCTGGCGCGTGCTGGAAGACAACCTGCGCTGTCCCTCCGGCGTGGCCTACTTCCTGGAAAACCGGCGGGTGATGAAGCGGATGTTCCCGAGCCTGTTCTCGGGACGCACGGTGCAACCGATCGACGATTACCCCTCCCACCTGCTCCAGACCCTGCGGGAGCTCGCCCCCTGGACCGAGGCCCCCAAGGTGGTGCTGCTCACCCCCGGCGTGTTCAACAGCGCCTATTTCGAGCACAGCTACCTGGCCCAGCAGATGGGCATCCAGCTGGTGGAGGGTCGCGACCTGATCTGCCAGGACGACCGGGTGTGGATGCGCAGCACCGCCGGCCTCGAACCGGTGGATGTGATCTACCGCCGCATCGACGACGACTTCCTCGATCCAGC
>VGQC01000053.1 GCA_016882385.1 Cyanobacteria bacterium M_DeepCast_100m_m1_067 | reverse complement strand
CGGAGCACATCAAGAACCGCCTGCTGGGCCACTGGGGCTCCTCGCCGGGTCAGGCGTTCATCTGGGCCCATGCCAACCGGCTGATCCGCGAGCGGGATCTCGACATGATCTACCTGTCGGGCCCAGGCCACGGGGCCCCGGGCGTGCTGGCCCCCACCTATCTGGATGGCTCCTACAGCGAGATCTATCCCAACAAATCCCAGGACGCCGTCGGGATGGGGCTGTTCCTCAAGCAGTTCTCCTTCCCTGGCCACATCGGCAGCCACTGCACCCCGGAAACACCCGGATCAATCCATGAAGGCGGCGAGCTGGGCTACGTGCTCTCCCACGCCTGCGGGGCGGTGTTCGACAACCCGACGCTGATTGCGCTGGCCTGCGTCGGCGATGGCGAGGCGGAAACCGGTCCGCTGGCCACCAGCTGGCACATCAACAAATTCCTCAACCCGATGAGCGACGGGGCGGTGCTGCCGGTGCTGCACCTCACGTGGCCAAAGGCATCGGCCTGTGGAGCTGGGCCAGCAACGATGACTGCGGCACCGCCCCGGATGAACCGGATGTGGTGATGGCCTGCGCCGGCGACATCCCCACCAAGGAGACCCTGGCGGCCGTGGAGATCCTGCGCCGCGAGATCCCCAGCCTGAAGGTGCGGGTGCTCAATGTGGTGAAGCTGTTTGCCCTCACCCAGCCCAGCGAGCACCCCCACGGGCTGAGCGACCGCGACTTCGACAGCCTGTTCACCACCGATCGGCCGGTGATCTTCAATTTCCATGGTTACCCCTGGCTGATTCACCGGCTCACCTACAACCGCACCAACCACCCCAACTTCCACGTGCGCGGCTACAAGGAGAAGGGCAACATCAACACCCCGCTTGAGCTGGCGATGAGCAACCAGATCGATCGCTTCAGCCTGGTGATCGATGTGATCGACCGAGTGCCGAGGTTGGGATCTCGCGCCGCCCACGTCAAGGAGCGGATGAAGGAGGCGATCCTGGCCAACCGCGCCTACGCCCACGAGCACGGCAAGGATGCCGACGACGTGACGAACTGGCGATGGTCTACAGGCCCGACCCCGGGCCATGACGGAGGATTGCTCGTATGAGCGACCTTCAACCCAGCAACCTGCGCCTGCCCACCCCAGGCTGCTACGCCGACCCCGATCGCAGCGGGCTCGCCGCTGACGACGTGTTCGACGGCATGACCGAGCACCTCTTCTACACGCTCGGCAAGCTCGCGCCCACGGCCAGCCGCCACGACCTCTACATGGCCCTCAGCTACGCCGTGCGCGATCGGCTGATGACCCGCTACCTGGCTGGCATTGAAGCCCTGAGCGCCACACCCACCCGCGTGGTGGCCTACCTCTCGGCCGAATTCCTGATCGGCCCGCAACTGGGCAACAACCTGCTGATGCTGGGCATCCAGCAGGAGGCGGCCGAAGCGCTGCGCCGCTTCGGCATCGACGACATCAACGAGATCCTCGACGTGGAGGAAGAGCCAGGCCTCGGCAACGGCGGCCTGGGGCGGCTGGCGGCCTGTTTCCTCGAATCGCTGGCTTCGCTGGAGATCCCCGCCACCGGCTACGGCATCCGCTACGAGTTCGGCATCTTCGACCAGCTGATCCGCGACGGCTGGCAGGTGGAAATCACCGACAAGTGGCTCAAGAGCGGCTGGCCCTGGGAGCTGCCCCACCCCGACCAGGCCTGCTTCGTGGGCTTCGGCGGACGCACCGAGAGCTACCGCGATGATCACGGCACCTACCGGGTGCGCTGGATTCCTGAGGAGCACGCCATCGGCGTCCCCCACGACGTGCCGGTGCTGGGGTATCGGGTCAACACCTGCGACCGGCTACGCCTCTGGCGCGCCGATGCCACCGAATCCTTCGACTTCTACGCCTTCAACATCGGCGATTACTACGGCGCCGTGGAGGAAAAAGTGGGCTCGGAGACCCTCTCCAAGGTGCTCTATCCCAACGACGGCACCGACGAGGGCCGCCGCCTGCGCCTCAAGCAGCAGCACTTCTTCGTGAGCTGCTCCCTGCAGGACATGATCCGCAACCTCGATGCCCGGGGCATCCCGATCACCGAATTCCCCGACCACTGGTCGGTGCAGCTCAACGACACCCACCCGGCCATCGCCGTGGCGGAGCTGATGCGCCTGCTGCTCGACGACAAACACCTCGACTGGGAGGCCGCCTGGAGCATCACCAGCCGGTCGGTGGCCTACACCAACCACACCCTGTTGCCGGAGGCCCTGGAGAAGTGGGGGCTGGGACTGTTCGGCTCGCTGCTGCCGCGGCACTTGGAGCTGATCTATGAGATCAACCGCCGCTTCCTGCAGCAGGTGCGTCTCAAGTACCCGGGCAACGAGCAGATCCTGCGCAAGGTGTCGATCATCGATGAGGAGGGCGGCAAGGCGGTGCGCATGGCCCACCTCGCCACCGTGGCATCGCACCACGTCAACGGTGTGGCGGCCCTGCACAGCGAGCTGGTCAAAACCGAGCTGTTCCCGGAGTTCGCCGCCCTGTGGCCGGAGAAGTTCACCAACGTCACCAACGGCGTGACGCCCCGGCGCTGGGTGGCCCTGGCCAATCCCCAGCTCTCAGCCCTGCTGAATGAATCGATCGGCGAGGGCTGGGTCAACCACCTCGATGACCTGCGCAAACTCGAGCAATTCGTCGACGACAGCAGCTTCCTGGAGCGCTGGCAGGCCACCAAGCTGGCCGTGAAGGGCCAGCTGAGCCATTACATCCACCGCCACACCGGTGTGCTGGTGGATCCGGCGTCGCTGTTTGACGTGCAGGTGAAGCGCATCCACGAATACAAGCGCCAGCACCTCAACGCCCTGCAGGTGATCGCCCAATACCTGCGCATCAAAAACGGCCAGGCCGACGGCATGGCGCCCCGCACCGTCATCTTCGGTGGCAAGGCGGCACCCGGGTATTACATGGCCAAGCTGATCATCCGCTTCATCAACGGCATCGCCGAAACGATCAACGCCGATCCCGACATGGAGGGCCGCCTGCGGGTGATCTTCCTGGCCGACTACAACGTCAAGCTGGGCGAGCGGGTCTACCCCGCCTCCGATCTCTCCGAGCAGATCTCCACCGCCGGCAAGGAAGCCTCCGGCACCGGCAACATGAAGTTCGCCATGAATGGCGCCCTCACCATCGGCACCCTGGACGGCGCCAATGTGGAGATCCGCGAGCAGGTGGGCGCCGAAAACTTCTTCCTGTTCGGCAAAACCGCCGAGGAAATTTCCAGCCTGCACAACAGTGGCTACCGCCCCTGGGAGCTGATCGGCAGCATGCCGGAGCTCGCTGAGATCCTGCGCCTGGTGGAGCAGGGCCACTTCAGCAATGGCGACGGCGACCTGTTCCGGCCCCTGCTGCAAAACCTCACCGGGCGGGATCCCTTCTTCGTGCTGGCCGATTTCAACGCCTATCTGGAAGCCCAGGCCGACGTGGACCGTGCCTGGGCCGACCGGGGCCGCTGGAACCGGATGTCGCTGCTCAATTCAGCCCGCAGCGGCTTCTTCTCCTCCGACCGCTCGATCCGCGATTACGCCGAGCGGATCTGGCGGGCCGAGAGCTTCCCCGTCACCATCACCTGTGAGATGGACGAACCGGAAGGCCTAACCCGGTAGGTCCGGGGTTTGGTGCAGAAGGCGATTGAGCCGCAGGCGGTCGGCATTGAGGGGGTCGGGGGCCAGCTCGCCGGCCACCTCTCGAAACTTCTGCTCCACCTCCTCGGGCACGCGCACATCGAAGATGCGCTCCATCAGGGCCTCTATCGAGAACAGGTGGGCATTGATGTTCTCCAGATCGGCCATGGCCTGCTGCACCGCATCGGGCTCAACAGCCTGATCTACGGCCTGATCGGCCCCAGCACCAGGTGCCTGGGCTGCAGGAGCCGGATTGGCGGCGGCCTCAGCCGCCTCCTGTTGCTTCTGCAGCTCCTCCATCACCCGACCAGCCAGGGTGCGGAATGACTGCAACGCAGCCCAATTCAGCTCCTGCTGCTGGCGCAGGGTGGGATTTTCACGGATCAATCGGTCGTGTTCCCGATAGAAGCGCTGGCAATCAGGGCATTGGCAGGGCTCTTCGGGCACCGCATTCCCTTGGGTTGTCAGCTTCCATCATGACACTCACGCCGCCAGGGGGCCTGGGTCGCATTGGTCGTCGCCCAACGCGTCGATCTCGCCGCTGGCCGCCGGCAGCGGGATCTCGATCGAGGTGACCACATGGATCACATCGCGCAGGCGCATGGAATCAGCAAACCAGCCCATGGCCTGCTCGGTGTCGCCGCGGCGTTCCGCGTCGGTGGCCTGCTCTTCATGGGCTTCCGCCAACAAAGCCAGCCAGCAGAGGCAGCGGGCCTGCACCACCGAGAGGTCGAGCTCATCGGGTTGGCTGTCGGCGATGCGCTCGCTCTCCTGCTGCACCAGCAGCCGCAGACGCAGATCGTGAAGCTGGGTCATCGCGGTCAGACGACTGGGACCACGCTAGCCCCGGTGGCCGGAATGGGTAGACCACCACCCGTAGCGCTCGCTACCAGCTAGGACCAGAAGCGGGGCTGGCGGGACTCGAACCCACGACCTACGGTTTAGGAAACCGTCGCTCTATCCGGCTGAGCTACAGCCCCCCGGCGGAACGTGCCCGCCAGGGTCATTATCGGCCACCGGCGATGATGGACCTCGAAAGCAGGCGAGGTGATCGCGATCAGGGCTCGGGCAACGCGTGGGAAGCGTCTTCGGATGCCTTTTGCGAGCAGCCCGGGCGCCTGGTTGAGGAAAGTCCGGGCTCCCCAATGGCCAGGCTTGCTGGGTAACGCCCAGTGCGGGCGACCGTGAGGAGAGTGCCACAGAAACACACCGCCGATGGCAGGGGGCTTGCCCCCTGATCAGGCAAGGGTGCAAAGGTGCGGTAAGAGCGCACCAGCAGCATCGAGAGGTGCTGGCTCGGTAAACCCCGGCTGGGAGCAAGGCCCAGGGACAACGGTTGGCCATGACACCCGTCCCGCTTCAAGTGCGCCGCTCGAGGCCGCCGGCAACGGCGGTCCCAGACAGATGATCACCCCCCGCCCCTGGCCTCCGGGCCTGCCGGCGGGAGAACAGAACCCGGCTTACGTCCTGCTTTCACCCCCTTCACCGCTCCGGCCATCCGCTCCAGTCATGGGACCCGAACGCCAAGAGCAGCTGGTCGCCTTCCTGCGGTCCCTGGGCCTGGAGCCCGGCAACCGCGATCTGGCCCCCATTGAGGAGGCCCTAACCCACACGTCCGCCGGCCGGGCCGTCAACCACGAGCGGCTGGAGTTTCTGGGCGACGCCGTGCTGCGCCTGGCAGCATCGGAGTTCCTGCAAAAGCACTATCCGAGCTTGAGCGTCGGGCGCTGCTCGACGCTGCGGGCTCAGCTGGTGAGCGACCGCTGGCTGGCCGAACTGGGCGCATCCTGCGGCATCGAAGCCGTGCTGCACCTGGGTCCGATGGCCAACGGTGATGCGGCCGGGCGGGCGACCGTGCGGGCGGAGTGCTGCGAAGCCCTGCTCGGCGGCCTTTATGAAGCCTGGGGTGCCGGCCAGGGCGGCCTGGAGCCGGTGCACCGCTGGCTTACCCCCCACTGGCAGCGCAGCAGCACCGAACTGCTGGCCGACCCCGACCGCCACAACTGGAAATCAGCCCTGCAGGAATGGACCCAGGCCGCAGGGCTGGGCCTGCCCCACTACACCTGCGAGGAGTGCAGCCAGCTCCATGCTGACCCGCGACGCTTTCGCTGCACGGTGACGGTTGGCAATCAGGGGGGGGCAGACAGCGGGGGGCAGGAAGGCTGGGGCCGCTCGCGGCGCAGCGCCGAACAGGAAGCGGCCCGGGCCGCCCTGGCGGTGCTCAAGCCTGCTCGAGAATCTTGAGCGGCATGGTGACCAGCTTGTCCCAGTTGCCCCCTTCGAACAGCACGGCAGCCTGCGCACCGCTGATGCGCTGCACGAAGCCCCGGTAGCCGTTGTAAATCGAACGGCCGTCGCGCACCACCACGGTGGAGCCCGGCAGGATTGGCAGCAGGTCGGCCATGGTTCAGGCGAGGCGTGGGGTCATTATCGGGGGAGAAGGACCGGCGAGGGAATCAGGCGGGCATGGCTGATCTGAGCGACACCGACAGTCCCGGCGAATCCCCTCAGGACGAGCTCATGGTGGTAGGCAAGATCGTGGCCGCCCAGGGCCTGAAGGGGGAACTGCGGATCCTGCCCTTGAGCGATTTCCCCGAACGCTTCACCCGGGCCGGACAGCGCTGGCTGCAACGGCGCGAGGAAGCACCGCGGCTGGTGGAGCTGCGCGGTGGTCGGCAGCTGCCGGGCAAGGGGCTGTTTGTGGTGCGGCTGGCCGATGTCGACAGCCGCGAGGCGGCCGAAGCCCTGGTGGGCGAGCAGCTGCTGGTGCGCGCCAGCGACCGGCCCAAGCTGGCCCGGGGCGAATTCCACCTGCTCGATCTGGTGGGCACCGAAGTGCGGCTGCTGGAGACAGGTGAGGTGATCGGGCGGGTCTGCGACCTGATCCACGCCGGCAATGACCTGCTGGAGGTGGAGCAGGACAGCCCCAGCGGTGCGCGGCGAATCCTGATTCCGTTTGTGAAAGCGATCGTGCCCGAAGTGCACCTGAGCGAAGGCTGGGTTGGCATCACCCCGCCGCCGGGGCTGCTGGAGCTAGGGATGGCCCAGGACAAAGGCGGAGCCCCGCCGGACTGACTCCTCCTTGGGCACCCTCCTGAGTTCTGTACAAGCTGTACAGAACAAGCCGGACGGAATTCAACGGGCCTCGCGCCACGCCTCTACGGGCAAAGCGCCACCTGGGCTGCTGGAATAGCCACAGGCCTGGCTTCCACCCCCGCACGATGACACGTCTTGTACCGGTGATCCTGTGCGGCGGCACCGGCACGCGGCTGTGGCCGCTCTCGCGGGCCAGCTACCCCAAGCAGTACTGGCCCCTGGCGGGGAATGGAGAGGAGACCCTGCTGCAGCAAACCCAGCAGCGCTTGGAGGGTCTGCTCGGGCTGGCGCCGCCACTGCTGATCTGCAACGAGGACCACCGCTTCATCGTGGCCGAGCAGATGCGCCAGATCGGCGTGGAGCCCGCCGGGATCCTGCTGGAGCCGATCGGCCGCAACACCGCCCCGGCCGTGGCGGTGGCAGCGCTACAGGCCACGGCCCAGGGCGACGATCCGCTGCTGCTGGTGCTGGCAGCCGACCACGTGATCCGGGATGCGGCGGCCTTCCGCGCCGCGATCGCGGCAGGCACGGCAGCGGCGGAAGCCGGCCAACTGGTGACCTTCGGGATCGTGCCGACCGCCCCGGAAACGGGCTACGGCTACATCGAGGCCGCGCAGTCGTTGGCGGCGGCCAGCGCGCCGGTGCCGATCGCCCGCTTCGTGGAAAAACCCGATCGCGCCACAGCTGAGGCATTTCTGGCCACGGGCCGCTTCACCTGGAACAGCGGCATGTTCCTGTTCAAGGCCAGCGCCATCCTGGCGGAGCTGGAACGGCTGGCCCCGGAGGTGGTGAGCGCCTGCCGCGCCGCCCTGGAGCAGGACAGCGCCGACCTCGATTTCCTGCGGCTGGAACGGGAAGCCTTCGCCGGCTGCCCGAATGTGGCCCTCGACGTGGCCGTGATGGAGCGCACCGACCGCGGCGCTGTGCTGCCGCTAGAGGCCGGCTGGAGCGATGTGGGCAGCTGGAGCGCCCTCTGGGAAACCGCCGCGGAGCGCGACGCGCAAGGCAACGTGCTGAGGGGCCGGGTGATCCACGACGACGCCCGCAACTGCTATCTGCGCAGCGAGCACCGGCTGGTGGTGGGCCTCGGGGTGGAAGACCTGGTGGTGGTGGAAACCGACGACGTGGTGCTGGTGGCCCACCGCGACCGGGCCCAGGACATCAAGGGGATTGTGGGACTGCTGGAGCGGGAGGGGGCGCCGGAAAGCAAGGCCCACCGCAAGATCTACCGCCCCTGGGGGTCCTACGACGGCGTCACCGAGGGCGAGCGCTGGCAGGTGAAGCGAATCGTGGTCAACCCTGGGGCCAGCCTGTCGCTGCAGATGCACCACCACAGGGCCGAGCACTGGATCGTGGTGCAGGGAACGGCGGTGGTGGACAAGGATGGCCGCCAGGAGCTGGTGGGCGAAAACCAGAGCACCTACATCCCCCTGGGCTGCCGCCACCGCCTCTCCAACCCCGGCAAGATCCCGGTGGAACTGATCGAAGTGCAGAGCGGCCCCTACCTGGGCGAAGACGACATCGTGCGCTTCGAAGACCGCTACGGCCGCAGCGACGTCGAGCCCAATCAGACCCTCACGCCGCCACTTACTCCACCAATTACTCCACAGTGACGCTCTTGGCCAGGTTGCGGGGCTGATCCACATCCAGGCCCCGGTGGGCGGCGATGTGATAGCTCAGCAACTGCATCGGAATCACCGTCAACAGCGGGCTGAGCAGCTCGTCCACCACCGGCACCGGCAACAGCACATCAAACAGCTCCGCGTCGGGGCAGTCGGGCGCCACGCCCACCAGCTGGGCATCGCGGGCCTTGGCCTCCTGGGCGTTGCTGAGCACCTTCTCGAACACCAGCCCGGGCACCGCGATCGACACCACCGGCACCTTGGCGTCGAGCAGGGCGATCGGCCCGTGCTTCATCTCGCCGGCCGGGTAGCCCTCAGCGTGGATGTAGCTGATCTCCTTGAGCTTGAGCGCCCCCTCCAGGGCGATCGGGTAGTTGATCCCCCGCCCCAGGAAGATCACATCCTGGGTGCCCTCAAAGCGGTGGGCCAGGGCGGCGCAGCGCTGGTCGTGGTCGGCCACCAGGGCCTCGAGCTGCTGGGGCAGCTGCCGCAACGCGGCCACCAGGGCCTTGAGCTCCTCACGACTCCGGCCCGACGTGCCACCCCCCTGGCGCTGGCCCACCCGCCGTTCGGCAAAGGCCAGAGCCAGGCCGTAGAAAGCCAGCAGTTGACCCAAAAAGGTCTTGGTGGCCGCCACCCCCACCTCAATGCCGGCGCCGATGTCGAGGATGTGGTCGACCATGCGCGCCAGGGAGCTTTCGGGGCGGTTGGTGATCCCCAGCAGCCGCGGTGCAAAAGCCGGATCAGCCACCAGCTGGCGCCGCTCCTGCTCCATTGCCAGAGCCGCCAACGTGTCGGCTGTTTCGCCCGATTGGGTGACGCCGATCGTGAGGGTGTGGGGCGTCAGCGGCGGCGGCGCGTAGCGGAATTCACTGGCGTAGAACACGCCCGTGGGAATGCCCGCCAGCTGCTCCAGCAGGTAGGCCCCCACCTGGGCGGCATGGCGACTGGTGCCGCAGGCCAGGATCTGAATCCGCTCCACCCCCTCCAACACCTCCGCCGCCAGCGGCAGGGCCACCAGGGGCGTGGCTTGCCCGGCCACAGGCTCCGGCAGGTGGCGGGCCACCCACAGGGCCGCGGTTTCGGGCTGCTCGTGGATCTCCTTGAGCATGAAGTGGCGGAAGCTGCGCTTGTCCGCCACGTGTTCGGTGCCGCTCAGCAGGCTGGGGCTGCGCTGCACCCGCTCCCCTGCAGCGTCGTAAAGCTCGATGCCCAACGGGGTGAGCAGGGCCACCTCGCCGTCTTCCATCGGCAGGATCGTGCGGGTGAATCCCGCCAGCGCCGGAGTGTCGCTGGCGCAGAGAAATTCCCCTTCCCCCAAACCGATCAACAGCGGCGCCGCCTTGCGAGCCACCACCAGCGCCCCGGGGGCCTCGGCCCACACCGCCGCCAGGGCATAGGCCCCCTGCAGCGTGGGCAGCACCTCTTGCAGTGCCTGCAGCAACAGGCTGCCGCTGGCCACCCGGCCACGCCCACCTGCCACGCCAGCCTGCAGCCGCGCCAATTGACGGGCCAGCAGGTGGGGAATCACCTCCGTGTCCGTGTCGGAGCGGAACACCACGCCTTCCGCCTGCAGCTCCTCCCGCAGGCTGCGGTAGTTCTCAATGATGCCGTTCTGCACCACCGCCAGCTGGCCGCTGCCATCGAGATGGGGATGGGCGTTGCGCTCCTCCGGCTTGCCGTGGGTGGCCCAGCGGGTGTGGCCGATGCCGCAGTGCCCGGGGGCACCCTGGGCCTCGAACCGCGCCATGAGGTTCACCAGCTTGCCCTCGGCCTTGAGGCAGTGCAGCCGGCCCGGCCCCGAATCCGCCTGGGCATCCACCGTGGCGATCCCGGCCGAGTCGTAGCCCCGGTATTCCAGCTGGCGCAGGCCCTCCAGCAGCTGGGGAGCCGCCTCCCGCGATCCGATCAGGGCAACGATGCCGCACATAGGCCAGGGCCAACTAGGGGCGCAAAAGGGGGCGCAACAAAAAAGCCCGGCAAGGGCCGGGCTTGAGCTTATTGGCAGTGGTGCCGATGGACAGGACTCAGTAGGAGAGGCCCATCGAGCGGGTGGTTTCGTCGCCCAGGTACACCCGGATGCTGAGGAAGTCGGTGGGGCAGGCGGTTTCGCAGCGCTTGCAGCCCACGCAGTCTTCGGTGCGGGGCGACGAGGCGATCTGACCGGCCTTGCAGCCATCCCAAGGCACCATCTCGAGCACGTCGAGAGGGCAGGCGCGCACGCACTGGGTGCAGCCGATGCAGGTGTCGTAGATCTTGACGGCGTGGGACATGGGCCTGAGCCGGGAACAAACGGCGTTGCGCCCAACGTACCCAAAGCGTTCGGGGCCGAAGCGCGACGCTCCGCAGGCCGTCACCCTTGTTCATACGCCGGAGGATGCTCCGCAGGGCGACCCGTAGAGTGCGTCGACTCTCACAGCGGCCATGTCCCAGGAAGCGATCTTCGAGAAAGTGCGCTCGATCGTTGCAGAGCAGCTCAGCGTGGATGCCGGGGACGTCAAGCCCGAATCCAACTTCCAAAACGATCTGGGTGCTGACTCCCTCGACACCGTCGAGCTGGTGATGGCCCTCGAAGAGGCCTTCGACATCGAAATCCCCGACGAAGCCGCCGAAGGCATCACCACCGTGGGTGACGCCGTCAAGTTCATCCAGGACAAGCAGGCCTGAGCCACTCCATGGTGCAGGGTCTCCAGCGCGTCGTCGTCACCGGTCTCGGCGCGGTCACACCGATCGGCAACGACGTTCCCAGTTACTGGGAGGGTTTGCGTTCGGCGCGCAATGGCGTAGCGGGAATCACCCTGTTTGACGCCAGTCGCCATGCCTGCCGGTTTGCGGCCGAGGTCAAAAACTTCGACCCCTCCGGCTGGCTTGAGCCCAAGGAATCCAAGCGCTGGGACCGCTTCTGCCAGTTTGGGGTGGTGGCAGCCAAGCAGGCCGTCGCCCACGCCGGCCTCACCATCGATGCCTCCAACCAACATCGGGTTGGCACCGCCATCGGCTCCGGCGTCGGCGGATTGCTGATGATGGAGACCCAGGCCCAGGTGCTCAACGATCGCGGTCCGGATCGGGTCAGCCCGTTCTGCGTGCCGATGATGATTCCGAACATGGCCACTGGCCTCACGGCCATCGCCCTGGGGGCCAAGGGACCGAGCACCGCCGTGGCCACCGCCTGCGCCGCCGGCTCCAATGCCATTGGCGATGCCTACCGCCTGATCCAGCTGGGC
>VGQC01000052.1 GCA_016882385.1 Cyanobacteria bacterium M_DeepCast_100m_m1_067 | reverse complement strand
GGCCGGAGTGGCGGCGGCGGCGGCAGCCAGGCCCCGGTTATCGGCCAGGCGCAGGTCGCGGCGATGCCAGAACAGCCAGCGGGGTTGAGTCATTGCGAACCCTGCCCTCAGAGCCCCAGCAGCTGCTTGGCCCGCAGCCAGGCGGTGACGCTCTTGCCGTCGAGGTACTCGTCGCCGCTGGCCAGCGCCGCATCCAGTTCGCCGGGCTCCATCAGCAGCACCTCCAGGTCCTCGTCGTCGTCGCCGGCGGGGGGCTCGGCCAGGGGGCTGAGCTCGCGGGCCAGAAACAGGTGAATCACCTCATCGGAGTAGCCCGGGCAGGGCAGCATTGCTCCGAGCGGATCCCAGCGGCTGGCGCTGTAGCCGGCCTCCTCCTGCAGCTCCCGCCGCATGGTGCTGAGCGGGTCTTCGCCGTCATCGAGGGTGCCGGCGGGAAATTCCAGCAGGCGGGTGGCCACGGCGAAGCGGTATTGGCGCAGCACCACCACCCGGCCATCGTCCAGCACCGGCACGGCCAGGGAGGCGCCGGGGTGCCGGATCAGGCCGAAACTGCCCACCACGCCCATCGGCAGCTCGACGCGGTTGACCTCGAAGCGGATCTTGCGGGCGTCCAGGGCGGCGGTGGTTTCCAGGTGGCGCGCAGGCTCGGGAGCAGGGAGGGGAGCCATGGGCGAGCGGTGGCTGCAGCAGTGGGGCCAGCATCGCGCAGGGGCTCTCGGTTCGCTTCAGCCGAGCGGTTGGCTTCAAGCGTGTCCGACATGTGGTCACCAGTGTGACTACATGGCTAACACTTGAAAGAAGCCTCCCCAGTTGCTCCCCGCTCCCACTCCTGCGTATGACTGTGACGCGCCACGTGAACCTGCGGGAGGCCAAGGCCCAGCTCTCGCGGCTGGCGGATGCTGCCCATCAGGGCGCCACCGTGGTGCTCACCAAGCGTGGTGTGCCTTGGGCCCGGCTGGTGCCCTTGGAGGCTGATGCGCTGACGCGGCGGGTGCCGGGGCGGTTGGTGCAAGAGGGGATTGCGATCGATCCCTATGCCTTGGTGCCCGGGGCCCGGTTCGCCCGGCCCTGACGCACCCTGCCATGCGCGATCTGCCATGACCGATCCCCCGGCTGCTTCCGGTTTCCTGCTCGATACCCACGCGCTGCAGTGGTGGTGGTGTTCTCCCCGGTTGCTTTCGGAGCCGGTCCGGGAGGTGTTGCGCGATCCGGCGCAGCGGGTGGTGGTGAGTGCCGCCAGTTGGTTTGAACTAGCCGCAGCCCATCGGGTCGGTCAGTTGCCTGGCCTGGAGCTGGCCTTGGAGCGCTTCCCCCAGTTGCTGGAGGCCGATGGACTGGCCTTTCTGCCGGTGTGGCCCAACCACCTGCAGCGGGCCGGCAAGATCGCCCACGTTCAGCTGTCCCATGCCCAGGCTCCCCACTCTCAGGTTGATCCGGTGGATGCGGTGCTGGTGGCCCAGGCCGAGCTGGAGAACCTGCGGCTAATCAGTCTGGATGCGGCTCTGGCCTCCCTGGGGGCTCGGTTGTTCTGGTGAGCCCATTCGCTGGCAGCTGCTCCGGCCAGCCGGGCCGGCCGGCCAGCGGCACCGCCGCCCATCCGGGTTCCGGTGCCAGGCCTTCCAGGGCTGCCAGAGGGGCGAGCACGAAGTCCCGCTCGCGCCAGAGGGGATGGGGCAGCTGCAGTTGGGGGGTGTAGCAGGTCAGATCCCCCCACCAGAGCAGGTCGAGGTCGAGGCTGCGGGGGGCCCAGCGCGCCTGGCGCTCCCGGCCGAAGTGGTGCTCCAGCGCCTGCAACTGCTCCAGCAGCGTCTCGGCGCTTGCGGGTGTCTGCCCCTCGGCTAACCCGTTCACGCGCACGACGGCGTTGATGTAGGCCGGCTGGCCTGGGGGTCCGCCCACGGGTTCGGTTTCAAACAGCGGTGACCAGTGGAAGGCGGCAGGTCCCTCCGCCTGGCTGCGCCCCCACTGCCGCACGCGTGCTTCCAGCAGGGGCCGCACCGCGATCAGGGTGGCGATCGGGCCGCCGACGCGGCTTGGCAGGTTGGCGCCAAGGGCGATGGCCAGGCTAGGCGTGGCACCGCCGCTGGCCTGATCAGCGAGACTGACGCGCACGTGAATCGGGCCCGGGCCTCACCATGGTTGCAAGCGGAACAGCCGCCACCACCACGACCAGCGATGCCGCTGCCCGCGCCTTTCCCCTTGCCGCCATCACCGGCCATGGCACCCTCAAATTGGCGCTGCTGCTGGCCGCGGTGGATCCCGGTCTGGGGGGTGTGGTGATCGCCGGTGGGCGCGGCACCGGCAAATCGGTGCTGGCCCGCGGGCTGCATGCCCTCCTGCCGCCGATCGACGTGCTGGATGTGGGCGGCACGGCCCTCAACATCGATCCCCAGCGCCCCGACGACTGGGACGCCGCCACCTGTGCACGCCTTACCGAGCTGGGCGCCGACCCCACCGGCGTCGATGCCAGCGCCCTGCTGCCCACCCGGGTGATCCCAGCCCCCTTCGTGCAGGTGCCTCTAGGCATCACCGAAGACCGGCTGGTGGGCTCCGTGGATGTGACGGCCTCGCTCGCCAGCGGCCAGGCGGTGTTCCAGCCGGGCCTACTGGCGGAAGCCCACCGGGGCGTGCTCTATGTCGACGAGCTCAACCTGCTCGACGACAATGTCACCAACCTGCTGCTGGCGGCGGTGGGCTCGGGCGAAAACCGGATCGAGCGGGAGGGCCTGAGCCTGTCGCACCCCTGCCGTTGCCTGCTGATCGCCACCTACAACCCCGAGGAGGGGGCGGTGCGCGATCACCTGCTGGATCGCTTCGCCATCGCCTTGAGCGCCAACCAGGTGCTGGAGCTGGATCAGCGGGTGGAGATCACCCGCAGCGCCATGGCCCAGGCCGAATCGAGCGAGGCCTTCCGGCAGAAGTGGCAGGAAGAGACCGACGCCTTGGCTACCCAGCTGCTGCTGGCCCGCCAATGGCTGCCCGATGTGCAGATCTCCCGTGAGCAGATCGTCTACCTGGTGAACGAGGCCCTGCGCGGCGGCGTGGAGGGACATCGCAGTGAGCTCTATGCGGTGCGGGTGGCCCGGGCCCATGCGGCCCTTAGCGGCCGTGATCGGGTCGAGGCCGACGACCTGCAGGTGGCCGTGCGGCTGGTGATCGCACCGCGGGCTCTGCAGCTGCCGCCCCCCGATCCCGATCAGCCGATGGAACCGCCACCGCCGCCGCCACCGGGGGAGCAGGAGCCGGAGCAGCCCGAGCCCCCGGACAACGAGCAGGAACCCGACGAACCCAACAACGACGACGAACCCGACGACGAACCCGACAACGACCAGGAGGACGACACGCCCGAAGACCAGGCGCCGCCCCAGGTGCCTGAGGAGTTTCTGCTGGATCCGGAGGCCATCGCCATCGATCCCGACCTGCTGCTGTTCTCTTCGGCCAAGGCCAAAACGGGCGGCAGCGGCAGCCGAGCCGTGGTGTTCAGCGACTCCCGTGGGCGCTACGTGAAGCCGATGCTGCCGAGGGGCCCGGTGAAGCGCATCGCTGTCGATGCGACCCTCCGGGCCGCAGCGCCTTACCAGAAATCTCGTCGCGAACGGGAGCCCCATCGCAAGGTGGTGGTGGAAGACGGTGACCTGCGGGCCAAGCAGCTGCAGCGCAAGGCTGGAGCCCTGGTGATCTTCCTGGTGGATGCCAGCGGCTCGATGGCCCTCAACCGCATGCAGAGCGCCAAGGGGGCCGTGATCCGGTTGCTCACCGAGGCCTATGAAAACCGTGATGAGGTGGCGTTGATCCCCTTCCGCGGTGAGCAGGCCGAGGTGCTGCTGCCCCCTACCCGCTCGATCACCGCCGCTCGCCGGCGGCTGGAATCCATGCCCTGCGGCGGTGGGTCACCCCTGGCCCACGGTCTTTCCCAGGCCGCACGCGTGGGGGCCAACGCTCTGGCCACGGGTGATCTGGGCCAGGTGGTGGTGGTGGCGATTACCGATGGCCGCGGCAACGTGCCCCTCAGCCGCTCCCTGGGTCAACCCCAGCTGGAGGGCGAGGAGCCGGTGGACCTCAAGGAGGAGGTGAAGCAGGTGGCCAGCAAGTACCGGGCCCTGGGCATCAAGCTGCTGGTGATCGACACCGAGCGCAAGTTCATCGGCAGCGGCATGGGCAAGGACCTGGCCGAGGCCGCCGGTGGCAAGTATGTGCAGCTGCCCAAGGCCAGCGATCAGGCCATCGCCGCCATCGCCATGGAGGCGATCAGCGGGGTGTAGTCGCCTGGGTCCGTGCTGCTTTGTCGCGGGCGGCACCGGTCTGGGCCGGGTAGAGCTCTTCGAAGAACTTGCCCAGACCCACGGCCACGTTGCGGATGCCGTCCATGAAGCGGGGGTCATCGGTCAGCTTGGTGACATCACCGCCAACGGCATTCCACTTGGCGGTGAGCTGCTCGGCATTGCTGACGGTGGCCTTCAGCTCGTGCAGGATTTTTGGGTTATCGAGGGCCGCCATCAGGCGGCGCAGGTGGGCGCTGCTGCTGTTGAGGTTGGTGATCGTGGGTTGGGCCGCTTTCACCGTGCTCTCCAGCTCTTTGGCCAGCGCCTGACCATCCTTCATGAAGTTGGAGGTGTCCTTGGCGGTGCGGTCGAAGCTGCTGGTGGCTGTCGACACCTTGCTCAGCAGCTGCATCTGGTCGGCTTCCACCAGCATCTTGTGCATCAGGGTGGTCACGCTGGTGAGGCTCGGCCCTTGCAGTCCTGGGATGGTGGCGCCATTGCACAGGGCCAGGCTGGGATTGCAGGCCTTGGAGCGCGGATTCGGGGCGCTCGGCGGCAACGGTTTGCCGCTGCTGACCAGGGACACTTGCGCGTCCCCGCCCAAGAGGGATGCCTCGCCGATCTGGGCGAAGGCAGGCCGAGCCAGCTTGAGGTCGGGATGGTTGATTTCCAGCTCGGCGACCACGGCTTGCGGGGTGACCCGCACCTTCCGCACGGTGCCGACCAGCACCCCTCGATAGATCACCGCTGAGCGCTCGGCCAAACCCGCCGCTCCATCGAAGTTGGCCTTCACGGTCCAGTTCTGACGCCCTAGGGAGATGCCACGCAGCCAGAAGGACAGTCCCATGGCACTGGCAATGGCCGCCAGTAGGGAGAAGCCGACGATCGCCTCACGAATACTGCGGCGCATGGTCTAGGACTCCGCCGGTTGCATCGGTCCGCGCAGGCTACCGCTCCTGAACTGCACCACGTAAGGATCGCTGCAATGGCGGTAGTCCTCAACCGTGCCACTCCAGCGAAACTGCCCGTCGTAAAGCAGCACCACCCGCTCAGCCGAGCGTTCGATCGTGCTGTGCACATGGCTCACCACCACTGACGTGGCCTGCGCCACATCGGTGGTGCGCACGATCAGATCTTCAATTCGGGTGCAGGCCACCGGATCGAGGCCGGCCGTGGGTTCATCGAACAGGAGCAAAGGCATCTGATCGCTGGCTTTTCCGGGATCGTCGATCAGGGCTCGGGCAAAGCTGACGCGCTTCTGCATGCCGCCGCTGAGCTCCCCGGGGAGTTGCTCTTCGGTGCCATGCAGCCCCACGGCGTTGAGGGCGGCGCCCACCCGGTCGCGGATCTCCCGTTCGCTGAGGCGGCCGAAGCGATAGAGCAGGAAGCCGACGTTTTCGCGCACGGTCAGCGATCCCAGCAGAGCGGGGTTCTGAAACACCAGGCGCACATCCGGAGGGTTGCGCTGATCGAGGCGCAGGTAGGTCTGGGGAATGCCGTAGAGGCTGAGCTGGCCGCTGCTGGGCAACTGCAGCCCGGCCAGAAGCCGCAGGATCGTGGATTTACCGGCTCCGGAAGGGCCCACCACCACCAGGCGTTCCCCCGGCGCGATCTGCAGGTTCACCCCGTCCAGCACCCGTCGGCTGCCCCAGCGCACGCTGAGGTTGTCCATCACAGCCAGCGGCGGGGTCTGGGGTCGGGCCTCTGGTGGTGCGGAGGAAGCCAGGGGTGGCGCGGCAAAGCTGGATCCCATCCTGACCCTTTGCGCCCGCGAACAGCCTCCGTAAAGTTCAGCCAGTTGCGGCAGCGTCCTCCCCAGCCCTTTGCGCCCCCCCGCTCCGGCCTCCCGATTGCGGCGCTCCCGCCGACCGCTGCCGAAACCGGGCTGGTTGGGCCGCGGCGATCTGCGCCAGAAGGATCTGATGAGCCGCTCCAGGCGGGCGGCCCGCTGGTTGCAGCCTGGGTTGGTGGTGAAGCGCTGGGTGCTCACCTCCGGCTTGGGCTTGCTGGTGGCCCTCCTGGGTGCGGCGGTGTGGGCCGATCTGCAGCCCATCTATTGGATGCTCTCCAGCATCCAATGGCTGCTGGCCCAGGTCACCGGGGTGTTGCCTCGCAAGATCACCGGGCCCCTGGTGCTGTTGGTTGGCGCCGTGTTGATTTGGCTGGGCCAGAGCCGCAGTTTCGGCTCGATCCAGCAGGCCCTGGCCCCGGAGAAGGACACCTTGTTAGTGGATGCCCTGCTGGCCCAGCGCCGCCTCAACCGGGGGCCCAACATCGTGGCCATTGGGGGTGGCACCGGGCTCTCCACCCTGCTCAGCGGCCTGAAGCGCTACAGCAGCAACCTCACGGCGATCGTCACGGTGGCGGATGACGGTGGCAGCAGTGGGGTGCTGCGCCGGGAGCTCGGGGTGCAGCCGCCCGGCGACATCCGCAACTGCCTGGCCGCCCTGGCCCGGGAGGAGCCCCTGCTCACGCGCTTGTTTCAATACCGCTTTAAGGCCGGCAGCGGCCTCGAGGGCCACAGCTTCGGCAACCTGTTTCTCTCGGCCCTCACGGCCATCACCGGCAACCTGGAATCGGCGATCACGGCCAGCAGCCGGGTGCTGGCCGTGCAGGGGCAGGTGGTGCCCGCCACCAATGCCGACGTGCGCCTCTGGGCGGAGCTCGAAAACGGTGAGCGGATTGAAGGGGAATCGAAGATTGGCCATGCCGCCAGCCCGATCGTGCGGCTGGGTTGCATCCCGGAGCGGCCTCCAGCCCTGCCCAGGGCCCTGGAGGCCATTGCCAATGCCGATCTGATCGTGCTGGGCCCCGGCAGCCTTTACACCTCACTGCTGCCCAACTTGCTCGTGCCTGAATTGGTGGAGGCCATCCGCCGCAGCAAGGCGCCCCGCCTTTACATCTGCAACCTGATGACCCAGCCCGGCGAAACCGATGGGCTCGATGTGGAAGGGCATCTCCGGGCTATCGAGGCTCAGCTGGCCAGCCTCGGCGTGGAGGAGCGCCTGTTCACGGCGGTGTTGGCCCAGGAGGATCTGGATGATTCCGCCCTCGTTGCCCATTACCGCCATCAGGGGGCTGAGCCAGTGACCTGCGATGGGCGCCAGCTGCGCCGCCAGGGCTACGACGTCACCCTGGCTCCACTGCAGGGAGCCCGGCCCACCGCCACCCTGCGCCACGACCCCCGCAGCGTTGCCCTGGCGGTGATGCGCTTCTTCCGCAAACACCAGCGCGGGGCTTAGTAAGCGTCCTGCATTTCGTAAAAGTCGGGCTGCACGTAGTCCTTGCGCAGGGGGAAGCCCTTCCAGTCTTCGGGCATCAACAGGCGCTTGGGGTGGGGGTGGCCGGCGAACTGGATGCCATACATGTCGAAGGTTTCCCGTTCCTGCCAATCCGCCCCGCGGAACAGGCCGTAGAGGGTGGGAATGGTGAGCTCGCCGTCGCGCTCCAGGAACACCTTGAGCCGCACCTCTTCAGGGCGTTGATCGGCAGCGACCACGCCGGAGCTGGAGCGAACCGCCAGGGCAGCCAGTTTCACCAGGTGGTAGAAGCACACCAAGCGGCCGCCGGGCCCTTCGTCGTAGCCGCCCTGGCATTGCAGATAGTCGAAGCCCTGGGTTTTGAGGGCGGTGGCGATGACGGGCAGAAACACGGCGTCCACCCCGATCATCTCGATGCCCAGGTGGTCGTTGCCCAGGGCTAACTGCTCAAAGCCCTGGCTGGCGAGCCATTGGCCCACCGCGCCAGCTGTTGGGCTGTCCAGCGCTCCGCTGTTGCTGGCGTCGGTCTGGGGGGTGGGGGTGTCTGCAGGCATGGCGAGGCTCGGAAACGCTCAGGCGTCAGCGGGGGCGGGGATGGCGTTTGTCGGGACGGGCATCGGCAGGGCGCTGGCAGCCGCCAGGGCCCGCTTCTGGGTTTCGGCCGCCAGATACTGGCCGTTGACGATGGGCGCCACGGCCTTCATCTGGTGGGACACCGTGCAGTAGCGGTGCGTCTGCTGGAGGTTGCCGCGCTCGGCCAGGGCCTCGTTGCCCACCTTCTTGCGCAGCTTGATCACCGCATCGAAGATCGCCTCGGGCCGCGGCGGGCAGCCGGGCAGGTACAGATCCACGGGAATCAGTTTGTCCACGCCACGTACCGCGGTGGTGGAGTCGGCGGAGAACATGCCTCCGGTGATCGTGCAGGCCCCCATGGCGATCACGTACTTGGGCTCCGGCATCTGCTCGTAGAGGCGTACCAGGGCCGGGGCCATCTTCATGGTCACAGTGCCGGCCACGATCAAGAGATCGGCCTGGCGGGGGCTGGAGCGCGGCACGAGCCCGAAGCGGTCGAAGTCAAAGCGGGAGCCGATCAGAGCTGCGAATTCGATGAAGCAGCAAGCGGTGCCGTAGAGCAGCGGCCAGAGGCTGCTGAGCCGGGCCCAGTTGTGGATGTCATCCAGGGTCGTGAGGATCACGTTCTCGGACAGATCCGAGGTGACCGTGGGAGCGCCCACTGGATTGCAGCTGGCTGCCCGCAGATCCTTGAGGGCGTTGATGGAGAGGGCCTCGGCCATGCCTGAAGTTGCAGAGGTTGGGGTCATCTCAGATCAGCTCCACTCGAGGGCGCCCTTGCGCCAGGCATAGGCCAGCGCCACAACCAGGATGGCAATGAAGACGAGGGCTTCGATGAAGGCCAGCAGGCCGAGACGGTGGAACGCCACGGCCCAGGGATACAGGAACACGGTCTCCACGTCGAAGATGACGAAGACCAGCGCAAACATGTAATAGCGGATGTTGAACTGAATCCAGGCGCCGCCGATGGGCTCCATGCCGGACTCATAGGTGAGCTCCCGCTCGCCCATGCGGCTCTTCGGCGAGAGCAGCTTGTTGGCCACCAACGCCAACACCGGCACCGCTGCTGAGATCAGCAGGAAGCCGAGAAAGGCGTCGTAGCCGGAGAGCACAAACATGCGAGCCAGGCCAACCTGCGGCGCAGTCTGGCATCCGCGCCCGGAGGTCGTCGGCATCGGGCGTGGCACGGGCCCCGGAGCGCCGTCGATAAACTGCCGCCACCGCCTGAGGCCCAGGGATGAGCTCCAACTCCACATCCGAGCTCACTCCCGAGCCCACACCCGAGCACGATCTCGAGCCCCAGAGCGAAACCGGTGGCGCCCCTGAGCCAGATCCTGGCCTTGAGCTGGCTGTTGATCCGGCCACCCACCGTTTCGAGTGCCGCAGCTGCGGCTTCGTCTACGACCCGGAGGAGGGGGTGCGCAAGCTGGCGATCGCGCCCGGCACGCCCTTTGGGGAGCTGGATCCGATTGCGTTCCGCTGCCCGGTCTGTCGCAGCCGGGTTGGGGCCTTCAAAGACATCGGCCCGCGCAACAAGCCCAGCGGCTTCGAGGAGAATCTCAATTTCGGCCTGGGCGTCAACCGGCTGACCCCCGGCCAGAAGAATGTGTTGATCTTCGGAGGCTTTGCTTTGGCTTTCGCCTTCTTCCTCTCCCTCTATTCCCTGCGCTGATGTCTGGCTCATCTCTGCCCCGTCCGCTCCAGGCCCTGCTGCGGCCCCTGCTCAGCCTGCTGCTGGTGGTGGGCCTTGGTTTCGGTCTTTCCGGTTGCGTCACCACGGGATTGCCCGTGGCCGCCTCCAGCCCCTGGCAGCCGGTGCCCTTGGCCACCAAGGCCAACCCCCTCGATGTGGCCTTCACCGACGACCGTCACGGCTTCCTGGTGGGCAGCAATCGCCTGATTCTGGAAACCAACGACGGCGGGGCCAGCTGGGAGGAGCGGGCCTTGGATCTGCCGGAGGAGGAAAACTTCCGTCTGATCAGCATCGACTTCCGCGGCGACGAGGGTTGGATCGCTGGTCAGCCCGGGCTGCTGCTCCACAGCACCGACGCTGGCCAAAACTGGAGCCGCCTGTTTCTCGACACCAAGCTGCCGGGTGAGCCTTACCTGATCACGGCCCTAGGGGCTAATCAGGCGGAGCTCGCCACGAATGTCGGCGCCGTTTATGAAACCCGTGATGGCGGCACCAATTGGCAGGCCGAGGTGGAGGATGCCGCCGGTGCCGTGCGGGAGCTGCGCCGCTTCAACGATGGCCGCTACGTCAGCGTCAGCAGCCTGGGCAACTTCTTTTCCACCTGGAACCCCGGTGAGGGCACCTGGCAGCCCCACCAGCGGATGAGCAGCCAGCGGCTGCAGTCGATGGGCTTCCAGCCCGATGGCGCGCTGTGGATGCTGGCCCGCGGCGCCCAGATCCGTTTCAACCCCGACGCCAGCAACGTGGAGGACTGGGGCAAGGCCGTGGTCCCGATCACCAACGGCTACGGCTACCTCGATATGGCCTGGGCGCCTGATGGCTCGATCTGGACCGGTGGCGGCAGCGGCACCCTGCTGGTGTCCGGTGACGGCGGCAAGAGCTGGCAGAAGGATCCGGTGGGCGCCCAGCAGCCTTCCAATTTCACCCGCATCAGCTTCAGTGCTGATGGCAAGGGCTTCGTGCTGGGCGAGCGGGGCTCCCTGCTGCGCTGGGTGGGCTGAGGTCGATGGCTGGCGGCCTGCGCGGTCGCCAACTTCTGTAACCAAGCGCCCTTCCGCCCCCCATCCACCCAAGCCCGACCCCTAGGATTACTGGGCTGAACGCTTGTCGCTATGGCTGCCGGCTCAACAGGAGAACGCCCGTTCTTCGAAATCATCACGAGCATTCGTTACTGGGTGATCCATGCGGTCACCCTGCCTGCCATCTTCTTGGCTGGCTTCCTGTTCGTGTCCACGGGCCTGGCCTACGACGCCTTTGGCACGCCTCGCCCTGATGCCTATTTCCAGGCTCAGGAAAGCAAGGCTCCTGTCGTGAGCCAGCGCTACGAGGGCAAGAGCCAGCTTGACCAGCGCCTGCAATAAGCCATGACCCAGTCTCCCGTTTCGACCACGCCCCGCAACTACCCGATCTTCACGGTTCGGTGGTTGTCGGTTCATGCTCTCGGCATCCCCACGGTGTTCTTCCTGGGCGCCTTGGCGGCCATGCAATTCGTTCGCCGCTGAGCCGGTCTCTCCTCCCCAGCCATGCAACGCTCCCCCAATCCCAACAACCTGCCGGTTGAGCTCAACCGCACCAGCTTGTATCTCGGGCTGCTGTTCGTGTTCACGATCGGCATTCTGTTCTCGAGCTACTTCTTCAACTAAATCCTCTTCACGTCACTAGGAGAGCCCCGATGAGCGGCAAGAAATCCAACCTGCCTGACGGCCGGATTCCGGATCGCCTTCCCGATGGTCGCCCGGCTGTGGCCTGGCGCTCCCGGTGGACCGAGGGAGTGTTGCCCCTGTGGCTGGTGGCTACCGCCGGCGGCATGGCTGTGATCTTTGTGGTGGG
>VGQC01000051.1 GCA_016882385.1 Cyanobacteria bacterium M_DeepCast_100m_m1_067 | reverse complement strand
GTGACGCCAGCGAAAGCCGTGGCGCTAAGGGCGGAAGCTGCAAGCCGGGCCAGGGAAAAACAAGACACAGAAACCGTCGGACGGGGAAACAGCATCCATCCACTGTGGCATCCGTGAAGGCCATGATCCGGCTGGCGATTCAAACGGCCAAACGCTGCGGCCGCAAGATCGGCATCTGCGGCCAGGCCCCCAGCGACTACCCCAACTTCGCCCGCTTCCTGGTGGAGGAGGGGATCGATTCGATCAGCCTCAACCCCGACGCCGTGATTGCCACCCGGCTGGAGGTGGCCCGGACGAGGCCAGTCTGGGCTGAGCGCGCTAGTTGATTCGCCGCAGCACCGGCCCCTGGCTGGGGCGGATCTGGGCCGGCAGCTGCTGGCTGGTGATCGGCTGCAGGGTGCGCATGTTGTAGGTGGTGTACACGGTTCGGCCGACGCCGTCGCCCTGCGGCCAGAAGGCATCGATCAGGGTGAGCGTCTGCACCGGTGGCGAGGGATCCTGCAGCCGCCGGCGCGGCCCACTGCCCAGGGCGCCGAGGTTGAGTAAGTCCAGCTGGCCCACCCGGCCGGGGAAATAGGCGTGGTGGTGGCCACTGATGTAGGCGTGGGCGCCGGTGCGCTCCAGAAGTTGGCGGAGGGCGTCGCTCTGTTGCAGCACGTTGCCGGGGGTGTCCCTCCCCTGCCCCACCCCATAGAGGGGCAGATGGCCCAGCACCAGCCGCAGCCGGGCCGACTGCGCCGCCTGGCTGCTCAGCTGGCGCTCGGCCCAGGCCACCTGCTCGGCCGGCACGGTGGCGGAGGAGGCATCCCACACCAGCAGAAACAGCTCGTGTTGGCGCACGCTGTAGGCAAAGGGGAATCGGCTCCCGTCGACGAATCGCAGCCCCAGCGCGTCTTCCTGCCCGCGCCAGTAGCGCTCCGCCTCCTGCCGGTCGAGCTCGAACGCGGGAGAGGCGTCGTGGTTGCCCATGGTGATCGCCACCGGCAGCCCCGCTCGCCGCAGCGGGGCTAGCAGCTGGCGGTGGAAGGAGGCCCACATGGCACTCAGGTGCACGCGGCTGAGCCCCTGCTTCTGCCCGGCCACCATGTCGCCGCCGCAGAGCACCAGATCGGGCTTCCAGCTGGGGATCAGCTCGACAGCTCGCAGCACCTCCGGCAGGTAGCTGGTGGAGCCATAGCTGCTGTTGAGATCGCTGATCGCCACCAACCGCAGGTCACCGCGGCGGGGCAGCGCCGCCGCTCCGCCGCTGTTGGAGCTGGCTGCAGCAGGCCGGGAGGGCAGGCTGGCAGTCGCCCAGGCCCCCAAGGCCAGCCCCGCCAAACCCAGAACATCCCGCCGCCGCACGGAGGAGCCCGGCCACTGATGCAGGAGCCGCTGATCCCTGGGCCGCTCATCCATGGGCTGGTCTGCTGGCAAAGGACTACCCCCTGCTTAGCGCCCGGGGCAAGGGGGATCAGTTAAACCGCTAGGCGCCACAACAGGGTGCCGTGGGCCATGGCGCGCACCACGCACAGCACCGCCAGGGCCATGCAGAGGGGGCAGTGGGTGATCCCCATGGGGCTGACGCCGTATCAGCTCTCACCCTGGCAGGCCGAGGCGTTGTCCTGACGGCGGACCCCGAAACTGCTGAAATAACGCCATGAATCGGCCGCCATCTCCGGTTGGGCCCCCGAGGAGACGGTTGTGCTGCGCCTGAGTGAACTGAAACTTCCCCTCGACCACAGCGACGCCGAGCTGGAGGCGGCGGCGTGCCGGCGGTTGCGGATTGCTCCCGACCAGCTGCGAGCGGTGCGGTTGGTGAAACGCAGCGTCGATGCCCGCAAGCCCCAGGCCATCGCCCTGGTGTACAGCCTCGATCTCGACTTGGCCCTCGATCCGCGGGCGGAGGCCCGTCTGGTGCAGCGCTTCGCGGGTGATCCCCACCTGCGGCCCAGCCCGGATACCACGTACCACCCGGTGGCCCAGGCCTTCGGCGCTGGGACCCATCCAGGGGATGCGGCAGCGCGTCCGGTGGTGGTGGGGGCTGGCCCCTGTGGCTACTTCGCGGCCCTGCTGCTGGCCCAGATGGGCTTTCGCCCCCTGCTGCTGGAGCGCGGCAAAGCCGTCAAGGAGCGCACGGCCGACACCTTCGGGTTCTGGAAAGGCAACCGCCCCTTCGACCCCGACTCCAATGCCCAGTTTGGGGAGGGGGGAGCAGGCACTTTCTCCGACGGCAAGCTTTACAGCCAGGTGAGCGAGGCGAAGCCCTACGTGCGCAAGGTGCTGGAAGAGCTGGTGGCCGCCGGTGCCAACCCAGACATCCTCACCCTGCATCACCCCCACATCGGCACCTTCAAGTTGGCCACGGTGGTGCGTGGCCTGCGCCAGCGGATCGAGGCCCTGGGGGGTGAGGTGCGCTTTCAGGCTCGGGTGGATGGCCTGGAGTTGGCGGATGGCGATCGCTCCGTGCAGGCCCTACGGCTCGAGAGCGGTGAGCGGATCGCGGCCAGCCATGTGGTGCTGGCCCTTGGCCACAGCGCCCGCGACAGCTTCGCGATGCTGAAGGACGCCGGGGTGGCGATGCAGCCCAAGCCCTTCGCGGTGGGCCTGCGCATTGAACATCCCCAGAGCCTGATCGACCGCGCCCGTTGGGGTGGGGCCGCCGGCCATCCCCGACTCGGTGCCGCCGAGTACAAGCTCGTGCATCACTGCAACAGCGAAGCCAGTCAGGGCCGCAGCGTCTACAGCTTCTGCATGTGTCCGGGCGGGCTGGTGGTGGGTGCCACCTCGGAAGCGGGCCGGGTGGTGACCAATGGCATGAGCCAGCACTCCCGCAATGAGCGCAACGCCAACAGCGGCATCGTGGTGCCGGTCGACCTCGCCGACCTGGCTCCCTACGGCGATGCCCCCGACGATCCCCTGGCCGGGGTGGCTTTCCAGCGCCACTGGGAGGGGCGCGCCTTCATCGCCGGTGGGTCGAGCTACCAGGCACCGGCACAGCGTGTCGGTGATTTCCTGGCCGGTCGCGCCAGCACTGGCGGCGCCAGGGCTGTACAGCCGTCGTACCAGCCGGGTGTGCGCTTCGGCACGCTTGAGAGTTGCCTGCCTTCGTTTGTGCTGGAGGCCATTCGGGAGGCCCTGCCGGTGTTTGAACGTCGCATCCCCGGCTTCGCGATGGACGATGCCCTGCTGACGGGGGTGGAAACGCGCACCTCCTCCCCTCTGCGGCTGCCCCGAGACAAAACAACCCTGGAGTGTTGCAACACCCCAGGGCTCTATCCGGCGGGAGAGGGGGCCGGTTATGCGGGCGGAATCCTCTCGGCGGCCATCGATGGCATCAAGGTGGCGGAGCAGGTCGCCTTGGCGATCACTCGTCCTCGTCTTCAGCGCCCAGGGGAACCAATCGGATCTGCTTGCGACCCAGTTTGATCTCAAATTCGTCGCCGGGTTTGAGATCGAGCATGCCGGTGTAGGCCTTGCCCACCATCAGGTTGCCGTTGAACTGCACCTTGGTGTTGAAGCTGAGCTTGCGGCCGCCTTTGCCGGTTTTGGCGATGCTGCCGAAATCAACACCTTTGGCGTTGAGCAGGGCCTCGTAAAAGGCCGTGAAATTCAGGCGCTCCGAGCCATCTTTCTTGTGGGAGACGTAGCCGCAAGCTCGGACGAGATCGGACTTGCTCACATCTCCAAGTTCCTTGACCTTTGCGAGGAGGTCAGCGCCAGTGAGCATGGATGAGATTTATGCGACATCTGCATTATTACGCAGGATCTGTCCCGACTGCAAGCGAAAGGGTGGGAATCTGGTGCAAATCCGGATCGGTGCTGCGCCAAGACGCATGGGTTTTGTCACATCCAGTCGCATGGGCGGCTAAAACTTGGCCTGGAACATCAGGCCTGGGAAACAATCCCGCTCCACTGCACGGCTTTCACTTGGTCACGGCGCCAGGAGTGAAATAGCAGCGGCTCACTGGCTGTGCACAGGGGGCAGATTGCAATCCGTTCCGTCGCGATGCCGAGGTGCTCGAGTTGGTGGCGGGCAGCGGAGCGAATGTCCAGCCGGTCGCGCTGGGGATCGGGGTCATCTTGCAGGGCGCCGCAGTGACGCAAGGCCTCCAGTTGGGCCGGCAGTGGCTGCGGCGGTGTTGGCGCTAGAGACGCAGCCACCTGCTCGCTCACCGCCCGCTCCACCTGGTAGTGGGGTCCACTGATCGCGGGACCCAGGGCCACCAGCAGGTCGGCGGCGCGGCTGCCGCCGGCTTGCAGTTGATGCACGGCCGCGGCCAGGATGCCGCCGGCAACACCCCTCCAGCCCGCATGGCAGGCGGCCACCCGGCCCGAAACCGGATCGGCGATCAGCACCGGCGTGCAATCGGCGCCGCAGGCCCAGAGACATTGGCCGCCGCCATCACTCACCAGGCCATCGGCCTCCGGCCAGGGCGCGGCCATGGCCTGGCTGGCCGGTAGAACGACGGCACTGTGCACCTGGTGAAGACGGTGCACGCTGACCCCGGCACTCACGTAGCCGGCTAGCACCTCAGGCCCCCGACCCTGCCACTGGCGGGTGAAAAAGGCGTGCTCAAAGCTGCCGAGCAGGTCGCATTGGAGGTAGTGGCCGCCATAGGTGCCCACCCAGGTCCAGCCCGGCAGGCTGTTGAAGTCCCGGTCGGGACGGTCAAAAGGGGGATCGAGCGCTTCGGCCATGGTCGGTGCCGGGTACCGGCGGTGTCAGGCGTCGGGGAGGTCGCGCAGCAACCAGAAGCCCTCAAAGCGCTGATCGTCTTCGCGGGCCTGGACGGCGAGAAATTGCAGCCCTCCGGCCTGCTGGCGGGCCGCGGCGAAGGCCGCTGCCGCCGCCTTCGCCTCATCGGCCGGCAGATCGCTCAGGAGCCAGCGGTCCTCCAAACCGGCCTCGAGCACCAGCTGTTGCCCGCTGATCTCCAGGCGCACCGGCTCCAATCCCGCCAGCCAGCCGGCCAGGGCCAGGGCCCGGGAGGCACTGAACAGGCGAATCCCGGGCACCGGCACCTCGGGGGATAGGTCTGGGGGCAGCGGCACCAGCCCGGAAAATCCCAGCTCCCAGGTCGCCGCACCGGCCAGTGCGCCCACCGGCAGGGTGGCCCAGCCCCAGCTTTCGCCCCGAGCCGCTTCCGGCAGGGGTACGGCGATCGGGCGGATCGGCTGGGGCGGCGGTGCCAGGGGGCCGGCCATGTAACCGCTTTCCTGGGGGTAAACGTCACGCTCCCGCTCCTGCAGCCAGCTCACCAGGGCATAGGTGCGCCGGCTGGGCACCAGTTCCAGGCCCAGCCCCTCGGCGGCCCGTTGCACCATGGTGCGCATCGAGGCCCGCCAGCAGCGCAGCCGCCGTGGGGGCCCAAAGCCCTGGGCCGCAGCAGCGGCCAGGGCCTGCTCGAGGGCTTCCTTCAGCCAGATCGAATTGACGCTGGAGGCGGGGCAGGCCTGCACCCAGCGAAAGGTTGCACCAGAGGGCTGGTCTGGGGTCTGCACCTGGGGCGTGGAACAGATCAGCAGCTCCCAGCGCTTTTTGCCGTCGGGCTCGAGGATGGGGCGTGAGTAGTAGTCGAGCTCCCAGTCGGGAGCAGGGGCCGTGCTCATCCGGCCTGTTGCTCCTGCTGGCGCAGCACCGAACGGGCGCGGTTGGCACGGTCGGTGGCTTCGTCCATCACCTTGTCTTTGTCGATCAGCAGTTCACCAGGCTGGCCTTCCAGCAGGGCGGTGTTGAGGGCGATGCGACCGCGGCCTGGATCGAGCTCGGTGATCAGGGCCTTGAGCCGATCGCCTTGGCCGAACACCTCGCGCAGCTCGCGCAGTTGCCCGCCGGTGATCGCCGACTGGTGCAGCAGGCCGCTCACACCCCCCAGGTCAACAAACAGGCCGTAGGGCTTGATCGACACCACCTGGCCTTCCACCAATTGACCCACCTCGAGGTTTTGGAACAGGGCGGCGGTGGCTGCCTTCTTCTCCGACAACACCAACTTGCGGGTTTCGGGGTTGACCTCCAGGAAAGCCGCGCCGATGGTTTTACCCACCAGAGCTTCATGGTTTTCACCCTCCTGCAGCTGGGAGCGGGGAATGAAGCCGCGCAGTCCCTCCAGATCGCAGGTGACACCGCCGCGATTGAAGCCGTTCACCTTCACCTGCACCACCTTGCCCTCCTTTTCCAGGGCGCGCACCTTTTCCCAGCTCTGGCGCAGGGCGAGGGCCCGGGCGCTGATGGTCACCATCCCGTCGGCGTTCTGCTCGCGGGTGACCAGCACCTCCACCTCGAGCCCCTTGGGAAAGCGCTCCTTGAGGTTGGTGATCACCCCGAGGCCGCATTCCTTTTTCGGCATGAACCCCGGTGCTTTGCCACCGATGTCCACGTACACCCCGTCACTTTCCAGGCCAATCACCGTGCCGCGCACCACTTCCCCGGTGGTGCCGTGGGGTTCGTGCTCGTCGAGGGCGGCGAGGAACGCCTCTTCATCGAAATCGAAATCGTCGACGCTGCGGGCCGGAGCGCCGACGGCTTGATCGGCGCTGCCAGCCTGCTTGGCGCTCGAGCTGCGGCGCGATTGCCGCTGCTGGCTGGAGTCTGGCCCCAGCAGGTCGGCCATGGTGAGACCTTCCATCCCCCCCAGGTCGAAGAGGTCGTCGTCGTTGCGGGCTGGGGTCCGCACCGGGCTGGGAGCAGCCGAGGCCGCCACAGGAGGCTGCGGGCTTGCGGTGGCTTCGGGCTCGGGAGCTGCCGCGACGGGCTGATCCTTGCGGATCATCAACACTTGGGGCGGCTTGCGCAGCGGGGCCACGGGCTGCGGCCGGGCGGCTCCAGGGGGTGCCGGGCGGGATGAACCCGGTGCTGGCGCGGGAGATGACGCAGACGAGGGCGGTTGGCTGCCGGTACCGGCCATCTCCACTGGGGGGCTGAGAGCCTCACACTGTAGAGATCGGTTCTGACGCAATGGAGTCTCGGCGCCACCTGCAACAACTGGCCTGGCCCCAGGTGGAACAGCTTGCTGCCCGGTGGGGAAGCACGGTGGTGTGGCCCTGGGGTGCGGTGGAGCAACACGGGCCCCATCTCCCCTTGGGCACCGATGGCCTGTTTGCCGAACGGGTGCTGGATGCGGCGCTCGCTGCTCTGGAGGCCGACCTGCCGATCTTGCGGCTGCCGCTGCAGGCCATCGGCTTTTCCCCCGAGCATCGCGGCTTCTGCGGCACTCTCAGCCTCCCGCCCGCTCTGGTGATCGACCACGTGGTGGCCGTCGGCCGTGAGCTGGCGGCCACCGGGTTTCGGCGGTTGGTGCTGTTCAACGCCCATGGTGGCCAGATCGCCCTGTTGCAAACAGCCGCCCGCCAGCTCCGGGCGGAGTGCCCCGAGCTCGTGGTGTTGCCCTGCTTTGTGTGGAGTGGTCCGGAGGGCATCGCCGCGCTCATCCCGGAGCCGGAGCGCTCCGAGGGATTGCATGCCGGCCTGGTGGAAACCAGCCTGATGCTGCATCTGGCTCCTGAACTGGTGGGCGAGGAGCGTCCCTGCGATGGCCGCAAAGCTGGCCCCAGCCCGGAGGGATGGAGCTTGGAGGGCGCTGCCCCCCTGGCCTGGCTCACCCAAGACCTGAGCGATTCCGGTGTGATCGGTGATGCGCGGGGTGCTTCGGCGGCGCTGGGGGCCCAGTTGTTTGAGCGCCTGGTGGAGGGTTGGCGGCAACGCTTCGACACGCTGCTGCGCAGCCCTTGGCCCGCGATGGAGACCCCACCCCCCAGCCGGACAGGTGCCCGGTAGAGGTGGCTACAGTTGTTGGATCTGTTCCGACTGCATAGCCGCCATGGCAACCCTCGCCTCCCCCGCAGTTTCCGAGGCGACTTCCGCCCAGCAACTGCCCGATCAGCTGCCCACCGACCAACTGCCCGACTTCAGCACCGACGCCTACAAAGATGCCTATAGCCGCATCAATGCCATCGTGATCGAGGGTGAGCAGGAGGCGCACGACAACTACATCGCCATCGGCACGCTGATCCCCGATCAGGCTGAGGAGCTTGCTCGGCTTGCCCGCATGGAGCTCAAGCACATGAAAGGGTTCACCGCCTGCGCCAACAACCTGGGCGTCACCGCAGACATGCCCTTTGCCAAGGAGTTCTTCGCACCGCTGCACGGCAATTTCCAGAAGGCCCTCGCCGAGGGCAAGGTGACCACCTGCCTGCTGATCCAAGCGATTTTGATTGAGGCCTTCGCCATTTCGGCCTACCACATCTATATCCCTGTCGCTGATCCCTTCGCGCGCAAGATCACCGAGGGCGTTGTTAAAGATGAATACACCCACCTCAACTACGGACAGGAGTGGCTGAAGGCCAACCTCGAGACCTGCCGTGAGGAGCTGGAGCAGGCCAACCGCGACAACCTGCCTCTGGTGCGCAAGATGCTCGAGCAGGTGGCTGGTGATGCGTCCGTACTGCACATGGACCAGGAAGATCTGATGGCGGATTTCCTCACCTCGTACCAGGAAGCGCTGCTGGACGTGGGTCTCACCTCCCGGGAGATCGCCAAGATGGCAGCGGCGGCCTTGGTCGGCTAAACCGCTTCGGCTAACCGTCTCGCCAGGCCGGTCCTGGCGGGATGTAGCGTCGGCGACATCCCCTGGGGATTGCCCATGTTCGGCCTCATCGGTCACTCCACAAGCTTTGAGGAGGCCCGTGCCAAGGCCCGCAGCCTCGGCTTTGAGGAGTTCGCCGACGGCGACTTGGACGTGTGGTGCAGCGCTCCTCCTCAATTGGTGGAGCGGCTCGAGGTCACCAGTGCCACCGGGAAAACGATTGAAGGGGCCTACATCGACTCCTGTTTCGTTCCCGAAATGTTGAGCCGGTTCAAAACGGCTCGGCGCAAGGTGCTCAGTGCCATGGAGCTGGCCCAGAAAAATGGCCTGGACATCACGGCCCTGGGGGGATTCACCTCGATCATTTTCGAGAATTTCAACCTGCTCAAAGAGCAGCAGATCCGCTCCACAACCCTGGAGTGGGAACGCTTCACCACCGGCAACACCCACACCGCCTGGGTGATCTGCCGCCAGGTGGAAACCAATGCCCCGCTGCTGGGAATTGATCTCCGCCAGGCCCGGGTGGCTGTGGTGGGCGCCACCGGCGACATTGGCAGCGCGGTGTGCCGCTGGCTCAGCCAGCGCACCGGCGTCAAGGAGCTGCTGCTGGTGGCCCGTCAGCCCCAACCTCTGCTCGATCTGCAGCAGGAGCTGGGCGGTGGGCGGATTCTCAGTCTCGAGGAAGCCCTGCCGGAAGCGGATGTGGTGGTTTGGGTGGCCAGCCTGCCCCAGACCCTCAGCATCGATGCGGCCAACCTCAAGTCGCCCTGCCTGATGATTGACGGCGGCTACCCGAAAAACCTCGACACCAAGGCCAGCGGTGCTGGCATCCATGTGCTGAAAGGGGGCATCGTTGAATTTTTCAGCGACATCACCTGGCAGATGATGGAAATGGCCGAAATGGACGATCCCAAGCGTCAGATGTTTGCTTGTTTTGCTGAAGCGATTCTGTTGGAGTTTGAAGGGATCCACACCAACTTCAGCTGGGGGCGCAACAACATCACCCTCGACAAAATGGATCTGATTGGGGCCGCCTCCCAGCGCCACGGTTTTGAGGCCCTGGGTCTGACCCTGCAGTCCGATCCCGCCCCAGTGCTCACCACGGCCTAGTTCTTCCCTCCTCTGCCCTCCCGACATCCCCGCCATGGCTCGTCGCGCCCTGCTGGAGTTTGAAAAACCGCTGGTTGAGCTCGAGGAGCAGATCGAGCAGATCCGCCAACTGGCCCGTGATTCGGAAGTGGATGTGAGCCAGCAGCTGCTGCAGCTCGAAACCCTGGCCACCCGCCGCCGCAAGGACATTTTCGAGGCGCTGACGCCCGCTCAGAAAATCCAGGTCGCCCGCCACCCCCAGCGCCCCAGCACCCTGGACTACATCCAGGTGATCACCGATGAATGGCTGGAGTTGCACGGCGATCGCCGTGGCAGCGACGACCAGGCGCTGGTGGGCGGCGTGGGCCGCATCGGAGACCAGGGCGTGGTGCTGCTGGGCCACCAGAAGGGGCGCGATACCAAGGAAAATGTGGCGCGCAACTTCGGGATGGCCTCACCCGGGGGCTATCGCAAAGCGATGCGGCTGATGGAGCACGCCGACCGCTTCCGTCTGCCGATTCTGAGCTTCATCGACACCCCAGGAGCCTATGCGGGTGTGCTGGCAGAGGAGCAGGGCCAGGGCGAAGCCATTGCGGTGAACCTGCGCGAGATGTTCCGGCTGCGGGTGCCGATCCTGGCCACCGTGATCGGCGAGGGCGGGTCCGGAGGGGCCCTCGGCATCGGCGTGGCCGACCGGCTGCTGATGTTCGAGCACAGCGTCTACACCGTGGCCAGCCCGGAAGCCTGTGCCTCGATCCTCTGGCGGGATGCCGGCAAGGCGTCCACTGCAGCTGAAGCCTTGAAGATCACCGGTCCCGATCTGCTCCAACTCGGCATTGTTGATCTGGTGCTGCCGGAGCCCTCCGGCGGCATCCACTGGGCCCCCCTGCAGGCCGCCGAAACCCTCAAGACCGCCCTGCTGGAGCAACTCGCCGAGCTGCAAACCCTCAGCGAAACCCAACTGATGGAGTCTCGCTACGCCAAGTTCCGGCGTATGGGGCGCGTGCTGGAGAGCGAGACCCCAGATCCCTCCCGCAGCTCTTAAGGTTTCCTTCGGTTCCATCGACGCCCTGGCGTTTGCCCTTGTCTGATCCAACGCCACCGGCGCCTGTGGCCCTGATCTCCGGAGCCTCCCGGGGAATCGGTGCCACGGCGGCACGGCTGTTTGCCGCCGCCGGCTACGACCTGCTGTTGCTGGCCCGCCCATCGCAGCAGTTCGATGCCCTGGCAGGCGAGCTGGGCCAGACCGGTCGCCGCATTGAGACCATCGGCCTCGATTTGGCCGATCCCACCGCCGTGGGCCCCGGTCTCGATGACCTCTGCAGCCGCGGTCTCATCCCTTCGGTGGTGATCAACAACGCCGGCATGGCCTATACCGGCTCCCTGGCGGAGATGCCTCTGGAGCAGTGGCAGCGGGTGATGCAGCTCAACCTCACGGCCGTGTTGCAGCTGTGTCAGGCGATGGTGCCGCTCCTGCGGGCGGCTGGTGGTGGTCACATCATCAATGTGAGCAGCCATGCCGCCCACAACGCCTTTCCCGACTGGGGGGCCTACTGCATCAGCAAGGCCGGCTTGGTCTCCTTGAGTCGCTGCCTAGCGGCTGAAGAACGCTCCCACGGGATACGGGTCAGCACCCTCACCCTGGGTGCGGTGAATACGCCCCTCTGGGAGAGCGAAACCGTCCACAGCTCCTTCGATCGCCGTGCCATGCTTGAGGTTGAGCGGGCGGCCGAAGCCCTGCTGTATCTGGCCCAACAGCCCGCCACTTTGGTGGTGGAAGACCTCACCCTCATGCCGGCCGCCGGCGCGTTTTGAGCCCCTCCATGACTTCGACCCTGCCTTCCAGTCTTCCCGCCCGTGCTAGTGCCCCGGATGCCGCTCCGTTGCCTGTGAGTCTGCGGATCCGTGAGCGCTTGGATGCAGCAGGTGTGGCCTATCTCGCCAACGACAACATCGCCGAGCATCTCAAGGACGGCGAGCTCGATCAGCTGGAAATTGAAGTGGCCGGTAAGGTGCGCGAGCTGCTGGGCAGCTTGGTGATCGATATTGACAATGATCACAACACCGAGGAGACGGCCGAGCGGGTTGCCCGGATGTATCTCCACGAAGTGTTCAAGGGTCGTTATCACCACCAGCCCAAGATCGCCAGCTTCCCCAACGTCAAGAAGCTCGACGAGATCTACACCGTTGGCCCCATTTCGGTGCGCTCGGCCTGTTCCCACCACCTAGTGCCGATTCTCGGCAATTGCTGGATCGGCATCAAGCCGGGCGAGCGGGTGATCGGGCTGTCGAAATTCTCCCGGGTGGCTGACTGGGTGTTTTCTCGCCCCCACATCCAGGAAGAGGCGGTGATGATTCTGGCCGATGAAATTGAGCGCCTCTGTGAGCCCCAGGGCCTGGCGATCCTGGTGAAAGCCCAGCATTACTGCATGAAGTGGCGGGGCGTGAAAGAACCCCAAACCAGCATGGTCAACTCCGTGGTGCGGGGCGATTTTCGGCTGGATCCCAGCCTCAAGGCTGAGTTCTTCGAGTTGGTCAAGCAGCAGGAAGCGGTGCTGTCCACCTGATTGCGATTAGGGCGTAGGCCGCACCGGACCAAGAGCCGGTGAGGCCTGCCGGTTG
>VGQC01000050.1 GCA_016882385.1 Cyanobacteria bacterium M_DeepCast_100m_m1_067 | reverse complement strand
AAATCCGAGCCACCCCCTATCGAGGGGAATGGATCATTTACCAGTATGCCAACCGCGAATACATAGCGGTCCATGAGGTTCCGCAGCTCAATGGCGAGCGCAAAGCCGTAGAAAGCGTTTCGCTCTCTACGCTCTCTGATGCTCAAACCTTCTCGAGCTACCTGAGTTCCCACGGGTGGCACAGGGTCTGGGATCTTTGATCCCTTGGACTCTTGCTCTTGTCGTCAGGGTGAATCCTGAGCTGCACGTAGCCAGTCGCCGGACCCAGCTTTTTGCAGAAGCGCGAGTCTGGTTGCAGGCCCATTTGTTGTAGCTGGACAGCAGGACTCCTCACCATGGTGTCAGAAGTATTGGAAGTATCTATTCCTCCGTCGCGCAACCTTGATGGGTGATCCCAGCGACGTGCCCGATCGCAGCGACCTTGTGGCTGCGCTCACCCCTGACGCCCGCCCAGCGGCGGTGCTGCGCTGGCTGCTGCAGGGCCATCAGCGCTTCCTGGCAGGACAATCGCTGCATCCCCACAGCACGCGGGAACGCATGCAGTCGGTGGTGGAAGGCCAACATCCCCTGGCGGCTTGAGCGGGAGATCCCGGCGACGTGGCTGCCGCTGCCGGTGATGGCGTTGGCGGTTTAGCGTCATCCCAGACCATTCCTGAGCGCTCACTGTCGGCCATGGATGTCAGTTCCGAAACGTTGATCAGTCGGTTGCGCCAGCACGCTCCCGTCTGGAGTGAGCGTTTCGGCGTGCAGAGCCTGCGGGTATCGGCTCCTGGGCCCGTGGCACGGCAACATCGAGCAGCGATGTGGATCTGCTGGTGGCCTTCGACGGCCCTGCCACGGCCAGACGCTTCTATGGCCTCCAGCTGTTCCTGGAAGACCGGCTCCAGCAACCTGTCGATCTGTTGACCGAACAGGCACTTCGGGAGGAGCTCAGGCCTGCGGTGGAGGCAGATGCCATCACGCTCTGACGGCAGTCCGAAACGTGACTGGCGACTCTATGCGCAGGATTCTGAACCGTGCGCAGTTTGAGGCGAATCAGCATGCAGGACGCCGTTCTTCGCAACATCGAGCTGATCGGCGAAGCCGCCACTCGCATCCCAGAGGAGGTGAGGCTCGCTCACCCTGAGATCCCCTGACGGGAGATCATCGCGATGCGCAATCAACTCATCCACGCCTACCTGGGGGTCGATCTTGATGTGGTGTGGGATGTGATCCAGGTGGAATTACCGCAATTGATTCTTCAGCTGAAGACCGTTCTGTCCTGACGAGCAGCCTCGTCAGGCGGGGATGCGGAGCCCTCTTTTCCCCCTCCACCCGCTTCCGCGACCTGGCCCTCGGCCCCCACCTCAAGGGTCGGACTGCAGCAGTCCTGATGGCCCATCAGCTCACACCCGGCAGCGCCTGGGCAAGCACCGTGGTCAGGGCCGTATCCACGCTCAGGATCCGTTCGCCCAAGCCCACCCGCCGCGCGATCACCGCTTCGGCCAGCTGCACTTCAAAGGGCACGAAGCCGCCCTCCGGGCCGATCATCACCACCGCCGGCACCGGCGGTGCGTCGGCGAGCGACAGTGGCGCACCCCTATCCGCCAGCCAGCAGGGACGGCCCGCACACAGCCCAGGCAGCTGGTCTTCGAGAAAGGGGCGAAAGCGGCGGTGCAGATGCACCCGGGGGCAGATTGTGTCGCGGGATCGCTCCAATCCCGCCAGCAGCGCTTCTTCCACCCGGGCTGGTTGCAGCAACGGGCTCTGCCAGTAGCTCTTCTCCACCCGGGCGCTGTGGATCAGGTGCAGATCGGCGATACCAAACTCAGCACACTGCCGCAGGATCCGCCGCAGCATTTTGGGTCGCGGTAAGGCCAGCACGATGTCGAACCGATGCCGCGGTGGCGGGGGCTCGCTGAGCTGAACGTGCAGCCGCACGCCGCTCGGATCCAGGGCTTCGATCACCCCCTGGCCGCAGAGCCCGCCGAGCAGCCCCACCCGCAGGCTGTCGCCCACCTGGGCGCGCAGCACCTCGCGCATGTGCACGGCGCGGTGATCCCGCACCACGGCAATCGCGTCAGCGATCCAGTCGCTCTGGTGGAGCAGAACGATGTTCATCAGCTGAGCCTGGCGGCGTTCCGCAAGCAAAGCTCAACCTGAACCCGCCTGCCTTTCTGGGATGGGGCATGGGCAGGCCTCACGATCGAGACTCTCCCGCACCGAGTCCTCGAGCCCGGCGTTGAATTGTCTTCGCAGGGCCGGCCAGTGCCGCGGGCGCCGGCGTGTGCTGTTGCCTTGGCTTCGGCTCCACCTTCACCGGCCTCGACCCCACCATGCAGATCGTGATCCTCGACGGCTACACGGCCAATCCCGGTGATCTGAGTTGGGCCGAGCTTGAGGCCCTGGCTCCGTGCAGCGTGTTTGACAAAACCGACGCGCACGCGGTGATCTCCCGCATCGGCGCTGCCGAGATCGTGCTCACCAACAAAACGCCGCTGCCGGCAGATGTGCTCGCCGCGTTGCCCCATCTGAAACTGATCAGCGTGCTGGGCACGGGCTACAACGTGGTTGACGTTGCAGCGGCCAAGGCCTGCGGCATCACGGTGTGCAATGTGCCCGCCTACAGCACCCCTGGCGTGGTGCAGGCGGTGTTCGCCCTGCTGCTGGAGCTCACCAACCGCACCGGCCATCACAGCCGCACGGTGCACGAGGGGCGCTGGAGTGCCAGCGAGCAGTTTTGTTACTGGGATGGCGACCTGCTGGAGCTGGCTGGCCTCACCCTGGGCATCGTGGGCTATGGCCAGATCGGCGCGGCGGTGGCCCGCGTCGGCCGGGCCTTCGGCATGACCATCCTTGCCAACCGCCGCAGCGGCATGGGCGCCATCACAGAGGGCGGCAGCTTCGTCGACCTCGATCGCCTGTTTGCTGAAAGTGATGTGGTGAGCCTGCACTGTCCGCTCACCGCCGACACCGCGGAGCTGGTGAATGCCGCCCGGCTCGCCCAGATGAAGCCGACGGCCTTCCTGATCAACACGGCCCGCGGCGCTCTGGTGCAGGAAGCGGATCTGGCCGCCGCCCTCAACAGCGGCCGCATTGCCGGGGCCGGCCTCGATGTGCTGGGTATGGAACCACCACCGGCCGACCATCCGCTGCTCACAGCCAAGAATTGCGTGATCACCCCCCACATCGCCTGGGCGACCCAGGCCGCCCGCCGCCGCCTGATCTCGATGTCGGCTGCCAACATTGCCGCGTTCCTGGCCGGCACACCGCAACACGTGGTGACTTGATGCCAACTCTCCTCTGCAAGGGCACCGCCAGCAACCGGCGTAATCTGCCCCCAAATTCCGATTGAGCTCCGCCATGCATGCCGTGCCGCTCCACCTTGAGGCCGGCAGCGACGTGCGCAGCAGCCTCGAGCAGCTGGCCCAGCAGCAGCAGGCCGGCGGCTTTGTGCTCAGTGTGGTGGGCAACCTCTCCCAGGCGGCCTTCGCCTGCCCCGGCAAAACCGCCCCCACCGTGCTCCAGGGCGAACTCGAAATCATCACCTTGCAGGGCACCCTCTCGCCGGATGGCGTGCACCTGCACCTGAGCTTCTCCGATGCCGAATGCCAGGTGTGGGGGGGCCATCTCGAGCACGGCACCCTGGTGCTGCGCGGCGCCGACCTGCTGGTGGGGTTCCTCACCGAGCCAGGCCAGCAACCAGGCCAGCCCGCCAGCCAGGCGCGCGCCGACACCGGGTTAATCGCCGAACCGCGGGTTGAGATCGCCACGTTGCCGGGCTGTCCCTTCTCGCGGCGGGCGCTGCGCATGCTGCGCACCCTTGGCATTCCTTTCCTGGAAATCCAGCCCAGTGCCGAGGGAAGCGTGCCCCAGCTGTTCATCGATGGGGTGGCCATTGGCGGCTACGACGCCCTGGCCGAGCTGCACAGCCGCGGAGAACTGGAAGCTCTGCGGCAGCCATGAGCAGCTGGCCGAGCAGCGGTCAGCTCCAGCTGAGCACCAGGGCACGCTGCGGCCTGGCGATCGCCGGCTACCCCCAGTTCCGTTACGACGCGCGGGGTGGCGGCGGGCTTGGCAGCCTGGGTGCTGCCGATGACAGCGGCCGGCAAGCGCTGATCTTTGACCCGGCGAGCCTGACGATCCCACCGCTCTGCTGGCGCACCACGCGGGTGCTGGGCCTGCCCCTGCCACCGGGCCTGGCCATCCGCATCGAGCCCGAAGAGCTCGCGGGCCACCTGGATCCCGCCACCGGCAGCCTGGACTTGCGGTTTCGCGCTCGCTTTCACCTCAACCTCGCAGGCCTCTACCAGCCCCCTGCTCTGCAGATCGACACGGTGCTCAGCGGCACAGCGGCCGAGGGCCTGCTGGAGGGCGTCGCCACCGTGCCGCCCAGCGGCGACCCCTGGCTGGATCGTTTCCTCGGCCTTCCCGATGAAGCGCTTGCCATGCTGCGCTGCAGTGTTGTGCCTGTTCCGTGAGCGAATCGCTGCCCCAACGCCTGGATCGCTGGATCGCGCGAGCTGGCTTCAACCTGGTGATCCCTGTGGTGATCCTGCTGATCCCCTGGCTGCAGGAGCTGCTGGATCAACTGGTGTTTGGTGGGACCTGGAACCTGCCAATGACGCCGGGTGGCTCGTTTCTGGGCGTACTGACGGCCCCCTTCAGCCACAGCGGTTTCGGCCACCTGCTGGCCAACTCCCTCACCTTTCTGCCCCTCTCCTGGCTGGTGCTGCTGCGCGGCCGCCGCGATTACCTGGCCGTTTGGCTGGGGGTGTACGCCACCGCCATCCCCGTGTGGCTGCTCTGGCCCAATGGCAGCCATGGGCTCTCGGGCGTGGTTTATGGCCTGCTGGGGTACCTGCTGCTGATCGGCTGGCTGGAGAAGCGCCCCCTGTCGCTGGCCTTATCGGTGCTGGCCCTGGTCACCTACGCCGGCGTGCTGCCAAGCCTGCTGCCCATTTTTTCGCCGCCCGGCGTCAGCTGGATCGGCCACCTCAGTGGCTTCGCCGGCGGCTTGCTCGCAGCTATGGGCGTCGCCCGCGATTGAGCTGCCGCATCTGCCAGGTGACCAACGTGCCCACCGGACTCCACAGCAGATAGGGCACCAGCAGGCCAGCCGCCAGGGGGCTCAGCGTGGACACCCCCAGGGTGAGGGCGATGCCCCACACCCAGCCGGCGAAGCCGATCGCCGTGCCCGCTCCCAGGCTGCGGCTGCGGCAGATCGCCAGGGTGTAGCTCTGCACCAACAGCAATTGCACCAGATACGCCACCATCCAGGGGCCGCTCCAGGAGGCCTGCCAGGTGAGCCAGGCCGAAACCGCGAAGCAGGCGTAGATCAGCAGCCAGATCACCGGGATCCAACCTTCAAACACCAACCAGCGGGGCCGGCGTAGCCGAATGAACCAGGCAAAGTCCTGACGACTCGGGTTCAGCACTCCGGCCACCCCCGTGATCACCAGCAGAATCACCAGGGCTGCCAGCACGGCGCGCGGCTCGTCAACCCCCACCCTGGCGCGGCATCGGCGGCGCTGCGCTAAGCCAGGTCAGACAGCGCCACACAGCACAGCCATGGAGCCAGCCCGCCAGATCGATCGGCCCAGCCCAGAAACCATCCTGGCCGCCTCCAGCCCCTGGGTGGCCGTGGTGCTCAACCTGGTGCCCGGCCTGGGCACCGGCTACATCTATCAACGCCGCTGGCGCGCCTACTGGATCACCTCCGCGGTGGCCACGGCCTGGTTTGTGGCCGGTGCCCTGCTGGGCCAAAACGCGGATCCCGGGCTGATGCCCGACCTCGTGCAGCGCAACCAACTGATCGGCCTGGCCGGCCTGTTGGCGCTGGCGGGCATCACCGCCACCGAAGCGGGCCTGGCGGCCCGCCGCGCTCAGCCCAGCTCCAGGCAGGCCAACCCGTAAACGTCGTTGAGGGGCACCGGCGGCAGCACGCCCCGCACCATCCGCAGGCTCTCCCCCACCACGGCAAAGCCAAGCTGCTGCAGGAGTGGAGCAGCCTGGGGATTGGCCCCCGGTGCATCGATCAACACCACGCCGGGATGGCGCTCCATCAGCGCCTCCAGCAGTTGTGCTGCCAGAGCTGGCGTGTCGGCCAGCAGGGGCCCAATCCGCCAACCCTCCCCCCGTTGCAGCAGGCAGGGGCGAATCCGTCCGAAGCCATGGCAGCCCCCGGCCGCATCGATCAACGCCAGCACCGTGCCGGCGGGATGGTGCAGCCAGTCGGCCAGGAAATGGGGGCGTGGGCTGGGCTCGCGCACGGCGTCGTAGGCCTGCACGGCCGCATCCGGAATCGCCGGCCCCTCCACCAGGGTGAGACCCTCGGCTGCGGTGCCCTTAACGGGTGCTCGCTCCTCCACGATGCGCTGCCAGCGTCGGGTGGGAGAAGCGGCCACAAAGCCCCAGCTGGCGTAATCGGCAATGCGATCCATTGCCGCCTCGATGCCGATGCAGGAGATCCCTTCGAGATGGGCTAGGGCATGGGCCCAGAGCTGGCGCCCATAGCCCTGGCCGCGGAACTCAGGCTGCACCAGAAACAGGCCGATGAAGCCATATTCGGCGTTGTAACGCACCCCGGCGATGCAGCCGATGGGACGGCCATCGAGACAGCCCACCCAGATTCCCTGGCGATCGGTATGGCGGTAAATGGCGACATCCCCGCGGCCCGGTGCGAACTGTTCAGCCCGGGCCCAGGCCGTGACTAAGGGCAGATCCGCCTTGGTGAGCGCGCGAATCTGCAGCAGCGATGCGACCATCCGCCCTCACACCGAGCCGTAGGCGATCTGGCAGCTGGCGTTGAGCAGCTGCGCCTGATCGGCCGTGGTGGGCGGGGCGCCGTTGATCAGGCCCTGCTTGCAGTCGCTGGTAACCGTGGCGTAGGGCATGCCGGGCGCAGCAACGGCAAATTGCACCCCGTTGGGGGGCAAAGGCTGAATCGAGCCGTAGTCGAGCTGCAGGCTGGTCTGGGGCACAACGATCACGGTGGACTGCTGGTCGGCGGCGGCGTCCACGGCACTGGTGATCGCAGCGGCCGTGGCCAGGCCGGTGGTCCAGGTGCGGGACGACCAATAGCCCCGCCGTGCCCAGCCCGGATTCCAGGCCGATGCCCCTGGCGCCCGAGTGAGCCCAGCCCCGGGGGCACCCCAGCCAGCGCCTGGACGAACGCCAGCACCGGATCTCGGTCCACCCAAGCCGCCGCCGCCCATCGGACGCGCCAGTGCACCCTCCATCAGCGGGGTAGGCAGCGGCGTGGGCAACAGACTGAGCCAGGGGGTTGCTGCCAGCAGGCTCAGAACCAGTCCAGACAACGATGCGGTGGGCTTGACTCTGGCCATGGCGATGCCGATGTGGAGCTTTGATTCGAGCACGCTGGTGCAGAACGCCCTGAATTCAGTTGTATTCGCCAGGTAAGTCCTGTTTGGTCACGGTGACCCGGCCCACCTTCTGGCCCGAAATCCGCAGCAGTTCGTCCCCAGAAAACTCATAGCCCAGGCCCGCACCGATCTGGGCCACATCATCAGCCGTGGCAGCAGCGTTGACCGCCTGTCTCAGGGCCGCGTCATCTTGAACCTTGGCCAGAAAAGCCTTCAACTCAGCGAGGGACATGGCAGGTCGTTGGCGAGGCGGCTCAGCAGATCAGTGGCATCCTGATCCACCAGCACCAAGCGCTGCAGCACGAGCTGCCGATCCAACGCTGTCAGTTCACCATCCGCCTGCCACTTGAGGCAGGTGCGTCCCAAACAGGTCATGTCCCCTCCTTCGGTGTGTGTGTCGGTATGCCTCCATCGTCATCCCAGCCGGACAGGATGTCTGCCCCCATCAGGGGGTGATTGCGGCGCACCAATGCGGCTCACAATGGTGAATCGGTGTGTCTCCATGTCATGGCCAGCGATCGCGAACGCCAGTTGGATCTGCTTCAGATCGCCTGCTGCGTGGCCTGGGTGGACGGAGATGTATCGGCAGAGGAAAAACGCCTGCTCGAACAGCTGGTGGCGCGCTACTTCTCATCGGAAAACGGCGCCGATGCCAGCGAGGAAGCGGCTCGTCTGTTGGCAGCCTGGACCGTGGATGGGGCGCTGCTGAACGAGCTCATGGCGCGGCTGACGGTGGCCGAGGACAGGCTTCTGGCGCTGAAACTGGCCTACATGATGGCTCGGGTGAGCCAACGCCCAGAGGACAGCGCCGCGATCAATCCTCAGGAAAAAGCGCTTTACCGCCAACTGGTGGAGGGACTCCGCCTCACCGAAACCGAGGTTCAGGAAGCGGAGTGGGCCGCTGAGCAGGACTTGTCCAGCGGCAAAGGGATCTGGGCCCTGCTGGGGGCGGCATTCTCAGGGTTGGGCGCTTGGCCCAGCCAGGAGATGCTCGAAACCCCCGGGATGCAGTGGCTCTGAGCGCGTGCGTGCGAAGGCTGGTCTCAGCCCAGGCCGAGCTGGCCGAGGATGCTCTGGCCGGTAAGCATCTCGGTCGCGAGGCCGATCACAAAACCCAGCATGGCCATGCGGCCATTCCAGGTTTCAGCTAAGGCGACGAAGCCAAAACGGGGAGAGGAATCAGTCATGACCGAAAGGCTGTTACGAAACTTCGCATCAACGTAGTGAGGTGCGAGCCCCCCGGATGTATCTCCGGATGCCAATCGGCTGATCTGCGGCACGTTCGCACTGTTACGAAAGACTGAGGTTCGGTCACTCCAAGATCAACGCAGCAAACTTCTGCGAAGCCGCACCGCTCCACCATGTCTGTTGGAACCGTGTTTCTCGAAGCCCTCAGCACCGGGGTCATCGCCCCGGCCGAACTGAGCTGGCTCACCCACCACCAGGGCGACTTCAACCGCGTCGAAGAAGCCACCGCCTTGCGCCTGGGTCGCTTGCTCGACCAAGGCGTCATCCAGCTGGGCTGCCGCCTGCCCCGGCCGTGAGGCCCAGCTCCAGCGCCTCCAGCAACGCCGGCCCGTAGCGATCCAGCTTCGCCTGGCCGATGCCGCTGATCTCGGCCAGCGCCTGGAGCGATCGGGGCCGGCGGGCCACCACCTCCACCAGGGTGCGGTCGTGGAACACCACGTAAGGCGGCAGCCCCTGGCTACGGGCCTGCTCCCGCCGCCAGTCCTTGAGCGCCTGCAGCAGGGGAGCGTCGTCGGGGCTGAGCTCCGCGGGAAGGGCTGCGGTGACAGCAGACGGCTGGCGTCGCCGCTCCCGCTTGGGGGGCGGCAGGCGCAGCAGCAGCTGTTGCTCCCCCCGCAGCAGAGGCTTCACCTCCGCCTCAGCGCCAAAGCCCAGGGCCCCATAGCGCTCGGGGTCTGCATGCAGCAGGCCGCGAGCGACCAGTTGGCGAAACAGGCTGCGCCACTGGCCCCGGTCGAGCTCCTGGCCGATGCCATACACACTCAGGTTCTGGTGGCCGAGCTCACGCACCCGGGCGGTGTCCGCCCCCAGCAGCACATCCACCAGATGGGCCGCCCCGAAACGGCTGCCGCAGCGATACACCGCTGAAAGGGCTTTGCGGGCCGGCTCGGTCACGTCCACCGCCGTGTCCGGCTCCAGGCAAAGATCGCAGTTGCCGCAGGGTTGGGCCAGCTGCTCACCGAAGTGGGCCAGCAACACCTGACGGCGGCAGCCACTGGCCTCCGTGAAGCTGATCAGGGCGTCGAGTTTGCCGTGCTCAATCCGCTTCTGAGCAGGCTCGGCGTCGGAGTCGTCGATAAACCGGCGCAGCTGGGGCACATCCCCAGCTCCGTGCACCATCCAGGCGAGCGCCGGCAGACCATCGCGCCCCGCCCGGCCCGTCTCCTGGTAGTAGGCCTCCAGGCTCTTGGGCAGATCCACGTGGGCCACAAAACGCACATCGGGCTTGTCGATGCCCATACCGAAGGCGATCGTGGCCACCACGATCACGCCGCTCTCGCGCCGAAAGCGCTCCAGGGCAGCGCTGCGCTGGGCCGCATCCAAACCAGCGTGGTACGCCACAGCGTCGTAGCCGGCAGCCTGCAGGTCGCGGCTGAAACGGTCCACCCGGCTGCGGGAGCGGGCATACACAATCCCCGCCTCACCGCGGTGCTCGGCCAGCAGCTCAAGCAGCTGACGGCGGGCATCGTCCTTGTCGCGCAGCAGATAGCGGATGTTGGGCCGATCGAAGCTGGCCAAAAACACGCGGCCCTGCTCCAACTGCAGCCTGGTGCGGATCTCATCGCGGGTGCGGGGATCGGCGGTGGCGGTGAGGGCCAGGCGGGGCACATCACCAAAGCGCTGGGCCAACACCGCCAGCTGCAGATAGTCGGGGCGGAAATCGTGGCCCCACTGGGAGACGCAGTGGGCCTCATCAATGGCAAACAGAGCGATCGGCAGGGCCGCCAAGCGATCCAGGGTGCCCGGGGCCAACAGACGCTCGGGGGAGAGATAAAGCAGGTCCAGCGTCCCAGCCCGCAGAGCGCTCCAGGTGGCCGCGCTCTCCTCAGCGGAGCAGCTCGAATGCAGCGCCGCCGCCCGCACCCCGGCCTGGCGCAAGCCTTCCACCTGGTCCTGCATCAGGGCAATCAGGGGAGAGATCACCACGCCGATGCCGGTGCGGCAGAGGGCGGGAATCTGATAGCAGAGTGATTTACCGCCGCCCGTCGGCATCAGCACCAGCGCCGAGCCGCCCGCCACCACATGCTCGACGATCTCCTGCTGGGGTCCCCGGAAGGCGCCGTAGCCGAACACCTCCTGCAGCACCTGCTGGGGAGAGGGCAGGCCCGCCATCGCAGGGGCGCGGCTCAGGCCTTGGCGAAGCGCATCGCCGCGGGCTGGGCCCAGGCACCGCTGGCCCGATAACCGCGGGGGTTGGCACAGAGATGGCGCAGGATCCAGAAGAGGGGCTCGGGACTCTCCGTGCCCAGGGCCTGTTGGAGCTCCTGCAGGCTGCGCTCCTGGCCGTCGGCCAACAGCCCCTCAAGCCGCCCCTGCAGCGCCAGGATCTCGGCAGCCGCCTTCTTGCCGGCCTCGACACCGGGCTGGTCGTAGGCGTTGACGTTCACCAGTTCGGCATAGAGGCCAACGGCACGCTCAAACAGGGCGATCAGGGCTCCGAGGGTGGCGGCATCGAAGCGGCGCAGGGTGATCGAGAGGCTCTGGCGGCCACCCTCCATGAGGGCAGAGCGGGTGCCCTGCAGGAAACCGTCGAGGAAATCGCCGGGGATCTCATCACCGATCGGCGGGATGTCGCTGGGTTCTTCCAGGGCCTCGATGAAGGTGACAAAAAAGTTGTCGATGCCATCGCGCAACTGCTGCACATAGGCGTGCTGGTCTGTGGAGCCCTTGTTGCCATACACAGCGATGCCCTGGTGCACCACCTGGCCATTGCGGTCGTGCTTCTTGCCCAGGCTTTCCATCACCAGCTGCTGCAGGTAGCGGCTGAACACCTCCAGGCGATCGCGGTAGGGGAGCACGACCATGTCGCGCTGGCCCCGGCCGTGGCCAGCCACATACCAGGAGGCCGCCATCAGGGCCGCCGGGTTGCGACGCAGGTCGGCCAGCCGGGTAACCGCATCCATCTGGGAGGCGCCGGCCAGGAAGCCGCGGATGTCGGCCGCGATCAGAGCCGCCGGCAACAGGCCCACCGCACTGGTGATGCTGGTGCGCCCACCCACCCAATCGAACATGTCAAAACGGCGCAGCCACTGGCCCGCAACCGCCAGCTGATCGAGCTTGCTGCCCAGCATCGTGACGGCCACTGCCTGGCCGGCCCACTGACCACCGCGGGCCTCCAGGCGGGCCTGGGCCTGCTCCATGCCGATGTGGGGCTCCGGTGTGCCGCCCGACTTGCTCACCACCACCACCAACGTGGTGGCCAGCCGACTGTCGAGGGCCGCCAGGGTGCGGCTCATGCCATTCGGATCGACGTTGTCGAAGAAATGGAAGGGAAGCCCCTGACCCGCATCCTGCAGAGCACGCACCATCAACAGCGGCCCCAGCCCAGAACCACCGATGCCGATCCAGAGCACGTCGGTGAAGGCCTGGCCGTTGGGCGCCTTGAGGCTGCCGTCCAGCACCGCCCGGCCGAAGGCTGAGATCCGCTCCACCTCGGCATCGATGTGGGCGGCAATGGCGGGTTCCGGAGCCAGGCTTGGCGTGCGCAACCAGTAATGACCCACCTGACGCTGTTCGTCAGGGTTCGCGATCGCCCCGGCCTCGAGGGCTGCCATGGCCGTGAAAGCCTGTTCGAAGCGTGGAGCCAGCTCGTCGAGCTCGGTCTGGCCGATCGCCATGCGGCTCACATCGAGCCAGATACCGAGATCCGCCTCATACCAAAGCAGGTCGCAGAAGCGCTGCCACTGGGATTCGGCACTGGAGCCATCAAAATTGGCAAGCATGGGCTTGCGGCTCGAGCCGCT
>VGQC01000049.1 GCA_016882385.1 Cyanobacteria bacterium M_DeepCast_100m_m1_067 | reverse complement strand
TGCTGGAATCGATGCTGATGCTGGGATCGGCCGAAGGTCGATCGCTAGCGGCAGGGGCGACCACGTCAGGGGTTAAGGCAGCCGTGGTTCCAATCAGCTGCCCCGGGTCCGCAGACGTGGGAGATGCCGGCAGAACGGCACGCCCGGAGTCGGCGGGGGTGGAGCAGGGGAGGGAAACCGACAAGCGCGTTCAACCCCTGAAAAGGCGCGCGGAATCTATCACGTGCGGGTCAAAGCACCGGCAGCAACACGCGCTGCGCCAACAGCTGGCGGGCCACGGCAAGCCTCTGCGCCAGGGGCCAATCCAGCGGCAGCTCGCCGATCGCCAGGTCAGGGGCGGCCTCCAGGGCCCGCATCAGGCTGAGGCCTTCCTCGCTGAGGCTCAGTGGCATCAGATCGGGACCCATCAGGCTGCTGGACGGCCAGCCCCAGAGGCAGCGGTTGACCGCCCCCCGGGCGGCCAGGAGGGCGGCATCGGAACCCCAATCCTGGGAGGGAACCGCACCTTGGCTCAGGAAAAACTCGAAGTGACTGATGTCAGGGTCGAGCTCCTCCACCAGGCTCCACTGCTCGCGTGGGCTGAGGGCCTGAGCCCGCTCCAGCAGCTCCCCATGGAGCAATCGGGCCGGGTCCCACACCTCGGGATTGGAGAAACCGGCAAACTCCAAACCCGCTGCAGCCACGAACGCCATCAGCCGCTCGAGGTTGTAGCTGGTCTCCTGGGGATGGAGATACATGTCGGCGAAGTTGGCATCGGCCGTCGTGTCGAGGGACCAGCGCTGCTCGTGATGACGGCGCAGGCGGTTGGTATCGGGCAGCTCAGCCAACAGCTGCCGGCCCAGCCGTAGGCCCGCATCACCGGTGCCCACCCCCAGCAGCGCCAGGGCCCGCTGGGTGCGATGGATTTCCCAACGGCCCCCATCGGCATACAGGAAAAGATGGAGCAGCCCTCCCGGCCGCAACAAGCCGGCCAAGCCGCGCAGCCCCGCCTCTGGCTCCCGCAGGTGGTGCAACACCCCAACGGAGTTGATGTAGTCGAAGGGGCCCTCCCCCGCCAGGTCCAGCAAACTGCGCTGCTCGATGCGCAGCTCCCGCACCTGGGCGGCAGCCCCGGAGCGGCGGGTGCGCTCCCGGGCCACCTCCAGCGCGCCGCCGCTGATATCCACCGCGAGGACCGAGGAGCCGGGATTGAGATGGCACAGGTAGTCGGTGCTGACGCCGGTGCCGCAACCCGCGTCGAGGATCCGCCACGTGCGTGGGCCGTTGCTGGGGCGCGGCGGAAGGGCTCCGAAGGCGGCAGCCCAAGCGCTGTCCACGCACCAACGCCAGTTGTATCCGGGCGGAGGGCCGTCCTGGAGGGGATCGCCTGGATAGGGGAAGCGGTCGTAGAAGGCGCTCACCACAGGCGTGGCGGCATCACTGGCGGGCACGGGGGCAGGCACGGGAATCGTCAGTGGCAATCAGGCGAGCTTTTCATGCCTGGGTGCCCCATCCAAAGCGCGGCCCCCTCGACAACCCGGCGACGGAAGCGGCTGCAAAGAAGCGGCTGCAAACATTTGTTCATGCCCTGGCGATGGCCCAGAGGGCCAGCCGTAACGTGACCCAGCCCGGTTCGCTCTCGTCAATGACCGTGACCGCCAGCAGCGGCAGCACCAGGGTTTCACCCCAGCGCTACGACACCCTGCCGCTCTCCAGCGTCCGTCAGGCGGAGCAACAGGACCGCTTCCCCGACGGCGGGGAACTCGACACCCTGGTGGCGTTTTTCCAGAGCGGGCAGCAGCGGCTGGAGGCCGCGCGCCGGATCTCGGAAAACGCCGACTTCATCGTGGCCAAGGCGGCCAACCGGATCTTTGACGGCGGCACGCCGCTCTCCTATCTGGATGCGCCCCTGAGCACCTCCTCCCGTGCCAGCGGTGATGACACGCCCCTGGCCGCCGACCAGGCCGCCTTCCAGCGCTCGGTGCAAACCTTCGCCCAGGGCACCGGCAGCTCCAGCGGCAACCTGATCACCCGGCTGCTCGAGGGCGCCGGTGGCGATGCCGACGTGCGCGTGGTGCTGCCCACCGGCTTCAGCCCGATCGCCGTGGGCCGCTACGGCACCGACCGGATGCGCAAGTCGCTCCGCGACATGGCCTGGTTCCTGCGCTACGTGGGCTATGCCCTGGTGGCCGGCGATCCCAGCATCCTCGCGGTCAACACCCGCGGCCTGCGCGACATTCTGGAAAAAGCCTGCTCCCTGGCGGCCACGAACGTGGCGCTGCAGGAGATGCGCGCTGCTGCGGCCGGCCTCTGCAAGGACAATCCCCAGGCCCGCCAGCTGGTGATTCAGTACTTCAACGTGTTGATCGCCGAGCTGGAGGTGCCCACCCCCTCCACCCGCCAGCGCCTCGGCAGCCCTGAGAATCAGGGCCTGCAGTTGCCGGCCACCTACGCCCTCGCGGCCGATGGCAAGCAGCGCTTCATCATGCGGCCGCGACTCAGTGGGGCTCAGAAGGCCGAGGTGATCCGCGCCGCTCACCGCCAGGTGTTTGAGCGCGACATCGCCAAGGCCTACAGCCAAATGCCCTGTCCGGTGGAGGCCACCCAGGTGCGCCAGGGCCAGCTGTCGATGCGCGAGTTCATCCGCGCCCTCGGCCACAGCAAGGAATACCGCACGCAGTTCTTCGGCCGCTTCTCCAACAGCCGAGCCGTCGAGCTGGCCTTCCGTCACTTCCTTGGCCGGGGCATCAGCTCCCGCGAGGAGTTCACCCGCTACTTCGACATCGTCAGCGCCCAGGGGCTCAACGGCCTGGTGGATGCCCTGATCAACACCATGGAGTACGCCCGGGTGTTCGGGGAGGAAACCGTGCCCTACCTGCGGGATCTGGGTGAAGAAGCCCAGGAAAGCGCCGGCTGGGGCTCCAACCGCAAGCTGTTCCGCTTCAGCGCACCGTTTGAAGGTGCGCCCCAGTACGTCACCCTCTACGCCTCCTACCGCCAGCCCTTCCCCGACCAGCACGTCTACGGCGGCGGCAATGATCCGCTGGCCCTCAACTACGGGGCCATTTTCCCTTCAGGCACTGCTTCGGTGGCCACCCGCCCGGCGCCCTACGGCTACGACAGCCGCCGGATCCTGATCGGCAACGGCTTGGCCCAACCGGGCCAGATGGACAGCGTCCAGTTCCGCAAGGCCATGCCACGCCGCGTGGGTCCGAAAGTGGTGCGGCTGCAGCAGATCGCCACCGGCGGCAGTTCCGTGCCCCGCCGCGGCGGGCAGCCCAGCGTGCGTGGCACCGAAGCCAGCACCCAGGCGGTGATCAACGCGGTGTACGTGCAGATCCTCGGCACCGCTGGCTATGCCAATGAGCGCAACAAAGTCGAAGAGATCAAGCTCGAAAACGGCGACATCAGCCTGCGCGAATTCGTGCGTCAGGTGGCCCGCTCTAAGGCCTTCCAACGCCGCTACTGGAGTGGCCTCTACATCACCAAAGCGATCGAGGTGATGCACCGTCGCATCCTGGGCCGCCCCAGCTTCGGGCGTTGGGAAATCGACGCCTACTTCGACACCGCCGCCCGCTCCGGCTTCTACGGCGTCGTCGACAAGATGCTGAACAGCCGGGAATACAACGACTGCTTCGGCGAAGACACGGTGCCCTATGAGCGGTTCATCACCGCCGGTGACCGCAATGCCCGCCAGGTGCCAGCTCTCAACCGGCCCTTCAGTGCGGCTGCCTACGCCGATATCACCCCGGGCAAACGCCCTGATGTGGCCGCTCCCCAAACCATGCGTACCACCACTGACACGGTGTCACGCAACCTGGCCGATCGCCCCCGCGTGGTGATGGGTGGATGGAGCGCCCAGATCGCCGGTGGGGAAACCATGGCTGCTCCGACCAGCGCCGTGCCCACAGGACCTGGCAGCATCCGCCAGGCCCCGGCGCCCAACCGTCGCTGGAAGCAGACCCCGGCCACCACAACGGGCTTCTGGAGCTCCGCCCCTGCGGGCGCTCCCTCCACCTCAAGCACCACGCCGCTGATCAGTGGCGACTGGCGGGCCGCCATGGCCAAGGCGATGCAACCGGGCCGTCCCCAGGGCTTCGGCCGGCGCCAAAGTCTCGCCCCCCCCGTCCGTCTCGGCCGCAGCACCACCGAAACCGAGGTGCAAGAAGCCCTCGAGACGGTGTACAAGCAACTCCTCAACCGGGTTCCCTTCACCTCAGAACGGCTGGGCGATGTCGAATCCCAATTCCGCAACCAGCAGCTCACCGTGGCGGAGCTGGTCACCCAGATCGCCGGCAGTGAGCTGTTCCAGCAACGGCTCACCCTTATGGCGCCCCTCCGCGCAGCGGCAGCGGCCTACCTCGCCCTGCTCGGACGGGCGGCCCAGCCCCAGGAGGTGAGCGCCTTCCTGGCCACCCGCGCCAACCGGGGCCAACAGGCGGCCATCGATGCCCTGCTCAGCAGCCAGGAATACGCGGAAGCCTTCGGACAGGACACGGTGCCCTACATCCGTGGGCTGGCCACCGCCGATGGCATTCCGCTCGCCACCGTGAATCGAACCGCCCAGCTCTACGGCGGCAACGCCGGCCTCACCCCTAGGCCCAATGCGGCGATCTGAGCGCCAGAGTCACCCCCAGCCAGCCGATCGGCACCCCCAACCTCCCGGATAGCAACCGGGAGGTTTTTTGATAATAAGCAATAACGATGGTCGCAAACATCGAGTCGCATCGTGAAACGAGCGAGCGAATCAGCTCGACTGAATGGTGAACAATTGCTGCGGCAAGGCTCTATCAGCAACAGCCGCCAAAGCCATTGCAGGGCAAGGGTTTTCCCGCCAGGCAGCGCCATGAAGAACTGTTACCGCACCCCGGGGCTCTGCGACCCGTTGCCACAGAATGCTTGGGAGATCGGCGCGAGTCGATCACTCCCTTACCCACCGGATATCGGTCTCCGTCAAGGCGGCCGCTTGTTTCGAGGCAGAATTGCATGAGCATCGTCTCCAACTCGATCATCAACGCGGACGCCGAGGCCCGCTACCTCAGCCCTGGCGAACTTGACCAGATCAAGTCCTTCGTGGGCGCTGGTCAACGTCGTCTTCGCGTTGCTCAGGTTCTTAGCGAGAGCCGCGAGCGCATCGTTAAAACCGCAGGCGGAGCTCTGTTCCAGCGGCGTCCCGACGTCATTTCACCTGGCGGAAACGCCTACGGCGAGGAAATGACCGCGTCCTGCCTGCGCGACATGGATTACTACCTACGCTTGGTGACCTACGGGATTATCGCCGGTGACGTGACGCCGATCGAGGAGATTGGCATCATCGGTGCCAAAGAGATGTATCGCTCCCTGGGCACGCCCCTCGACGCCATGGCGGAATCCGTGCGTGAAATGAAGTCGGCGGCCATGGGCCTGCTCACCGGCTCTGACGCCGAAGAAGCTGGTTTCTACTTCGACTACGTCGTCGGCGCCCTCTCCTAAGCAACCTCGCTTCCCCGCACTCCGCCTCTCCGCACTCCGCCTCTCCGCACTCAGCAGGATCCATGCAAGACGCCATCACCAACGTCATCAATCAGTCCGACGTTCAGGGCCTGTACCTCGACGGCTCTGCCATGGGCCGCCTGGAGCAGTACTTCGCCAGCGGTGAGCTGCGGGTGCGGGCTGCCGCCACCATCAGCGCCAATGGGTCGGCCATCATCAAGGAAGCCGTCGCCAAGTCGCTGCTGTATTCGGACATCACCCGTCCCGGCGGCAACATGTACACCACCCGTCGCTACGCGGCCTGCATCCGCGACCTCGACTACTACCTGCGCTACGCCACCTACGCCATGCTGGCGGGTGACACCTCGATTCTCGATGAGCGCGTGCTGAACGGCCTCAAGGAGACCTACAACTCCCTGGGCGTGCCCATTGGTGCCACCGTGCAGTCGATTCAGGCCATGAAGGAAACCACCGCCGCCTTGGTGGGTCCTGATGCCGGTCGCGAAATGGCCGTCTACTTCGACTACATCTGCTCCGGCCTGGGCAACTGATCCCTGCTATCGGCACACTCCGAGGATCACTCCCATGCGTCTGTTCAAGATCACGGCCTGCATCCCCTGCCCGGAAAAGAGCCGTTCCCAGCGCGAGCTTCAAAACACCTACTTCACCAAGTGGGTGCCCTACGACAGCTGGTTCGCTGAGCAGCAGAGAATCATGAAGCAGGGCGGCAAGATCCTCAAGGTGGAATTGGCCGCTGGCCGTCGCCAACAAAACGTCGGCAACTGAGTGCCGCCCAGCTGCACCGCTCTGGCCGCACAACTCCCACAAGCCCGGCAGCCGCTGGGCTTTTTTGTTGGGCTTTTTTGTTGGGCATCGATTGACGCGCAGGGCTCGACAACCACCACCCCAACACGGCTCAATAGGGCCTCAGGATGGTGCCGCTCCGGCAATCCTCACTCCTTGCCTTGACCCGAACCGCAGCCCACACCACCAGCAGCGATGCCTCCCTCAGCCGCGGCAGCGGCGGAGGCCTGTTGCCCCTGCCCTGGGACCAGTGGCCCGCAGAAGCGCGGCTGCTGCTGGGCATGGTGGCTCTCTGGAGCGTGATCGGATTGCTGGTGCTCACCTCAGCGAGCTGGTGGGTGGCGGAGCGGGAAATGGGCGATGGAGCCTTCTATCTCAAACGCCAGGTCATCTGGATGGTGGCCAGCTGGGGCTTGCTCTGGCTCGGCCTGCGCACCAGCCTGCGGCGCTGGCTGCACCTCGCCCCCCTGGGGCTGTGGGTCGGCATCGTGATGATTGCGGCCACCCTGGTGGTCGGCAGCACCGTCAATGGGGCGAGCCGCTGGCTGGTGGTCGGTCCCATCCAGCTGCAACCCTCGGAATTGGTGAAGCCCTTCCTGGTGCTCCAGGGGGCGGCACTATTTGCCCACTGGAAACGCATCGGCGGCGATCAGAAGCTGCTGTGGCTGGGGGTGTTCGGGGCGCTGATCCTGTTGATCCTCAAGCAGCCCAACCTCAGCACCGCCGCCCTTTCCGGCTTGCTGCTCTGGCTGATGGCGCTGGCCAGCGGCCTCTCCCTACCCCTGCTGCTGGGGGCCGCCGGAGCCGGGGGTTTGCTCGGTACTGCCAGCATCCTGGTGAATGAGTACCAGCGCCTGCGGGTGGTGTCGTTTCTCGATCCTTGGCGCGACGCCCAGGGTGATGGCTACCAGTTGGTGCAGAGCCTGATGGCCATCGGCTCGGGCGGGGTTCTAGGGGAGGGTTTTGGCCTGTCCACTCAGAAACTGCAGTACCTGCCGATCCAGAGCACCGATTTCATCTTCGCCGTGTTTGCCGAGGAGTTTGGCTTTGTGGGCTCGGTGGTGCTGCTGCTGTTTCTGCTGCTGTTTGGTTTTGTGGGCCTGCGGGTAGCCCTGAGTTGCCGCAGCAACCAACAGCGCCTGATCGCCATCGGCTGCACCACCCTGCTGGTGGGCCAGTCGATCCTCAACATCGCGGTGGCCAGTGGCGCCATGCCCACCACCGGCCTGCCCCTGCCGCTGATCAGCTATGGCGGCAACTCGCTGATGGCCAGCCTGCTGGTGTGCGGCCTGCTGATCCGTTGCTCCCTGGAGGCTGGCGGCCTGGCCTCCACCCCCCGCCGCCGGCGCACCGCAGCCGCCCGATAGGCTGAGGCCATGATCAGCCTTGGGCCCCAACTGGCCGATTGGGCCCGCACCAGCGAGGCACTGCTGCAGCAATCCCTGGCCAGCCCCTCACCCGGCACTGTGGCCGTGGTGTTTGCGGGCGGGCTGCTCACCAGCCTGGGCCCCTGCTCGCTATCGCTGTTGCCGGTCACCCTGGCCTACCTGGCCGGCTTCAGCAGCACAACCGCACGTCCTGAATTGGGCGGTGATGCAGCGGCCCCGCGTCAGGCTCCCTGGCTGCGCAGCCTCAGCTTCGCCGCAGGGATTGTGGCGGCCCTGGTGCTCCTCGGCTTGGTAAGTGGGCTGCTGGGCCGCATCTACGGCCAGATTCCCGGTCTCATTCCCACGGTGGTGGCGATGCTGGCCCTGCTCATGGGGCTCAACCTGCTGGGCCTGCTCAAGCTGCCCCTGCCCGCCGGCCCCGATCCGGAGGTATGGCGCCGCCGCGTGCCGGCCCCACTGGCGCCAATGACGGCTGGCCTGGCCTTCGGGCTGGCGGCCACCCCCTGCACCACGCCGGTGTTAGCGGTGCTGCTGGCCTGGATGGCCCAGAATGGCAAACCCCTGGTGGGCATGCTGCTGCTGACCAGCTTCGGGGCCGGCCAGGTGGTGCCGCTGCTGCTGGCGGGCACAGCCGCGGCCAGCCTGCCGCACTTGCTCAGCCTGCGCCGCATGGGCCAATGGGTGCCGCCGATCAGTGGTGTGGTGCTGGTCACCACCGGCGCCCTCACCTTGGTGGCCAACTGGCGATGACGGGCTTCACCAGAGGCTTCACCCGGGTGCTGGGCTGGATCTCCGATCTGCGCCTGGCCATCGTGCTGCTGCTGGTGATTGCCATCGCCAGCGGGGTTGGCACCGCCATCCCGCAACGGGAAACCGCCGACTTCTACCACCGGCTTTACGACCCCCAACCGTGGCTCGGCCTGCTCGGCGGCGATGGGGTCATGGCCCTGCAGCTCGACCATGTTTATTCCAGCGGCTGGTTTCTGGGGCTGCTGGCCTGGCTGGCTCTGTCGCTGCTGCTCTGCAGTTGGCGGCGCCAGTGGCCTGCCCTTCAGGCGGCGCTGCGCTGGATCGACTACCGCTCCCCACGCCAGCTCAGCAAAATGAGTGTGGCCGAAACCCTGGCCACCCCAAGCCCCACCTCCAGCCTGGACACCCTGGCCCAGCTGCTGCAGCGCCAGGGTTGGCAGATCCAGCTGCAGGAGGGCCGCCTGGCGGCCCGCAAGGGAGTGCTGGGCCGGGTGGGGCCCATGCTCGTGCATGCCGGCATGGTGGTGTTGATGCTGGGTGCCGCCTGGGGGGCCGTGGGCGGTCAGCGGGCCGAGCAATACCTGGCCCCCGGCCGCAGCCTCGAGCTGATGGACAGCCGCGGCAGCAGCCGGCTCACCCTCGCCCTCGACCGCTTTGCCATCCAACGGGATCCGGCCGGCCGGCCCGAGCAGTTCACGTCCCAGCTGCGAATCCTCGAGGGTGATGGCAACGCAGGCACCCTGCTGAAGCAAGCAGAAATCAGCGTCAACCATCCGCTGCGCTTCCAGGGGGTGACCCTCTACCAAGCCGACTGGGCCCTGGCGGCGATCAGCGTGCAACTGGGCAAGAGCCCGCTGCTGCAATTGCCCCTCCAGAGCTTCCCCCAGCTGGGCGAACAGGTGTGGGGGCTGGTGCTGCCGACCCGCCCCGATGGCAGTGAGCCGGTGCTGCTCAGCCTGGGCAGTGAGCAGGGGCCGGTGGATGTGTACGGCGCCGACGGCAGCTTGCTCAGCCAGATCGCCCCCGGAGGGGAACCCATGGAAGTGAAGGGTCTGCCGATCCGGGTGGAGAGCGTGCTGCCCGCCAGCGGCATCCTGCTGAAGCGCGATCCGGGCGTACCCCTGGTGTATGCCGGTTTTGCCATCGCCCTGGCCGGAGGCGGCCTCAGCCTGCTGGCTACCCGTCAGCTGTGGGCGATCGCCGAGCAGCAACCTGGCCAGCAGGGTCAGCTGCACGTGGCCGGGCTGTGCAACCGCAACCTGACGGGCTTTGCCGCCGAACTACCGCAGCTGCTTGCCCAGCTTTAACCTTGCCCAGCTCTAACAAGGCAGCCGTGTGCCGTGGCTGACCCGCACCACGGTGTGGACGTTGCCGCGCGGATGGAAATCGGCCTCCAACTGCATCCACTGGGGATCGGTGGCGGCCACCAGGTCGTCGAGGATGCGGTTGGCCACCTCTTCATGGGAGATGGAGCGGTCGCGGTAGCTGTTCACATAGAGCTTGATCGCCTTGAGCTCCACCACCCGGGGGCCGGGCTGGTACACCAGGCGCAGCACAGCGAAGTCGGGATAGCCCGAAAACGGGCACTTGCAGGTGAATTCCGGCAGCTCAATCGAAATCTCGTAGGGACGGCCGGGCCGGGGATTGTCGAAGCAGATCAGCTCTGCCTCGGCGATGGCCCGCTCGCCGTAGAGCGGCGTTTGGGTGCGATCAGAGCTGGCGGGAGCCGCAGAGCTGGAGGACATGGAAACGGGAGACGGCCCGGCCAGAGGCCCGGCGTGCACGGCGATCCTAGAAAGAGCCTGGACGCCACTCCAGCGCCCCACTCCGGCGCCCCGCGCGAGCACCCCACCGGTAACAACCGCTACGGCGACCCCCGCAAAGCTCGGGCCTAATGGGGCCATTCCCTCCCACCGGCAGGGATTTCCTGAGAGACTTCACTTCAGCCCGAGCTGTTCCCATGAAAAAAGTTGAGGCCATCATTCGTCCCTTCAAGCTCGAGGACGTCAAGATCGCGCTGGTGAATGCGGGAATCGTCGGCATGACCGTGAGCGAGGTGCGCGGATTTGGCCGTCAGAAGGGCCAGGTGGAGCGCTACCGCGGCTCGGAATTCACCGTGGAGTTCCTGCAGAAGCTGAAACTGGAGATCGTCGTCGACGACGACAAGGTCGACACCGTGGTTTCCGCGGTTCAGGACGCGGCCCGTACCGGCGAAATCGGCGACGGCAAGATCTTCGTCAGCACGATCGACGCGGTGATCCGCATCCGCACCGGCGACCGCGACAGCGGGGCCATCTGAGCTGAGCTTGGCGGCACCAGCGCCGTTCAGCCATCCCCTCGAGCCCTGGCGGTCAGCGTGCTGACCACCAGGGTTTTGATCTGCTCAGGGCTCACTGAGCCTGTGGCTGGATGGGCTGCATTTGGCTTTTCGCTGTTGGCTGGGCGTTCAACATCCTGTTGAACAACTTCAAACCGCCGCAGCCAGAGCAGGTATTCGTGGTTGCCGGCGGGGCCGGTGATCGGCGACGCCACCAGGCCGCAGGCCGTCAGCCCCAACGCCGCGGCCGCTGCAATCACCCCCGCAATCGCATCGCAGTGGGCGACGGGATCGCGCACCACCCCGCCCTTGCCGACGCGGCTCTTGCCCACCTCGAACTGGGGCTTGACCAGCAGCACCAGATCCACGGGGACCTCGCTCTGGAGCAAGCCCAGCAGGGCCGGCAACACCAGGGCCAGGGAGATGAACGACACATCGGCCACCGCCAGGGTGGGCCTTGGATCCTCCGGGCCATACAGCTCGGCGGGGCTGAGGTGGCGCAGGTTGGTGCGCTCACGCAGCACCACCCGGGGATCGCTGCGCAGGCTCCAGGCGGTCTGGCCGTAGCCCACATCAATGCCATAGACGCGCGCGGCGCCGTGCTGAAGCAAGCAGTCGCTGAAGCCGCCGGTGGAGATACCGCCATCGAGGCACACACGGTCCTGCACCGCCAGTGGAAAGGTATCGAGAGCGATCAACAACTTCTCCCCGCCGCGGGAGACGAACCGGGGCGGCTGCTGCACCAGCAGCTCCGCCTCCGGCAACACCTCTGTGCCCGGTTTGTCGAGCACGCGATCGCCCAGCCGCACCCTTCCTGCCCGAATCAGCTGCTGGGCCTGCTGGCGGCTGGCGGCCAGGCCGCGGGCCACCAGCTCCAGATCCAGGCGTTGTTTGCGGGCCATGGCACTCAAGCTTTTGTGATCAAACCACAACGCAAACGGAACACATTCCAAGCAAGCCCGTCTCCCGCTCAAAACCCAGCGGAGGATGGCGCCTAACTTCGAGGCGGCTCCGATGGCCACCCTGACCTGCCGCGCCCAAACAACCAACAACGTGCTGGAGCTGCTCTACCCCGGCAGCTTCGTCAAACTGCGCAACCAACCGCCCGACCTGCCGCCTTTCCAACTGATCCAGTGTCGCGGCGGCCGCTGCTGGGTGCGCCAGCAGGCTTGGGGACATCAGGTGCACTGGGAAGTGGAGCACCGGCGCCTGACGGCCGCGGCCTGACAAACGCGGCCTAACCGAGCCCCAGGGGTCGCACCCATACATTGGTCTGGATGTGAGCCAGGCGCGGCCTTGATCGAGCGTTACACCCTGCCCGAGATGGGCAACATCTGGAGCGAAGAAGCCAAGTTCCAGAGCTGGCTGGATGTGGAGATCGCCGCCACCGAGGCCAACTGTGAGCTGGGGCGCGTACCCGCCGAGGCCGTGGCCACGATCAAGCAGAAGGCCAGCTTCAGCGTCGCGCGCATCCTCGAGATCGAAGCCGAGGTGCGCCACGACGTGATCGCCTTCCTCACCAATGTCAACGAGCACGTGGGGGATGCCGGGCGCCACATCCACGTGGGCATGACCAGCTCCGATGTGCTCGACACCGGCCTGGCCCTGCAGATGAAGGCCTCGGTGCAGCTGCTGCGCACCGAGCTCGACGCACTCGCAGACGCCCT
>VGQC01000048.1 GCA_016882385.1 Cyanobacteria bacterium M_DeepCast_100m_m1_067 | reverse complement strand
CCCCATCGCCCGCATCTCAGTGCTGGCTGTGGTCGGTGCCGGCTTGGTAGCCGCTCCACACCTTCAGCTCGTCGATGGTTTGCACGCCCTCGAGGCGCTGCTTGCCGGCCAGCTCCCAGGTGGGGAAGGCGCGGATCTTGGCGGCCATGCAAACAGCACGGCCATCGTCGGTTTTGTCGCACTCCACATAGGGCAGGCTGTTGCCAGCTTCCTTGCCAAACAGATTCTTCTGCTGGAAGCAGGCCGGGCACCACCAGGCTCCATAGAACACCGCTCCCTTGGCCCGCAAGTGGGCGCTGAGTGCCTTCTGCTCGGGCGTTGATGCCGCCAGGGCCTCCCCAAGGGTGGGGGTGGTGGAGGCGGCCGGAGGATTGGCGCCGCTGCCAGCACTGGCCGTGGCCGCAAACCCCAGCAGCGCTGTGCTCAGGGCGATCAACAGGCCGGAGCGCAGGGAGCTGGAAGCTGGCATGAACGACGCAGAGAAGAGTCGGAGGGTAAGGCGCTTGCGCGGCGTTTTCACCCGGATGTGAGCAAAACCACAGGCCTTTTCTCAGACCTGGTTGCCGGTTTGGTTGGCCGTCTGGTCTCCGGTTGTGTCGCCGCTCTGGCGTTCGGCCTTCCGCCCTTCCAGGCGCCTGCGAATCCCCCTCGCGGCTGAGACACTGGACTCAGGCGGTGGACACCAGGTCGATGAGCGCAAATGGCTACCGCGATTACTTCAAGGTGCTTGGGGTGGAGCGCGGTGCCGATGCCGATGCGGTGAAGCGCGCCTTTCGCAAGCTGGCCCGTGAGTACCACCCCGATGTGAACCCCGGCGATGCTGGGGCGGAAGCCAAATTCAAGGAGGTGAGCGAGGCCTACGAGGTGCTCTCCGACCCCGACAAGCGCCGCCGTTACGAGCAGTTTGGCCAGTACTGGAGCCAGGCTGGCGGTGGCTCCGGCATGGGAGGTGTCGACGTCGATTTCGGTCGCTACGGCAATTTCGACGACTTCATCAACGATTTGCTCGGACGCTTCGGCGGCCCGGGCGCGGGCGGGGCAGCTCCAGGTGGCTTTGGCTTTGGCTCCGGTTTCCCCGGCGGTTTTGGTGGACCGGGGTTTGGTGGGCCGGGCTTTGGCGGACCCGGTTTTGGCGGACCCGGTGGGGCTGGCCGTGGCGCCCCGATCAATCTCGATGCGGAGGCCAGCATCAGCCTCTCGTTTACCGATGCTTTCCGCGGCTCGGAGCGCACCTTGGCGGTGAACGACGAGCGCGTGCAGGTGCGCATTCCACCCGGGGTGAAGCCCGGCAGCCGGCTGCGGCTGAAGGGCAAGGGCAACCTGCAGCCCGGCACGGGACGCCGCGGCGATCTCTACCTCAACCTGCAGCTCCAGGAGCATCCGGTGTGGAAGCTGGACGGCGATCAGCTGCGGGCCGAGCTGCCCCTGAGCCTCGATGAGCTGGCCCTCGGCGGCGAGGTGCGGGTGGCCACCCCCGATGGCGAGGCCTCAGTGCAGGTGCCGCCGGGTATGACCCTGGGCCGCAGCCTGCGGCTCAAGGGCAAGGGTTGGCCCCTCAAGGAGGGCCGCGGCGACCTGCTGCTCACCCCGGTGCTGAGGCTGCCTGACCAGCTCAGTGCCGAGGAGCGCCAGTTGCTGGAGCAGCTGCGGGCGGCCCGCAGCGCCGATCCTCGGGCGGGGTGGATCCAGGCGGCCCGTCTCTAGGATCCGCCCCAGCCACACCGCCGCCATGGAGCTCACCTACCGTCCCCGCCGTTTGCGCCGCACGCCGGCCCTGAGGGCGATGGTGCGGGAGCATCACCTCAGCGCGGCCGATTTCATCTATCCCCTCTTCGTGCACGAGGGTGCCACCAACGAGCCGATCGGGGCCATGCCCGGTGCGATGCGCTGGAGCCTGGAAGGGTTGGTGCAGGAGGTAGGCCGCGCCTGGGATCTCGGTATCCGCTGCGTCGTGCTGTTCCCCAAGGTGGCCGATGGCCTCAAAACTGAAGACGGCGCCGAATGCTTCAACGAAGGTGGTTTGATCCCCCGCGCCATTCGCCGGCTCAAGCAGGAGCATCCCGGCATGGCGATCATGACCGACGTCGCCCTCGATCCCTATTCCTGCGACGGCCACGACGGCATCGTCAGTGAGGAGGGGGTGGTGCTCAACGATGAAACGGTGGCGATTCTCTGCAAGCAGGCCGTGGCCCAGGCCCGGGCCGGTGCCGACCTGATCGGCCCCAGCGACATGATGGATGGCCGCGTTGGGGCCATCCGCGAAGCCCTCGATGAGGAGGGGTTCGAGCATGTGGGGATCATCAGCTACACCGCCAAATACGCCTCCGCTTATTACGGCCCCTTCCGCGAGGCCCTGGATTCGGCCCCCCGCGCGGCCGCCGGCAAGCCGATTCCCACCGACAAGAGCACGTATCAGATGGATCCGGCCAACGGCCGTGAAGCCCTCACTGAAGCTCTGCTCGATGAGCAGGAAGGGTCCGACATCCTGATGGTGAAACCTGGCCTGGCCTATCTCGACATCATTCACCGCCTGCGCGGTGAAACCGAGCTGCCGATCGCCGCCTACAACGTGAGTGGGGAGTACGCCATGGTGAAGGCCGCCGCCGAGAAGGGCTGGATCGATGAGCGGGCCGTGGTGCTGGAAACCCTGCTCTGCTTCAAGCGCGCCGGCGCTGATCTGATCCTCACTTACCACGCCTGCGACGCGGCCGCCTGGCTGCGGCAGGGCTGACCGTCTTGACGCCCATGTCCCCTCTGTCCAAACCTTCGCCCACCCCCCCCGCCCACTCCCTTGGCCACGTGGCCTTGCGGGTGCAGGACATGGAGCGCGCCAAGGCCTTTTACCTAAGGCTGGGCCTGCAGCTCACCTGGGATGCCGCCGACTGGGCCTACCTGGAGTGGCCCGGAGGCGGCAGCGGCATCGCGCTGCTGAGCCCGGAGTACAAGGCGGCGGGCCCCCACTTCGCCTTCCATTTCCGCGATCGGGCCGAGGTGGATGCGGTGCATGCCCAGCTGGTGGCTGCCGGCCAAGCCTGTGGCCCGGTGCATGACCACCGCGACGGCACCGCCAGCTTCTACCTGCAGGATCCGGAAGGCAATTGGCTGGAGATGCTCTACGAGCCCCCCGGCGGTATCCCTTCCAACCTGGCCGGGTGACGACGTTCGCCCACCCCTCAGCTTCGATTCAACAGGACACGCTGGAGCTGCTGGAGTGGCCGCGGCTGGCGGAGCAGCTGGCCAGCTTTGCCAGCACGGCCCCAGGCCGGCGCGCCTGCCTGGAGCTGCCCCTGCCGGCTTCGCTGGCGGCCAGCCAAGCCATGCTGGCCGAAACCACCGAGCTGCTGGGCCTCGATGGCCTGCTGGAGGGGGGCTTGAGTTTTCAGGGCGTGGCCGACATCGCGCCGCTGGTGGCCCTCTGTGCCAAGGGCGGCACCGCGGCCGGTGAAGATCTGCTGGCCCTGGCCGGCACCCTGGCGGCGGCCCGCCGGCTGCGGCGCCAGATCGACGATTCAGAGCTGAGGCCGGTGTGCTCGGCCCTGGTGGCTGAGCTGCGCACCCTGCCGGAGCTGGAGCAGCGGCTGCATTTCTGTCTGGAGGAAGGCGGCCGGGTGGCCGATCGGGCCAGCCCGCCCCTGGAGGGGCTGCGCCGGCAATTGCTCGGGGTGCGCGCGGAACGGCGTGAGCGGCTGCAGGAGCTGCTGCGCCGCTGGGGCTCGCTGCTGCAGGACACAGTGGTAGCCGAGCGCAATGGCCGGCCGGTGCTGGCGGTGAAGGCCGGTGCCGCCGCCCAGGTGCCGGGACTGGTTCACGACAGCTCGGCGTCGGGGCAGACGGTGTTCATCGAACCCCAGGCCGTGATTGCCCTGGGCAACCGCATCCGCGACCTGGAGGGGCGCGAGCGGGATTTGGAGCGGGAGGTGCTGATGGCCCTGAGCAATCAGGTGGGGGAGGAAGCCGAGGCCCTGGCGGGGCTGCACCAGGTGCTGTTGCGTCTGGATGCGGGGCTGGCCCGGGCCCGCTACGGCCAGTGGCTGGGGGCGGTGCGGCCTGAGTTGGCGGCCGAGCCGGAGGCCCCCTTTGAACTGCGCGACCTGCGCCACCCGCTGCTGCTCTGGCAGCACAAGCGGCAGGGCGGCCATCCGGTGGTGCCGGTGAGCCTGGTGGTGGCACCTGAGTTGCGGGTGGTGGCGATCACCGGCCCCAACACCGGCGGCAAGACCGTCACCCTCAAGAGCGTCGGGTTGGCCGCCTTGATGGCTCGGGCGGGCCTGTTTTTGCCCTGCAGCGGCACGCCGCGGCTGCCCTGGTGCGCCCAGGTGCTCGCCGACATCGGCGATGAGCAATCGCTGCAGCAAAACCTCTCCACCTTCAGCGGCCACATCCGCCGCATCGCTCGCATCCTCGAAGCTCTTCCCGGGTCTGGCGCGGCTGGCGGCGCCGCGCTGGTGCTGCTCGATGAGGTGGGGGCCGGCACCGATCCCCTGGAGGGCTCGGCCCTGGCCACAGCCTTGCTGAAGCATCTGGCCGATCGCGCCCGGCTCACGATCGCCACCACCCATTTCGGCGAGCTCAAAGCTCTCAAATACAACGATCCGCGTTTCGAGAACGCCTCGGTGGCCTTCGATGTGGACACCCTCTCCCCCACTTACCGGCTGCAGTGGGGGATCCCGGGCCGCAGCAACGCTCTGGCCATTGCCCGCCGGCTGGGGCTGGGGGAGCCGGTGCTGGAGCTCGCCGCCGCCCAGCTGGAACCCCTGGGTGAGGGCGAGGTGAACCAGGTGATCGCCGGCCTGGAAGACCAGCGTCAGCGCCAGCAGGAGGCCGCCGAGGAGGCGGCCGCCCTCCTGGCCCGCACCGAGCTGCTGCACGAGGAGTTGCTGCTGCGCTGGCAGCAGCAAAACCAGCAGAGTGCCGAGCTGCAGGAGCAGCGCCGCCAGCAGCTGGAGCGCTCGATCCGCCAGGGCCAGAACGAGGTGAAACGGATCATCCGCCGCCTGCGCCAGGGCCAGGATGGGGGGCGCTCCAGCAGCACCGAGCTGGGTGAAACCGCCCGCCAGGCCGGTCAGCGCCTCAAGAGCCTGGAGCAGCAGCACCGCCCCGCCCCGGAGCGGCGGGAGCACCGCGGCTGGATGCCCGCCGTGGGCGATCGGGTGCGGGTGCTGTCGCTGGGCAAGGCCGGAGAGGTGCTGGCCCTGGCCGATGACGGCCGCGAGCTCACCGTGCGCTGTGGGGTGATGCGGCTGACGGTGGAGCTGGCGGGCATTGAGGGCCTGCACGGCGAGAAGCCGACGCCGCCTGAGGTGCAGGTGCAGGTGAAGGGCCAGCGGGGGCTGGGCGGCCGTGGCCCCGAGGTGCGCACCGAGGGCAACACGGTGGATGTGCGGGGCCTGCGGGTGCACGAGGCCGAGGCGGCGGTGGAGGAGCGGCTCCGCGGCGCCAATGGGCCGGTGTGGGTGATCCACGGCATCGGCACCGGCAAGCTCAAGCGCGGCCTGCGCCAGTGGCTCACCACCGTGCCCTACGTGGACCGGGTGAGTGATGCCGAGCAGGGCGACGGCGGCCTCGGCTGCAGCGTGATCTACGTGAAGTAGGGCCCTCTAGCCAAACGAGGGCAAGCGCGGCTCCGCGCTGGCCGGTTCGGCGGCCAGGGGCAGGGCATCTCCAGCGGCATCGAACAGGCGCCAGCCCCGGGGATCCACATCGAGGTGCACGGTGGATCCGGGCGGCAGGTTGTCTTCGGGGCCAACCCGCACCTGCACCAGGTGATCGCCTTCCTCCAGCCGGCAGGTGATCAGCTGCTCGTTGCCGAGGGCTTCGCCATGGCTCACCTCGGCCCGCAGGTTGCGGTTGGTGGCGGGTGCCAGCCGGAAGTGCTCGGGCCGCAGCCCGCCGGTGAGCCCCTGCCCGGCCCGCGCTGCCAGGGCCTCGGCCAGGGGGCCTTCCACCGCCAGCTTGCGGCTGCCCAGTTGCAGCTGGCCGGCGCTGATCGCCTCCACCGGCAGCAGGTTCATCGCTGGGCTACCGATGAACTGGGCCACGAACAGGTTGGCGGGCCACTGGTAGAGCTCCATCGGCGTGCCCAGCTGCTGCAGGCGGCCGGCATTGAGCACGGCGATCCGGTGCCCCATCGTCATCGCCTCCACCTGGTCGTGGGTGACGTAGAGGGTGGTGGTGCCCAGCCGCCGCTGCAGCTCGACGATCTGGGTGCGGGTGCCGGTGCGCAACTTGGCATCCAGGTTGCTGAGCGGTTCATCCATCAAAAACACCGCCGGTTGGCGGGCGATGGCGCGGCCCAGGGCGACGCGCTGCTTCTGCCCCCCGGACAGTTCCTTGGGCAGGCGATCAAGCAGCTGGTCGAGCTCGAGGGTCTCCGCCACCTCGGCGATGCGTTGGGCGATGCGCTCCTCCCGCCTTGAGTGCACCTGCAGAGGCCCTGGCAGCCGCCTTGAGGCCAGGTGCAGGCTGTCCTGCAGCTGCTGCAGGGCGGTGCGGTTGCGGCTGCGGCGCAGGCCGAAGCCGATGTTGCCGGCCACCGTGAGATGGGGGTAGAGCGCATAGCTCTGAAACACCATCGCCACGTCTCGCTGGGCGGGGCGCAGCTGGCTGACGGGCCGGTTGCCCACGTAGATCTCGCCGTGGCTGGGCTGCTCCAGGCCCGCCAGCAGCCGCAGCAGGGTGCTTTTGCCACAGCCCGAGGGCCCCACCAGCACCAGAAATTCGCCGTCCTGGATGTGCAGATCCAGCTGCCGCAGCACCTCCACCGGATCGCTTCCCCTACGGGGTGGGTAGGTCTTGCTGACCTGCTGGAAGCGAACCTCTGCCAAAACGGCCCTTCAGACGGCGCGATCCTAGGTTTGTCCCAATGCAATTCATTGATCAGGCCCGCATCGCGGTCAAGGCCGGCCGGGGCGGCGACGGAATCGTGGCCTTTCGCCGCGAAAAATATGTGCCGGCGGGCGGGCCCTCAGGCGGCGATGGCGGCCGCGGCGGCGACGTGCTGCTGGTGGCGGATGCCAACCTCCAGACCCTGCTGGATTTCAAGTACAAGCGCCTGTTCGCGGCCATCGATGGCCGGCGGGGTGGCCCGAACCGCTGCACCGGCGCCAGCGGCGATGCCCTGGTGATCAAGGTGCCCTGCGGGACGGAGGTGCGCGATGCCCGCACAGCCATCCTGCTCGGCGACCTCACCAATCCCGGCGACACGTTGTTGGTGGCGCTGGGTGGCTGCGGTGGCCTCGGCAATGCCCACTACCTCAGCAACCGCAACCGGGCGCCCGAGAAGTTCACCGAGGGCAAGGATGGTGAGGAGTGGATGCTGCTGCTGGAGCTCAAGCTGCTGGCGGAGGTGGGCATCATCGGCCTGCCCAACGCCGGCAAGAGCACCCTGATTTCCGTGCTCTCGGCGGCCCGGCCCAAGATCGCCGACTATCCCTTCACCACCCTGGTGCCCAACCTGGGGGTGGTGCGCCGGCCCAGCGGTGATGGCACCGTGTTCGCCGACATTCCTGGCCTGATCGCTGGAGCGGCCCAGGGTGCCGGCCTCGGCCACGACTTCCTGCGCCACATCGAGCGCACCCGGCTGCTGATCCATCTGATCGATGCCAGCGTCGACGACGTGCTGGCCGATGTTCAGGTGGTGGAGCGCGAACTGAAGGCCTACGGCCACGGCCTAGACCAACGGCCGCGGCTGGTGGTGCTCAACAAGATCGAGTTGCTCAACCCCGTTGCATTGGAGGGAGCGCTCAAAAGCTTGCGGCATCAGGTGCAGGCCAGTGGAAGCCCACCCGTGCTGGCCATTTCAGCGGCGGCTTCAAAAAATTTGCCCGAGCTGCTGGCCGCCGTGTGGCAGCAGCTCGGGATTGCCCAGACCTGACCTGAGGGCTGGGAGGTCAGTCGTCGTAGACGAGGCACTCAGGAGCCTCGGGGTTCAAGTCGCAGAAGACTTCCAGCGGGGTGGGGTCGTGGCTGTCTTCGGGATGGTTCTCCTTGAACTCCTTGAGTCCCTGCAGCTCCTCCTCCAGGTGGCGCACTTTGCCCAAGTCGCCAGCGGCCCGGGCGGCTTCAATCTCGCTCTGGTCCTTCTGGATGTGCTCGTCGATGCTGTTCATTCGGATACCGGCTGCCTAAGGCCGGAGCTCACCGCGGCTCACCATACGGGCGCCGAACCGTCTTGCGACTTTCTGTTGCCTGCTGCGAATCTGCCCAGGCGTGGCTAGGAGCAGGAAAAGCGCATTGCGGGGGATCCCCATGGCACGCATCAAGCAGCGGCGCGGTCGGCACTTCATGGATGAGACCGGGCGTCTGTTCTGGATCAACGGTCCTGAGGAGCACTGCTACCTCTCTGAGCAGCGCCAATGGCGACGGGATCTGAGCTTCGACGATGTGTTGGATTGGAAACAATGTGCGCCCAGTGGACTGGTGAGTCAGCGCTTTCCCTCCCTGCTGGCCGTCTGTGAGGCCCATGAGCACGGCCAGATCACCTGGTATCAAGACCTCTACCTGCGGCGCATGGGCGACCAGATGGCCGCCCACCGCGCGGCCGACGACTACAAGCCCACCGCCATGAAGGAGGCCGAGGCCCACGGCGCCCGGGTGCGTCGCCAGCCCTGGCTTCTGCCAGAACCGGCCGGCCCGGTCTGTGGCCTGCCGCCGCGACAGCGCGGTGCCACGGAGGGGCCCCTGGAGATGGCCCATCCCCACCGCCGGCGCCGCTCGGCTGCGGCGATGGCGACGCCCTCACCCCGTTAGCTCGCTGAGGGCCAGCCAGCGCTCTTCGCCCGCGTGGATCCGCTCGCTCAGCTGGGCCAGGTCGTGGGTTAGAGCCTCCAGAGCGGTGTAATCGCTGCCCCCGCTGGCCAGGGCCTGCTCCAGCGCGCGGCGCTGCTGCTCCCACTGCGGCAGGTTGGTCTCCAGGTCGGCCAATTCGCGGGTTTCCTTGAAGCTGCGGCGCCGAGGCTGGGTGCTGGCGGCAGGGGCCGTTTGGGGGGGTGGGCTTTGCGCTTGAGGTGCGGCGGAAGCCTGGGATGTGGCCTGGCGAGTGGCGCTGGCCTCCAGGTAGGCGCTGTAGTTCCCCTCGAAGCGCTGCAGCTCACCGTTCTCGAAGCAGAACAGCCGGTCCACGGTGCGGTCGAGGAAGTAGCGGTCGTGGGAGACCACCACCACGCAGCCGCGGAAGTCTTCGAGGAAGTCTTCGAGCACGCTCAGGGTCTGCACGTCGAGGTCGTTGGTGGGCTCGTCGAGCAGCAGCACGTTGGGCGCCTCGATCAGCAGCCGGCAGAGGTGCAGCCGCCGCCGCTCGCCGCCGGAGAGCTTGCCGACCGGCTGGTGTTGCTGGGCCGGCGGAAACAGGAAGCGCTCCAGCAGCTGGGAGGCGCTCAGCTCTTCGCCATCCACCGACACCCGGCTGGCGGCGGCCTGCACCACCTCGAGCACCTTCTGGTCGGGTTTGAGCAGCACGTCGCTGTGCTGGTCGAAGTAGGCCAGCTTCACGGTGGAGCCCAGTTCCAGGCTGCCGCTGCTGGGTTGGCGCCGGCCGGCGATCACCTCCAGCAGGCTCGACTTGCCCACGCCGTTGGGCCCGATGATGCCGATCCGGTCCTCCGGGCTGAAGTCGTAGCTGAAGGCACGCAGCAGGGGCCGGGCTGCGGGGCCCTCGCCGGCGCTCACCCCCAGCTCCTCGGCCGTGATCGCCCGCTTGCCGAGCCGCCGGCTCGTGGTGGCCAAACTCACCTGGCCGCGGCTCTGGCGCTGGGGTGCCTCCCGCATCGCCTCAATCCGCTGGATCCGCGCCTTCTGCTTGGTGCTGCGGGCTTTGGGGCCCTGCCGCAGCCAGGCCAGCTCCCGCCGCAGGGTGCCTTTGAACTTGGCGGCCGATGCCGCTTCGGAGGCCTCTTCCTCGGCCTTGTGGGTGAGGTAGGTGGCGTAGTTGCCTGCGTAGCTGCGGGCCAGGCCCCGATCCACCTCGACGATGCGGCGGGTGACCCGATCGAGCACGTAGCGGTCGTGGGTCACCAGCACCAGGGCGCCGGGGAAGCGATCGAGGTAGCTCTGCAGCCACTCCACCCCGTTGGCGTCGAGGTGGTTGGTGGGCTCATCCAGCAGCAGCACGTCGGGCTCGGCCACCAGGGCGGCGGCCAGGGCCACCCGCTTGCGGTAGCCGCCGGAGAGGTCGCCCACCTTGCGGTCGATGTCGGCGATGCCGAGGCGCTCCAGCACCTCGCGGCACTGCTGCTCGAGGCCCCAGGCGTTGAGCTGGTCCATGCGGCCATGCAGGTCGCTCAGCTGGGCCAGGGCGGTGGCGTTGTCGGGGCTGTCGGCCACGGCCTGGCTGAGGGCCGTGTGTTGCCGCAACAGGGCCATCTTCTCGCCGCTGCCGGCAAACACCTGCTCCAGCACGGTGTGCGCGGGGTCGAGCTCCGGCTCCTGGTCGACCAGCACCACCCGGGTGCGGGGGGCGCAGCGCCGCTGGCCGCTGCCCAACGGCTCGTGGCCGGCCAGCACCTTCAGCAGGGTGCTCTTGCCGGCGCCATTGGGGCCAATCAGCCCGAGTCGCTCCCCCTCGCCAACGTGGAGGGTGAGGCCCTCAAACAGGGTGCGGATTCCGAAATCCTTGCCGGCTTCCACCAGGCTGATCAGGCTCAACGCTCCACTCCGCCGGTTGGGCCAGGGCCACCGGCAGCCTGGGCCTTGAGGTAGGCGAACACACTCTTGTCGCCCACGTCGGCCGCAGCGGCCATCGGGAATTTGCGCAGGCACAGCACCAGCAGCAGGGCGCTTTCCAGGCCGAGCAGGGCCGTGCTGATCGGAGGCTGGAGCAGGCCGCTGAGGTGGCCGAGCAGGGCCAGGGGCAGCAGCAGCGTCACACCGATCGCCTCAGGCCGGCGGAAGCAGAAGAATTCCTTGAAACCCACCCCCGCCAGGGCTGCGAAGAACGGGCCGATCGCCAGGATCCAGAGGGGCTCGCTGGCCAGTGCCGGCAGCATGCCGCCGGGGCCGCTGCGCGCCGCTAGGGCCAGGGCACCGATGCAGCCCAGCAGCCAGAACAGCTGCAGGGCCCGGTGCAGCGGCACCAGGTAGATGTGAATCCAGCGCAGGGCCAGGCCCAGCCCCGTTGCCATCAGCAGCATCCAGGGCCACAGCTGGTCGGGGCCGAGCTGCCGCCACTGCAGCAGCAATCCCGCCTGGCCCACGGCCACGGCGGTGAGGGCCAGGCGATAGCCGAGCACCTCGCGTCGGTCGGTGGCATCGATGGTGTAGGGGCCATACACCCCTTCAAATACCGGATCGCTCATGGTGGTGGCCTGGATCACGGATCAACTGGATCGGGCCAGGCCCCTGGAACGGGGCGGCCTGTCACCAGTGTGGCGAGTGGTGGCCCGGCGGGAATGATTCCCGAGGGATGCAGGGGGAACAGGGCTCCGAAATAGTCGCGGCGCCAGGCCTCCGGCCAACAGGTGCTGGCCACGCCGGGCAGCCCGTAGAAGCGCCGCCGCCAGTCCCACAGGGCCGGCAGCTGCCAGAGGGGCAAGCGGCTGCAGCCAAACAGGGGCGCATACACCAACTCCAGGCGGATCAACGTGGGGAACAGCACCACGTCGGCCAGGCTCAGTTCGGCTCCACTCAGCCAGGGCGTCTGCTCGAGGGCTCGATCGGCGTCGCTCAGCGTCGCAAACAGCGCTTCTTCGGCCCGGTTGTAGGCGGCCTGGCTGCGGGCGAAGCCACAGCGGTACACCCCATCGTTGACGGCGCTCTGCAGCCGTTCGCGCCAGTGCGTGGTCGTGGCTTGCAGGGCGGGGGGCTCCAGATTGGGCCCGTGGGGGGAGGGCCAGCGGTTGAGCAGCTCGATCAGCCGGGCGCTTTCCCCCACCAGGATGCGCCGCTCCCGGCGTGAATAGAGCGCCGGCACCGTGGCCCGCTGCCCGGGATCGGCCCCGGAGCGTTGGTAGAGCTCGATCAGGGTGGTGCAGCCCTCAAAGGGTTCGGCAAAGCGCCAGCGCCCTTCGGCCGGGTCGGGGTCGACCACCACCAGGGTGATGTTGGCTGCCAGCTGGCGCAGGCTCCACACCAGCCAGGCCCGGTGGGCCCAGGGGCAGCTGCGGCCCACGATCAGCACGTGGCCATCGGCCACCGCGGCATCCCTGGGCAGCGGCGGCAGAGTGATGAAGGCTCCGGCGGGCCGGCGGTAGTTGCCGTCGGCATCGGCGGGCCCCAGGCCGCCCATCAGTTGACGCCATTGCCAGTGCCAGAGCGCCCGGGCCGTGCGCACCAGGGGGGCAGGAGGGGCCATGGTTGCGGGAGCGGCAAGGGTCTGAATCTGCGTCAGGCTGGCCCCGAAATCCAGCGCCTGGCACCAGCCATCTCCCGATGAGCCCGATTTCAGCGCCGGCCAAGGTCTTGGTGGTGGCCGGCACCCATGGCAATGAGCGCAATGCCCCCTGGCTGCTGGAGCACTGGCGCCGCCACCCAGAAGGCCTGCAGCGCCACGGCCTCGACCTAGAGCTGGTGATCGGCAACCCCGCCGCCCATGCCCGCAATCGTCGCTACCTCGAGCGCGACCTCAACCGCTGTTTTGCAGCGGACCTGTTGGCGGATGTCTCCCAGGATGGGGCGGATCTGCAGCG
>VGQC01000047.1 GCA_016882385.1 Cyanobacteria bacterium M_DeepCast_100m_m1_067 | reverse complement strand
CCATGGCCACTTTCTTCCTATTGTGACACCGCTGGCCAGCCCCCGTGTTCAAGCTGCCGTCGCGTAGGACACGTCCTCCGCCGGCTCTGCCATCTCGAGCAGGGTGCGGCAGTCGAGCAACAACCGCTCCACATTGTCGAGACTGCTGATCTCCTGCGGATCGCGTTCGACCTGGCGATCCAGTTGCAGTTCCAGGGCTTCCAGGCGCTGCTCCAACTTCACCAACCGCTGCGACAGGGCATGCACGGTGTGGGCCAGATCTTCAGCGTTGCGGCTGATGCGGAAGGACACGGACTCAGAAACCACGATGCAACGAGCAGAGGACCCGATGACAACACACCCAGCCGCCCAGGCCAAGACCAAACCCAAGCCAGACCGCTGCCCCAGGGCTCGACCCAGGCCAGGTCGATCGATACGTTGGGGCCAGGTTGTTCGACGTTGCCCCCAGCCATGGCTCTGAGCCTGTCTTCTCCGCTGTGTCCTCGGCTGCGCCGGGCCCTGCTCCGCGTGGGCCTGATCAGCGCCCTTGGCAGTGCGGGGCTCAGCCTGGGCAGCCTGCCCGTTCAGGCCCAGACCGCCGAGAACAACACCGCTGCGGCCAACGCCGGACCCGGTGGCAAGGGCGCCCAGATCTATTGCTTCATGCGCAACAGCGGCAACAACCATCAGGTGAGCTGGGATGCGGCCTATGCCGTGATCAAACGCCAGAACGACAAGCTGTTCAAGACCTCGCCGGAGCACGCCGCGGTGATGATCACGGAAGCGGTGGTCCAGAACCCCAGTGTCTTTCCCGACTGCGGCCGGTATCTCGGTGACCTGTTCACAAAGCCCGAACCCAAGCCATAGGCCAGCACCAGCGCGGCTCCCAACGGCGTTAACCGCAGCGAGCGCATCGGTCAGTAGGTCGGCCCATCGCCCGTGGCGCCGCACCGGCCTGGCCAGCCTGACCGGGCTGCTGCTCCTGGCCACGGGCTGCGCGGAGGAACCCCTGCCCCAGCGGCAGGTTCGCAGCGATGACTGTCTCCAGGCTGTGCAGCTCGACCAGCTGGCCGAGCAGATCCGGCGCTGCGATGCCGTGGTGGCCGCCTTCCCCAACAACCCGGCCCCGCTGAACGACCGCTATTTGCTGCACAGCCTGGCGGGCAACGAGGAGGCCGCCTGCGCCGACATCGCCCGGGCGGCAGCCCTGGCCCGCGCGCAGCCGGCCAACCGCCTCGACCCCCAGCTGCGCACCGATCTGGCCTTGCGCCAGGAGCTCTGCCGGGAACCACGCCCCAGCCGCTGAACCCCTTACCAGCGATCGATCAGATCGCGCACCATGGCCGGCAAACTGCGGCGCTCGAGCTGATGGGGGCGGCGCTGCAACAACAGGGCAATGCGCTCGGCCTTGCTGGCGATCAAGCCATCCACCAACTGATCGGCCACCCCCAGCTGCAACCAGTGGCTGGTCAGGGCGGCCCCCATGCCGATGCGGTGGCAACGATCTTCGGCCTGCTCCGCATCACCCGGCGTCCAGGGGCGCTCCACCAACACCACATGCCGGGCCCGATGCAGCGTGAAGCCCAGCCCGCCGGTGCCATAGGTGGCAATCAGCAAGGGGTGATCGCCCCGCTGAAAGGCATCCACCTGCGCCTGCCGCTGGGCCGGGGGCAGGGCCCCGGTGAGCAGTGCACTGGCGGCGAAACGGCGATGCAGCAACTGGGCGGTGGCCACAAACGCGGTGAACACCACCACGGCCTCGCCCTGGGCCAGCAACGACGCCACCAGGGAGCAGGTGGCCGGCAGCTTGTAGTCGGAGCCGATCTGGCGCAGGGCCGTCAGCACCGCCAACACCTCGGCATCACGGCGCACCTCACCGCTGGCTGCCCGGCGGCGATAGTCGTCCACCTTGATCTGCAGACGGTGTTGAAAGCCACGGGCCTGGAGGTCATCCAACGCCACGGGCCACAGCTGCCGGTGCTTGGGGGGCAGATCGAGACAATCCTGCTTGCGCCGATGCAGCACCAGGGGCCGAACCAGCCGCTGCAGCTCCTCGAGATGGCTGGCGCCACTGGCCTGCCAGAGACGGCGTCCCCCCTGCTCGCGCCAGTGGCCCTGACAGAACACCTCCTCGAAGGCCCGTTGATCGCGGGCCAGGGGATGGCCGATCGCGGCCAGGAGTGGAAACAGCTGGGCCGGCCGGCCATTTTTCATCGGGGTGCCGCTCAGCAGCCAGATGGCCCGCAAGCGGGGGTGACGGGCCAAACGCAACAGCCCCTGGCTCCGCTGCGTCTGGCCGTTCTGGGCGTAATGGGCCTCGTCCGCGATCAGCACGGTGCCAGCCGGGGGCAACGCCTGCGGCAGGCGCGCCCAGCTGTGCAGCTCCAGCCGCAGGCCGAGGGCCGCCGCCTCGCTCTGCCAATGGCCATGCAGACCAACCGGGGCAATCACCAGGATGCGGCAATCGGCCAGCCGCACCATGGCCCGGGCCGCCGCCAGCGCGGAGAGGGTCTTACCGAGGCCCATGGCGTCCGCCAGGACCGCGCCACGCCGGGCCAGCAACCACCGCACCGCCGCCCGCTGGTGGGCAAACAGCTGACGACCATCCGGCAAGGGCCGCTGCAGATCGGCCGCTGCCACCAGCTGCCGGTGGAGTGGCAGAGGGGGCAGCGGTTGCTCCATCCAGGCCAGCCACTGGGCCAGCTCAGGCTCCACGGGGAAGCGACCCGCCAGCACCCGCTGCAGCACTGGGGCAGCCTCCAAGGGAAAGTGCCAACAGCGCTGCCGGCCCGACCAGACGCCCCGGGGGCGAATCGCCCGCAACTGGGCCTGGGTCACCGCGTCGTAGGGACTGACCACCTCGATCTGGCCCGTCGCTCCCAACCGCAGCAGACAGCGCATCCGCGGAAGTGCAACCCTCGACACATTGACAGCCCAGACGCTGGGGGCAAACTGCCGCCAACCGAGGCGCGCCGATGCAGGCCAGGGATGCGGTTTTCCTTGAGGATCTCTGCCCCAAGTTGCGCGTCAGACGCTGGCGCCAATCCCTGCATCACGCCACCGACCAACGCTGCATCTACTGCGGCGAGCGATCGGAATCCATCGACCACGTGCATCCCCAAAGCCGGGGCGGCCTGAGCGTGACCGAGAACTGCGTGCCGGCCTGCCTGGCCTGCAACGGCCACAAAGGCGACACCGATGCCTTCGAGTGGTACCGCCGCCAGCCCTTCTACGACCCGCGCCGCGCCATGGCCATCCGAGCCTGGACCGACGGAGATCTGCGCCTGGCCCTACGCCTGTTGCAATGGGCCCATCCCGACCAGCCCCAAGCAGCTCCAGGGCCTCACCAAACGCGACAGGCATCCACCCCGTTGTGGCGCTGGCAGATGGCTTCCTGATCCTGGGGCCGCTCGGGGGCTACCACCACCGCCACCAACAGCAACACCGCGGCCAGGGCCGCCGGGACCATGACACCAGAAGCCCCAGGACGCGACGGGGATGCGCCCTGCGGACCAGACTGGCTGCGCAGGGAACGGGACACCCGGGTGATGCGCGAACGGGAGAGGGAGGCGGGAGCCAGAGAAGTGGGAGCTAGAGAAGCTGTCATGGCGAGCATTGCAAAGCGCTAATACAGATGTACTCATGACTCAGGAGCTTGTCAAGTCCGCGCGGCAGTTGCTGGTGATTGGCGGTGGCTACACCGGTGTGCGCCTCGCCCGAGCCGCCCGCCAGCAGGGCCTGGCGGTAACGCTCACCAGCCGTCAGCCGCGCCCAGACGCGGACGGCCTGGCCTGGCTCCCCTTCAACAGCAATCCCGAAGCGCTCGCCCTGCCCCCAGCCGCAGCCCTGGCCGGCACCACCGACGTGGTGGTGTCAGTGCCACCCGAGCCGGGCTTGGGCGATCCGGTGCTGCGGCTGCTGGGGCCGCTGCTGCGGGAGCTGCCACTGCAATGGCTGGGCTACCTCTCCACCACCGGCGTCTATGGCAACACCGGCGGGGCCTGGGTGGGCGAAACCGCCCCCACCCCCGCCCGAGCGGGCCGCAGCCAGGCCCGCCTCGAGGCGGAGCAGGCCTGGTTGGCCAGTGGGCTGCCGGTGCAACTGTTCCGCCTGCCGGCGATCTACGGCCCCGGCCGCTCGCCGTTTGCGGCCCTACGGGCCGGCCAGAGCCGCCTGATCCACAAGCCCGGCCAGGTGTTTTCGCGCGTGCACGTGGACGACATCGTTGGCTGCCTGCTGCATTGCCTCAACCTGCCAAGGGAGCAACGCCCGCCGGTGGTCAACGTGGCCGACGACTGCCCCTGCCCCTCCAGCGAAACCCTGGGCTACGCCGCCCACCTGCTGGGGCAAACCCTGCCGCCGATGGAGCGCTACGACACCATTGCCGCCAGCATGAGCCCCATGGCCCGCAGCTTCTGGGCCGAAAATCGGAGAGCCAGCAACCTGCTGCTGCGCCAGCGCCTCGGCTACGTGCTGCGCTACCCCAGCTACCGGGAGGGCTACCGGGCCTGCCTGGCCGAGGAAGGGGCGGCAGGAGCGGCTGAAGGCCGGGCTGGGGGGCAATCCCCCAAATCACCGGGATCCGCCACGTAGGGCAAGCCCAGGTCGCCCAGCAAGCGACCCCAGCGCAGCTCAAGCCAGCCCTTGCTGAATCCCGTGCCCAGACCCAGCACCAACCCCCCCAGCACCAACCAGCGCAGCATGGGCTCGTCCACCAGCAGCCAGGCCCCATCCAACCCCAGGCCCGTGCGGCTGGCCATCGCCCTGGGGGATCCTGCTGGCATCGGCGCCGAGGTGACCCTCAAGGCCCTGGCCCAGCCGGAATGGACTTCGGCCGAGGCCTGCCAGCCCCTGTTGGTGGGCTGTCGCCGCTGGCTGGAAACCAGCTACCAGCAGCTGCGCCGCCACGCTTCTGCCACCAACGGACTGGAGCCGCTACGGGATCCCGCTGAGCTGGAGATCATCGACCGGCCCCTGGCCGAACCCTGCCGTGCTGGGCTCAGCACGTCGGCCTGCGGGGATGCCAGCTTCACTTGGCTCACCGACGCCGTTGAGCTGGTGCAAAGCGGCCGCTGCCAGGCCCTAGTCACCGCGCCGATCGCCAAGGCCAGCTGGCACGCCGCGGGTCACACCTACCCAGGCCAGACAGAGCGACTGGCCGAACTGACGGGCAGCCCGGAGGCCTCGATGCTGTTCACCGCCCTGGCGCCCACAGGCCAGTGGCGCCTGAACACAGTGTTAGCCACCACCCACATCCCCCTGGCCGCCGTGCCCCTGCGGCTCGATGCCGCCCTGGTGCAGTGCAAGCTCGATGCCCTGCTGGCCTTCTGCCGGCGCTTCAGCGCCGCACCCCACCTGGTGGTGGCGGGGCTCAATCCCCATGCCGGCGAGGCGGGTCAACTGGGCGGCGAAGAATCCACCTGGCTGGAAGCGGCCCTGGACGCCTGGCGCCAGCGCCATCCCCAGGTGCGGCTGGAGGGGCCGCTGCCGCCCGACACCTGCTGGCTGAGCGCAGCAAGCGCCTGGAGGGGCGCAGCCTCGGGACCGGATGGTTACCTGGCGCTGTATCACGATCAAGGCCTGATTCCGGTGAAGCTGCTGGCCTTCGACGCAGCGGTGAACACCACCCTCGGCTTGCCATTTCTGCGGACCTCGCCGGATCACGGCACCGGCTTTGCCATCGCCGGCCAGGGCCTGGCCCGGCCCGACAGCATGACGGCAGCCCTGCGCACGGCCCGGGATCTGGGCTGAGGCTTCCAGCGCGACCGATCAGGCCGGCCGCACCCGCATCAGCACCTGGCCAAACTCCACCGGCGTGCCGTTTTCCACCAGGATTTCGACAACCTCACCACCCACCTCCGACTCGAGCTCGTTCATCAGCTTCATCGCCTCGAGGATGCAAACGGTTTGGCCCACCTTGATGCGAGCGCCCACCTCCACGAACGGAGGCTCGCCAGGAGCCGCGGCCCGATAGAAGGTCGCCACCATCGGAGCCGTGACCTCCAGCAGATCGCCGCGACTGGCCGCAGCCGGCGGGGGCGGGGCTGAAGGGGTGGCCGGCAGGGGAGCGGCCGCAGCAGGCAGTGGCAGGGCTTGGGGAGGAGCCGCAGCGGCCTGAACCGCCGCCGCCGCTGCCACTCCGGGGAGATTGCGACGCACCTCCAAACGGAAATCGTCGCCCTCGAGCTTTAACTCCTGGATGTCACTGTCTCCCAGAAGGGCCAGGAGCTGGTGAAGCTGGTCGTGGTTGAGCTGCATGGCGATCAGTTCTCCCGACCGAGGTAGCTGTCGGTGCGCGTGTCGATCTTGATCTTCTCGCCGATCGAGAGGAACAGGGGCACCATCACCTGAGCTCCGGTTTCGACAATGGCGGGCTTGGTGCCGCCGGTGGCGGTGTCGCCCTTGACGCCGGGATCGGTCTGGGTGATCTCGAGCACCACCGAGTTGGGCAGCTCCACCTCGAGGGGCTTGCCGTTCCACGCCACCACGTTCACCTCCATGCCCTCTTTGAGGTACTTGCGGCTGTCACCGATCTGCTTGGCGGTGAGCCGGGTTTCCTCGTAGGAGGCCATGTCCATGAACACGTAGTCGTCGCCCTCCATATAAGTGTGCTGGAGGGTGCTCTTCTCGAGCACGGCCTGGGGCAGCATCTCGCCCGCCCGGAAGGTCTTCTCCACAACGTTGCCGCTCTGCACCGCCTTGAGCTTGGTGCGCACGAAAGCCGATCCCTTGCCGGGCTTCACGTGCAAAAACTCAACGACCCTCCAGACCTGGCCATCCAGCTCAATTGAAGTACCAGTGCGAAAGTCGTTGCTGGAGATCATTCCGGCAGTTCAAATCTGGGGGATTGTACGGCTGGCTACCAGAGCGGGCCCGCCGCAGGGCATCCCGAGGGCTTGAGAGTTGTGCCAAAGTCCGCTCAACGACAGAGCATTGCCATGGCACGGCGCCAATCCGGGTGGACACATCGGTCCGGATGGGCGCCCCTGTGGGCCGGCCTGACCAGCCTGCTGGTGCTCCTGGTGCTGGCAGCCCCCGCCGCCTGGGCAGCCCTGCCCCAGGGCAATGCCGTGACCGATCCGGCGGCGTTGCTGCGCAATGCCCTGCCGATCCAGGCCCCCGACCTGCAAGATCTCCAGCACCGGCTGGAGAGCACCAGCGATGACCTGCGGGCCAAACGCTGGCCAGCCCTGACCAGCACGGTGCGGCGCTGCGGCTCCCTGCTGGGCACCCGCAAGGCCGCCATCCTGGACGGCTTCTCCAGCGACACCAAGCCCCCGGCTTCTGCCTTGCTCGACCAGCTGGAGGACCAGTTGCAGGTGCTCGCCGCCGCCGCCGAACAGCAGGAACGCGATCCCTTCCTGGCCGCCCGCCGCGATGCCCTCGCCACAATTGGGGACGCGGAAGACCTGCTGGTGGGCCCCTTCCCCTTCGAGATTCCGGCCGAATTTGCCGGCCTGCCGAGGCTGCTGGGCCGGGCCACCGTGCAGCTCACCACCACCAAGGGCGACCTCACCGCCGTGGTGGACGGCTACAACGCGCCGCTCACAGCCGGGGCCTTCGTGGATCTGGTGCAGCGCGGCTTCTACGACGGCCTGCCCTTCATCCGCGCCGAAGACTTCTACGTGCTGCAAACCGGTGATCCGGCCGGCCCGGAGGACGGTTTCATCGACCCCAACACCAAATCCGAGCGCCGGGTCCCCTTGGAGATCAAGGTTCCCGGTCAGCCGGCCCCTTTTTACAACGAAACCTTCGAAGACCTGGGCCTGTTCAAGGCCGCGCCGGAGCTGCCCTTCTCCACCAAGGGCACCCTCGGCTGGGCTCACTCCGATGAGGTGCTCGACGATGGTTCCTCCCAGTTCTTCCTGTTTCTGTTTGAACCAGAGCTCACCCCAGCGGGCCTCAACCTGATCGATGGGCGCTATGCCGCGTTTGGCTATGTGGTGGATGGTTTCGACGTGCTCGAGGAACTAACGGCCGATGACGGCATCGTCAAAGCTCGGGTGCTGGCAGGTGGCGACAACCTCCAGCCCCACGGCTGAAACGGCTGGGCACTAAAAAGCCGCCCTTTCGGGCGGCTGGGTTGTTGAGCCAATCGGCTCAACTCACTTCCACTGCTTGGCCACGATTTCGGCGAGATCGACAACGCGCTGGCTGTAACCCCACTCGTTGTCGTACCAAGCGATGACTTTCACCATGTTGCCGCCCATCACCAGGGTGAGCGGGGAATCGATGATCGTGGATTCATCGGTGCCACCGTGGTCGCTCGACACCAGGGGCAGATCGCAGTACTTGATGATGCCCTTCATAGAGGTTTCCGAGGCGGCCTTGAGCACGGCATTCACCTCGTCCTTGGTGGTGTCGCGACTGATGTCGAGCACCATGTCCACCACCGACACGTTGGGAGTGGGCACCCGCATCGCGATGCCGCTCAGCTTGCCCTTCATGGGGGGGTAGACCAAAGCCACGGCCTGAGCGGCTCCGGTGCTGGTGGGCACGATGTTCACGGCAGCGGCGCGGGCTCGGCGCAGATCGCGGTGGGCCGCATCAAGAATGCGCTGGTCGCCGGTATAACTGTGGGTGGTGGTCATCGTGCCCTTGACGATGCCGAACTCCTGGTCCAGCACCTTGATGACAGGGGCCATGCAGTTGGTGGTGCAACTGGCATTGCTGAGAATGTCCCAGTCTTCGTGGCGATATTGATCGGCATTCACACCAACCACGAAGGTGCCGACTTTGGCGCCTTTACCGGGGGCCGTGAGGATGACCTTCTTGGCACCCGCTTCAAAGTGCTTGCTGGCTCCCACATCGTCGTTGAAGACGCCGGTGGACTCGATCACCAGATCGACGCCCCATTCTTTCCAGGGAAGGTTGGCAGGATTGCGGTCGTAGAAGGTTTTGATCGTCTTGCCGTTGACGACGATCGTGTCCTGGGTGGTGGTGACGTCAACGCCCCGGAGGGGGCCGAGCATTGAGTCGTACTTGAGCAGGTGGGCATTGGTGTTGGTGTCACCGGAGCCATTGATCCCCACCAGTTCGATGCCGGTGTTCGCCCCACGGCTCAGCCAGCAGCGCGTGAAATTGCGACCGATCCGGCCGAATCCATTAATCGCAACGCGCAAAGTCATGGCCGAAAACGGCAAAAGCCGCTAGCGAAGGTGGTTTTGGCTGCAGATCATACAGAAATTGATCCGCTCTCCCCTCTTGCAAACGGGACGTTCGCGACGGACCATGCACAGACGCGCAGCATCTCGTAAAGGTTTACGGGCCGTTGTCGGCTTAATTTCGTGCTCACCGAAGCCCTGAACCGGAGTTGCCCTTGGCGCCGCTGCTCGATCGCCACCAGCCACTCCACTTCATCGGGGTTGGCGGCATCGGCATGTCGGCCCTGGCTGGGATCCTGGCGGAACGGGGTTATGCGGTAAGCGGCTCGGATCCCCGCGATCACGCCGTGCTCGACCGCCTACGCCGGCTGGGCGTGCGGGTGTTCCTCGAACAGAGCGCCGCCACCGTGGCTGCGATCCGCAGCGGTACCTCCGTCGCTCCCCAGGTGGTGATCAGCTCCGCCGTTCCGGAGACCAATCCGGAGCTGATCGAAGCCCGCCGCGTGGGGCTGGCCATCTGCCATCGCTCCGATGTGCTGGCCTCCCTGATCAACAGCCAGGCTTCGATTGCCGTGGCTGGCAGCCATGGCAAAACCACCACCAGCTCTCTGGTGGCCACGCTGCTGGCGGCCACCCACCACGACCCCACCGCCGTGATCGGTGGCATCGTGCCCGCCTTCAGCAGCAATGGCCGCCATGGGCAGGGGCGTCTGCTGGTGGCTGAAGCTGATGAATCCGATGGATCGCTGGTGAAATTCCGCGCCTCCCTGGGCGTCCTCACCAATGTTGAGCTTGATCACACCGACCACTACCCCGACCTCGAGGCCCTGATCCACACCCTGCAGCGGTTTGCTGGCAACACCGAGCGACTGCTGGCCAACCGGGACTGTCCGATCCTGCGGGAACGGTTCACACCAGCGCATTGGTGGTCGATCGAAACCTCTGAAGGGGTTTCGTTTGCGGCGATTGCCCGCGAAGAGCGGGGGGACGGCACCGTGGCCGACTTCTACGAAGACGGCGTGGCGGTGGGCTGCTTCGAGCTACCCCTGCCCGGCCGCCACAACCTCAGCAATGCCGTTGCCGCCATGGCCGCCTGCCGGCTGGAGGGGGTCTCGTTTGCCGAGCTGCGCCAGGCCGTCGCCGCCTTGAAAACCCCCGGGCGGCGCTTTGATTTCCGCGGGCTCTGGCAAGGCCGGCTGGTGGTCGACGACTATGCCCACCATCCCAGCGAAGTGGCGGCCACCCTGGCCATGGCCCGCCTGATGGTGACGAGCGGACGCAGCTGCCTGCCCGTGCCGCCGAGGCGTCTGGTGGCGGTGTTTCAGCCCCATCGCTACAGCCGCACCGCCCAGTTTCTCGACGGCTTCGCCGCGGCCCTCAGCGAGGCCGATTGCGTGCTGATCGCGCCCCTCTATGCGGCCGGTGAGGCCCCGATCCCGGGTATCAGCAGCGCAGCGATGGCCGACGCCGTGCGCCAACGGGCCCCGCAGCTGCCGGTTCAGGTGGCGAGCAGCCTGGAGGAACTGGCTGCCCAGGTGGCCAGCGCCAGCCGCGAGGGCGACCTGGTGCTGGCGATGGGGGCAGGCGATGTCAACAGCCTCTGGGATCGCCTCGGCGAATGGCAATCAGCTGCTGACGGCCGCACCGCCGCCACGATCGCCACCGACACCGCCCTGGCGGCCTGACCCCCATGGTTGCGGCCGCCAGCTGCCCTCCCGCGCTGCGTCAGGCCGTGGCGCTGCACGCCTTCACCACCTGGAAAGTGGGGGGTCCGGCCGAGTGGTTCGCCGAACCCGGCACCCAGGACGAACTGATTGCTCTGGCGGCCTGGGCCCAGACCCAGGGCCTGCCCCTGCATTGCATCGGCGCCGGCTCCAACCTGCTGATCGCCGATGCCGGGCTGCCGGGCCTCACCCTCTGCAACCGCCGCCTGCAGGGCAGCCGGCTTGAGGCCAGCAGCGGCCTGGTGGAGGCGGAGGCCGGCGAGCCGATTCCCAGCCTGGCGCGCAAGGCGGCCCGCCTGGGGCTCAGCGGGCTGGAGTGGGCCGTGGGCATCCCCGGCACCGTGGGGGGGGCTGTGGTGATGAATGCGGGAGCCCAGGGTGGCAGCACCGCCGACGTGCTGCAGTCGGTGCGGGTGCTGGATCCGGCCCAGCCCGAAACGCCCTTCGAACTGCGGGCCGACGAGCTTGCCTTCGCCTACCGCCACAGCCGCCTCCAGGCCGAATCCTGGATCGTGCTGTCGGCCTGCTTCCAGCTGCAGCCCGGCCACGATCCCGCGGCGATCACGGCGCGCACCAGCGCCAATCTGCACAGCCGCACCAGCACCCAGCCCTACCAGCAACCCAGCTGCGGCAGTGTGTTTCGCAACCCAGAACCGCACAAAGCTGGGCGCCTGATCGAGGAGCTGGGGCTCAAGGGGCTGCAAATCGGTGAGGCCCAGGTGTCGCCGATCCACGCCAATTTCATCGTCAACACGGGCCAGGCCAGCGCCGCTGACATCGATGCGCTGATCCAGGAGGTGCAACACCGGGTGATGGCCAGCCACGGCATCGCCCTTCACCCGGAGGTGAAACGGCTGGGCTTCCAGCCAGCCGACCCTTAGCCTGCAACAAACAACTCCCTTGGCATGGCTGGCTTCGGACTCCCCAACTTCGGTCAGCTCACCGAGGCCTTCAAGAAAGCCCAGGAACTCCAGCAGAACGCCCAGAAGCTCCAGGAGGAGCTCGATGGCATGGAACTGGAAGGCCGCAGCACCGATGGCCGGGCCAGCGTCTGGCTCTCCGGCAACCAGCAGCCCCTGCGGGTGCAGCTGGCACCGGAGCTGGTGGCCGAAGGGGCTGCAGCCAGTGAGGCCGCTGTGCTCGAAGCCCTGAAGGCGGCCTATGAGCTCTCCACCGGCACCATGAAGGGCCGGATGGAAGAGCTCACCGGCGGTCTCAATCTCAATTTGCCGGGCCTGGGGGGCTGAGCTCCCCGCTGGGGTTTGCCCCGTCTTCGGCCCCCGATTCCCCGTCGAGCATCTGCTGGCGCTGACGCCGCCGGGAAGACTGACGCAAGCCTGGAGCCAAGCGCGGCTCCATTCCCTGACCGCGGCGACGCAGACCGGGCTCCGCGGACCGGCCCTGGCTGCGGCCGGCCCGTTCGCCCTCCAGCACCAGATCGGCGAGGCATTGGCCATACAGCCCATAGCGCTCCCAGTCGCCGCCCACGGCACAGCCCGGATCACCCTGGTGCAAACAGTTGCTGAACCGACAGGACGCGGACCGGAGCCGCTGCCGGATCTCTGGGAACAGAGCCCCTAGGGCAGCGGGATCAGCGGGCAGGCGCGGACGGTTGAAGCCGGGTGTATCGGCCAACAAGGCCCCGGGCGCCAGGGGGAAGAGCTCCACATGGCGGGTGGTGTGTCGCCCCCGCTGCAGTCGCCCCGATACCGCCGCCACCCGCAAACCCAGCTCCGGGCAAAGCCCGTTGAGCACGCTGCTTTTGCCCACCCCGGAGGGGCCACACAGCACGGCAATGCCCGGCTGGGCCAGCCGCTGCTGCAGCCGCTCCAGGCCCTGGCCGGTGCGGGTGGACACCGCCAGGGCCTCGTAACCCCAGGCGCTGGCCCGCCCGCACCACTCTTCGGCCACCTCTGGGGGCACCAAATCGGCCTTGGAGAACACCAACACCACCGGCCGGCCCGTGGCCTCAGCGGTGAGCAGGAAGCGGGTGAGTTGCAGGGGATCGAGCGCGGGCTCAGCCAGGGCCACCACCACCACCACCCGTGCCACGTTGGCCACCGCCGGCCGCTCCAACAGGCCGTCACGGGGCTCCAGGGCCGCCACGGCCCCACGGCCTGCCGGCCAATCGATGCCATCCACCCAAACCCGATCGCCCACGGCAATGGTCTGGCCGCTCTTGCCCAGCCGGGTGCGCCGGGTGCACAGCAACCGGTTTACGCCGCTCGGGCCCGCCCGATCCAGCTCGACCCAGCAGTAATTGGCCAGCAGAGCCACCACCTGTCCGAGTTCGCTCTGCCCTGGTTGGGTTGACGCAGGTTCAGCCCCCATGGCGCCGCACCAGCAGCCGCACCGCCGCGGCTTGGTCTGGATGGGGCTGGCAGTCGACCCCATGGCCGGCACTCTCCAAGCCCTGGGTCACCAACTGCTGGGGCTCGCCGGC
>VGQC01000046.1 GCA_016882385.1 Cyanobacteria bacterium M_DeepCast_100m_m1_067 | reverse complement strand
GCCTGGGCCAAGGCCGTGAGCGTGAGCTGGCTGAGCTGCTCCGCATCGGCGCCGTCGTCCCGGCTGAGCAGCGGCCCCACCAAGCGCCCGTAGAGCGCGCCCGTGTTGGTTGCGGTGCCTGAATCCGCCATCTCCCCGCCTACTCCCGGTCGCCCAATCCTCCCGCGTCGCGTTGCAAACGCCAGCGCCCGCTCTCCAGGGGCAGCACCTGCCAGTCGCGCCAGCGCCAGGGGCTGCTGCGGCGCTCCAGCTGCTGCAGGGGCTGCTCCACCAACTGGGCCAGCTCCACCAGGCTGAGGCCGTAGCCCTGCTCCGCAAAGCGTTCGGCCAGCTCCAGGCGGCTGAGCAACTGCTGCAAGGGGGCAGGGGCCAGATCCAGTGAGGGCACATCCGCCTCGATCCGGGCGGTGGTGAGCACCTCGCCGGCGGCCATGGCCGGCATCTGGCCGCGGGAAAAAGCCACAGCAATGGCATCGCAGCGGTCGTTGTCGGGGTCACCGCTGTGCCCTTTCACATGCACCAGCTCCACCCCCGGCAACCGGGCTTGGTCGAGCTGCTCCCACAGCTCTCGGTTGAGCACCGCACCACCGGATGCCGTGCGCCAGCCCTTGCGCTTCCAGCCCTGAATCCACTTGCCAAAGCCGTCGATCAGGTAGCGGCTGTCGGTGCGGATCGTCAGCCGGGGATCACGGGGCAGGTCCTTGAGGGCCTCCAACAGGGCCAGGGCCGCGGTGAGCTCCATGCGGTTGTTGGTGGTGGCCGGGTGGGCCCCGCCCATTTCATGCACCGAGCCGTCGGCAAAGCGCAGCAAGGCTCCCCAGCCCCCGGGGCCCGGGTTGCCGCTGCAGGCACCATCACAGGCCGCAGCCACCACGTTCACCGGCTTAGCCGCCACTGGACAACCCCAAATGATTCGCTAAAGAACATCCCTGCCTCACTGCCGCGCCCAGCCATGGACTCCTCCACCCCGGGCCCGTCCAAAGGTCGAATGCTGGCTCGAACTTACCTGGCCCTGGCTGCGGCGGGGCTGGCCGGAGCTGGCGTGGCCGCCCTCAGCCCCTGGGCCCAGGCCGCCAATGTGTTCAACAGCCGCCCGCTTGATGCCAGCCGCTTTGCCGTGCTGGCGCGGCCGGTGGGCAACAGCGCCTGGAACCTGCTGGTGCTCGAGCAGATCAAAGCCCAGCCCCTCTGCTGGGAGCAGCGCCCTGATGGCCTGATCGACCCGACTCTCAACCGCTTCAACTTCACCGGCATCTGCAGCCGCTACCTCGACAGCAACGGCTATTCCCTGCGCATCGGCGATCAGGATCTGGCCAGCCGCTACCGGCTGCAGCTGCGCCAGAGCGGTGCCGAACTGGTCCTGGAGGCCAGCACCCCCAGCGAGCCCACGGTGCTGGTGGTGGGGCGGGCCCAGGTGCCGCTGCGCGAGCGGGATGGCTTCGTGGCCTTGAAACTCGAGCCAGGCTGGGATCTGCAGCGGCGGGCCTATGGCGAGCAGACCCTCAGCCACATCTATTTCGCCAATGCCACCCCCCTCCCAGAACTGGTCGCCCAAGCGAGTCGCACCGCATCGGGAGCCACCGGCCAGAAGCTGCCCCACCCCAGCCTGCGGCCGCCGGTGGCCCCACCCAGCCTGCTGGCGCAAGGCTTGGGGCAAGGGCCGATCCGGTTGCCGGTGATCCCCTTCCGCAACCAATAGCCCCGTGACAGTTGCCAGAGAGTCCTCCCGCCCCTAATCAACCCCGAACGCGGCCGTTAAGGTTTTGAAGTGTGAGGAGTGGGAACGCTCTTCCGGGGTCGAAACGAGGACAGACTCCCTGAACCGTTCCAACTCAAAGCCCTGCCTTCGGCGGGGCTTTTTTATTGGCTGGATCCCCCTGGGCCTGGCGTGCTCCAGGACGAGCCGTGCTGAAACGGCCAACAAAAAGCCGGCCCTGGAAGGGGCCGGCGGGGAGACAAGGGAGCTGTCGACGGACGAGGCTGGACCGCAAGCGGCCCAAGCGATCACTTGATCGTGACCTTGCCGCCGACTTCTTCCACGGCCTTCTTGATGGTTTCGGCTTCGGCTTTGGCGATGCCTTCCTTGATGGCCTTGGGAGCGGCTTCCACCAGAGCCTTGGCTTCGCCCAGGCCGAGGCCAGTGGCCTCGCGGACAGCCTTCAGCACCTTGATCTTGGCCGAATCTTCGAAGCCATCAAGGATGACGTCGAATTCGGTCTTCTCTTCGGCGGCTTCAGCAGCACCACCGCCAGCGGCGGGGGCGGCCATCATCACGCCAGCGGCGGGAGCGGCGGACACGCCGAAAGCCTCTTCGATCTGCTTGACGAGCTCGGAAGCCTCAAGCAGCGAAAGGGTTTTCAGCGATTCGAGAATCTTGTCGGTAGTAGCGGACATGGTTGGGAATCAGCAACAGATCTGTTTGTGAACAGTCGGATCGAGGGAGCTCGAACTCGCGAAATGCGATCAGCCTTCGCCGGATTCGGCGTGCTGGTTGAGCGCCCGGGCAAGACCGGACGGAACCTCGTTGATGCCCACAGCCAGTTTGGTGGCCACGGCATTGATCGCACCGGCGATCTGGGCCATGAGCACCTCCTTGGAGGGCAGATCCCCGATGGCCTTGATGTCGTTCTGAGAGAGGAGCTTGCCTTCGAAAAGGCCGCCCTTCACATCCGACTTCTTCGTGTCCTTCTGGAAGGACTGCACGGCCTTCACCGCACCACCCACATCGCCCTTGACCAGGACGAAGGCGTTGGTGCCGGTGAGCAGGGAATCGAGATTCGACCAGGCGCTATCGCCATCAATGGCCCGGCGCATCAAGGTGTTTTTGGTCACCTTGCACACACCGTTGCTGGCCTGCAGACGGGTCCGCAGATCAGACATTTCCTTGATGGTCAGGCCCTTGAAATCGAGGACCAGCGCCATTTCGGCCTCGCCGAGGAGCCCTTTGAGCTCTTCGACGATCTGTTGCTTGTTCTCCAGAGTGCGGCCCATAGGGAAGGAACGGATCAGGGGAACAAGCCGGGACCGCGGCCCTGGACGCCGATGGGCTCCCGGAGGAAACCATCAACTCGAGGCCGCTGGCCGTTCCGCACCCGATGCCGCCCCGTTGGGAGCGATCCAGGAACCAAAACTGTCGCGATCACCTCGGCAGGGCTTATGGGCGTGAGCCCACCTGCTGTCTGGGGTAGGGCGCGTGCCCTTCTGGCCTAAGCCAGCTGGTCACCCTACACCACACCCATTCAGCCTTCCTGCTTGATGTCCTGCAGGGCCGAGAAGTCGACTTCCACCGAGGGGCCCATGGTGGAGGTCACATAGAGACTCCTCCAGTAGCGGCCCTTGGCACCGCTGGGCTTGTTGCGGTCGATGGTTTCCTGCAGGGCCTTGAGGTTGTCGAGCAGCTTGGCGGCATCAAAGCTGGCCTTGCCGAAGCGCACGTGCACGATGCCGGTGCGGTCGGCGCGGAACTCGAGCTTGCCGGCCTTGAACTCGTTGATGGCACCCGCCAGATCAGTGGTGACAGTGCCGGCCTTGGGGTTCGGCATCAGGCCGCGGGGACCAAGCACCCGGCCCAGCTTGGCCACCTTGGGCATCATGTCCGGGGTAGCGATCAGCAGGTCGAAATCCATCTCGCCCTTGGCGATCTGATCGACCAGGTCGTCATCGCCGGCCAGGTCGGCACCGGCGGCCTTGGCGGCGGCCACGGCCTCACCGCGGGCGATCACCGCAATGCGAATCGACTGACCGGTGCCGTGGGGCAGGGCCACGGTGGTGCGCAGCTGCTGGTCGGTGTATTTGGGATCGATCCCGAGGCGCACGTGGGCCTCCAGGGTCTCGTCGAATTTGGCGTTGGCGTTGGCCTTGACCAGCTCGATGGCCTCGAGGGGGGCATAGCTGCGGTCTTCGACCGTGGCGCTGAGCGCGGAAAAACGCTTGGAAATTTTGGGCATGGTGGGAATGGGGTGCCAGCGATTCAGAACGGGGCCCCTCAGGGCTGTCTGGATCTCCCCCGGGTAAGGGTGGATTGAAAAGGGGGTTTAGTCGTTGACGGCGACGCCCATGTTGCGGGCGGTGCCTTCGATGATGCGCATGGCCGACTCAACGCTGGAGCAGTTGAGGTCGGGCAGCTTGGTCTTGGCGATCTCCTCGAGCTGGGCGCGGCTGATGGCGCCGACGCTGCCCTTGGCGGAGGTGGCGGCACCCTTCTCGATACCGGCTGCCTTGGAGATCAGCACGGAGGCGGGAGGGGTCTTGGTGATGAAGGTGAAGCTGCGGTCTTCGAAGACCGAAATTTCAACCGGGATCACATAACCGGCCTTCTCCTGCGTCCGAGCGTTGTACTCCTTGCAGAACGCCATGATGTTGACGCCGTGCTGACCGAGGGCAGGGCCCACCGGCGGCGCGGGGTTGGCTTTGCCGGCCTGGAGGGCCAGCTTGATCACGGCTACGACTTTCTTGGCCATCGTCTCGGGCTACTGGGGCGAATCTGCGGATCACCCCTGGAAGGAGGAGTGGTAGGGAAACGGCCGTCCTCCGCAGGGAGACGGCCGCTGAGCTGGGCCGGGGCCTAGCTCTGTTTGCTGATCTGGGAAAACTCGAGCTCCACCGGGGTTTCCCGGCCGAAGATCGAGAGCAGGGCCTTGAGCTTGTTGCGCTCGCCGGACACTTCGATCACCTCGCCCTGGAAGTCCTTGAACGGACCGGCTGTCACCAGGATCTGATCGCCCTCGGTGAGGTCGACCTTGACAACGGCCTTCTTCTCGGCGGCCCGCTTGAAGATCCGGTCCACCTCTGATCGGCTCAAAGGGCGGGGCTTGATGTGGCCCCGGGCCTTGGCGGTGGCGCGCCGCTCTTCCGCCCCCACGAAATTGATCACGTTGGGGGTGCTGCGCACCGCCATCATGGTGTCCTCATCCAGGATCATCCGCACCAGCACGTAGCCGGGAAACACCTTCTCCTCGGTGCTCTGACGGGAGCCGTCCTTCTTGAGCTTCACCCCCGGGGTCTGGGGGATCTCGATCTCCAGGATGCGGTTGTCCACGCCGAGGGTGACGGCCCGCTGCTCGAGGGTGGCTTTGACCTTCTTCTCACAGCTGGAGGCCACCTGCACGGCGTACCAGCGGGCCACCTGGAGCTTTTCGCCGCTGGCGGCGGGCACCTCCAGCACCTCGGCCGCAGGCTCTAGCGCATCTGCAGATGGCTCCAGAACGTCGAGGGGGCTCTCAGACAGGGGCTCGGACACGGGGCTCAAGAAAGGAACGGGATCAACGAAACACTTGACGAAGCACTGGACTTAACGGGACATCGGCTCAACGAAACACCTGAAGGGCGGCCCAGCCGTAGAAGCGATCAATCGCAGCGATCGCCGCCGCCGAGAGACTCACCATCAGGATCACCGCCACCGATTCACTGAACAGCTGCTGGCGACTGGGCCAGACCACCTTGCGCAATTCCGCCAGCGTGGCGGCAGCAAAGCCCTGGGGCTCGGCTGGCGGTGTGGGCTGATCCGGGGTCGGGGAATCTGGATTGATGGCGTCGGAATCCACGGGCGCTGGCGCACGGGGACGTCCGCGCGGTTCGGCAAACGATCACCCTACCCGAGGGGCACAAAGGTCAAGGGGGTTCCCGGCTCGACGCGCACACCCCGGGCGCCGCTGAAGCGCTCCGCCAGCAGCTCGGTGGCCAGGGGATTCTCCAGCTGACGGCGCAGCACCCGCCGCAGGGGCCGGGCGCCGTATTCGGGCTCATAGCCCTGCTCCGCCAGGGCCTGCACCACCGGCTCCGGCACCTCCAGCTCCAGGTGCTGCTCCGCCAGCAGCCGGGCCAGCTCGGCCAGCTGCAGGCGCACGATCCGCTGCAGATCCGCCGGCCCCAGCGGCCGGAAGCGGATCACCTCGTCGATCCGATTGAGGAATTCCGGCCGGAACTGGGACGCCAGCGCCTGATCGATCTGCTGGTCGAGCCAGGTCTGCTGCTCCTGGTCCCTGACGGGATCGCCGCCATCGCCTGCACCCACAGCCCGAGCGCTCTCGAGGATGGCGCGGCTGGCCAGGTTGCTGGTCATGATCACCACCGTGTGGCGGAAATCCACGGTGCGGCCCTGGGAATCGGTGAGCCGGCCGTCGTCGAGCACCTGCAGCAGCAGGTTGAACACCTCCGGGTGGGCCTTCTCCACCTCGTCGAGCAGCAGCACCGCATAGGGGCGACGCCGCACCGCCTCGGTGAGCTGGCCGCCCTCCTCGTAGCCCACATAGCCAGGGGGGGCTCCCACCAGCCGAGCCACGGCATTGCGCTCCATGAATTCGCTCATGTCGAGCCGCACCAGGGCGTCGTCTTCATCGAAGAGGGACGCCGCCAGGGCTTTGGCCAGCTCGGTTTTGCCCACGCCGGTGGGGCCCAGAAACAGAAACGAGCCCACCGGCCGGGTGGGCGACTGCATCCCCGCCCGCGCCCGACGGATCGCCGCCGCCACCGCCGCCACAGCCTCCGGCTGACCAACCACCCGCTCGCCCAGGCTGGCCTCGAGCTCCAGCAGCTTCTGCCGCTCCCCAGCCAGCAGCCGCTGCACCGGAATGCCGGTCCAGCGGGCCACCACATCGGCGATGTCGCCCTCCTCCACCTGCTCCCGCAGGATCGTTTCCCCCTGCAACTCCGCCTCGAGGGTTTCGCGGCGCTGCTGCAGGGCGTTGAGCTGGTCGTGCTGCAGCCGGGCCGCCTCCTCGTAGTCGCCGTCGCGCTCGGCTTCGGCGATGGCGTGGCGCAGGTCTTCGTCCTGCTGCAGCAGATCGCGCAGCTCGGCCAGCCGCTCCCGCTCGGCCTGCCAGCGTTGCTGCACCCGCTGCAAAGCCTCGGTGGCCTGGCGGCGCTGCTCCTGCCACTGCACCCGCTCCTCCAGCGGCGCCGCCTCGGCCGAGAGCAGGGCCAGCTCCACCCGGCGCAGCTCGGCCTCGGCCGCCTCCACCAGCTGGGGCTTGGAGGTCACCTCCATGCGCAGCTGGGCGGCGGCCTCATCCACCAGATCAATGGCCGAATCGGGCAGGCAGCGGTCGGTGATGTAGCGGTCGGCCAGCCGAGCGGCCGCCACCAGGGCCGGATCGGTGATCGCCACGCCGTGGTGCAGCTCGTAGCGCTCCTTGAGGCCCCGCAGAATCTCCACGCTGGTGTCGAGCCCGGGCTCCTTGATCAGCACCTGCTGGAAGCGGCGCTCCAGAGCCGGATCCTTCTCGATGCTGCGGCGGTAGTCCTCCGGGGTGGTGGCACCGATGCAGCGCAGATAGCCCTGGGCCAGGGCGGGTTTCAGCACGCTGCCGGCGTCGGCGTTGGAGCGGTCGTTGCTCACCACCGTGTGCAGCTCGTCGATGAACAGCACCACCCCGGCGGCACCCGGCACCGCATCGGCGTCGCGCACCTCCTTGAGCACAGCCCGCAGGCGCTCCTCAAACTGGCCGCGAAACTTGGCCCCAGCGATCAGGGCGCCCAGATCGAGCGCCACCAGCCGCAGGCCCTGGAGCGAATCGGGCACTTCGCCGGCCACGATCCGCTGGGCCAGCAGCTCGGCCACGGCGGTCTTGCCGACGCCGGGCTCGCCGATCAGCACCGGGTTGTTCTTGCTGCGGCGGGAGAGCACCTGGATCAGGCGGCGCATCTCCAGGTCGCGGCCGATCACCGGATCGAGCTCACCGGCGCGGGCCGCCGCGGTGAGATCGCGGCCGTAGCGCTCCAGGGCGCTGAGCTCGGGCGGCTCCTGCTCCAGCCGCAGCTCGGCAGCGGGCGCCGGTGCGGAAGGAGACGGGGTGAGGGGCGCGGGCGCGGGCGCGGCCGTGTCGATCCAGGCGTCGGCGAGCATCGCTGCAGCCGGGGCGGCAGGCGCGGGTGGGGCCGCCGCGGCCCCACTGGGCCGGAACTGCCGCAACAGCAGGTCTTCGCTGAGACCCTCCGGCCCCAGCAGAGACGCACCGATGCGGGGCTCCCGCACCAGGGCCACCAGCAGATGGGGCACCTCCAACAGGCCCGCTCCCCAAGCGGCCCGGCAGCGGTCGGCGTCCTCGAGCAGGTCTTCGAGTGCATCGCCGATGTAGAGCTCGCTGCCGCTGCCACCAGGCTGGTCGGCGCAGAAGCTCTCGAGCCGATCCAGCAGACGGTCGGGATCGAGGGGCAGGCGATCCAGCCAGCGGCCAAAGCGTCGCTCCAGCAGCAGGGCCTGCAGCAGGTGCTCCACGTCCATGGCGCCATGACGCCAGCGGCGAGCTGTGTCCTGGGCAGCTAGGAGCAGCTCCCAGGCATCGTCGTTAAAACGATCGGGATTGCTGGTGAGGCTGGAGGGCACAGGATCGGCGCGCATGGGCTTGCGGGTCAGCCGCGGGACGAGAGCTGGATCAGTTCCACCTTGTAGCCATCGGGATCCTCCACAAAGGCGATCACCGTGTTGCCGTGCTTCATCGGCCCGGGCTCCCGCACCACCTTGCCGCCCTTGGCGCGGATGGCGTCGCAGACGGACTGGATGTCATCCACCCCCAGGGCGATGTGGCCGTAACCGCTACCGAGGTCGTACTGGCTGGTGTCCCAGTTGTGGGTGAGCTCCAGCACGGTGTTGTCGGCCTCATCGCCATAGCCAACGAAGGCCAGGGTGAAGCGCCCGGAGGGGTAATCCTTACGGCGCAGCAACCGCATGCCCAGCACCTCCGTATAGAAGGGGAGGGAGCGCTCCAGATCCCCTACCCGAAGCATGGTGTGCAGCATGCGCATCAATCAACCCGGCCAGGCATCAACCAGGACTCACGAACTCCCATTCTGGCCAGCAACACCGGCAGCGGTGCTGGTTGGCACAAATGGGGCGGAGGGGGTGCCCCATAGGATCGCCACCAAGACAGCTAATGGCGCACCAACGTGATCGACTCCCTCGACCTTGTGATCGACACCGTGGTGGCACGGGAGGTGCTCGATTCGCGCGGCACCCCCACGGTGGAGGCCGAGGTGCTGCTGGAGGGTGGTGCCAGCGGCCGGGCGATCGTGCCGAGCGGCGCCAGCACCGGCGCCCATGAAGCCCACGAATTGCGCGATGGCGGCAGCCGCTACTTCGGCAAGGGGGTCACCCAGGCCGTCAACAACATCGAGGAGCGCATCGCCCCGGCCCTGTGCGGCCTCAGCGCCCTCGATCAGAGCGCCGTCGATGGCGCCATGGCCGAACTGGACGGCAGCGACAACAAATCCAGCCTCGGCGCCAACGCCGTGTTGGCCGTGAGCCTGGCCACCGCCCGGGCCGCCGCCAACGGCGTCGGCCTGCCCCTCTACCGCTACCTGGGCGGCCCCCTGGCCAATCTGTTGCCGGTGCCGCTGATGAATGTGATCAATGGCGGCGCCCACGCCTCCAACAACATGGACTTCCAGGAGTTCATGTTGGTGCCCCACGGCGCCAGCAGCTTCCGCGAAGCCCTCCGCATGGGCGCTGAGGTGTTCCACACCCTCAAGGGCCTGCTCCACGATCAGGACCTGTCCACCTCCGTGGGCGATGAGGGAGGTTTCGCCCCCAACCTGGCCAGCAACGACGCCGCCGGCGAGCTATTGATCCAGGCGATCGAGAAGGCCGGCTACCGCCCCGGCGACCAGATCTCCCTGGCCCTGGATGTGGCCAGCACGGAGTTTTACAAGGACGGCCGCTACAACTTCGGCGGTGGCAGCTATAGCAGCGCCGAGATGGTCGACCAGCTGGCCCAGCTGGCGAGCCGCTTCCCGATCGTGTCGATCGAGGACGGCGTGGCCGAGGACGACTGGGATGGCTGGGCTCTGCTGACCGAGAAGCTGGGCAAAACCGTGCAGCTCGTGGGTGACGACCTGTTTGTCACCAACACCGCCCGGTTGCAGCGCGGCATCGATCTGGGCGTGGCCAACTCGATCCTGATCAAGGTGAACCAGATCGGCTCCCTCACCGAAACCCTCCAGGCGATCGATCTGGCCGGTCGCGCCGGCTACACCAGCGTGATCAGCCACCGCTCCGGTGAAACCGAAGACACCACCATCGCCGATCTGGCCGTGGCCACCCGCGCCGGCCAGATCAAAACCGGTTCCCTCAGCCGCTCCGATCGGGTGGCCAAGTACAACCAGCTGCTGCGCATCGAAGACGAGCTGGGTAGCCAGGCGATCTACGCCGGCGCCGAGGATCGGGGCCCCCGCGGCAAGGCCTGAGGTCAGCGGCCTCTTTGCTCAGCGAGAAGTGGGCAACTGATCCAGACGCCCATCGCGCTTGAGCCGGCCCTGGAGCTTGAGCCAGCTCAGGCCCAGGGGCAGGCTGGCCACCAGGGGGATCACCACCAAAGCCGGGCGGGAACTGGCCGCCAGCAAGGCCGCAGCCACCGCCAGACCCGCCAGCAGCATCGACTGGCCAGCGGCCTGCTGGGCAAGGGCGAGCCGGCGCAGCAGCCGATCGGTTTCTCCGGCCCGGATCTGCACCTGCAGATCGCCCTGCTCGATGCGAGCCAGGCTGTCGTCGAGGCGTTTGGGGATGCCCAGGGCGCGACTGCCCACCTCAGCGGCCTGCCGTGAAATCTCATTGAACAATTCGCTGCCGAAGCGGTCGTTGGCGCCACCACCAGCACCTCCGCCAGCACCCACACCGCTCCCCGAACCGCTTGAAGTCATCAGAGGAAGCAGGTAGGGACGGGCAATCGCCACCAGGCTAAAGCCGCTATCGAGGCTGCGGCCGACCCCCTCGAAGGTGGAGAGCGCCCGCATCACAAAGATCAGCTCCGGCGGCAGGCGGAAGGGCTGGCCGTAGACCAGGTCGTAGAGATCGCCCGACAACCGATCCAGCACGTTGGCGGAGAAGGGGGGCGTCAGGGCCTCCTCGAGCATCACGCGCACCAGGCGGCGCACCGGCCCGGGATCAACGCCAGGCGCAATCACCCCGGCCTGTTGCAGCTCCGCCACCAGGCCGCTGGCATCGCGGGCCGCGGCGGCGCGCACCATGGTGCCCAGGCGGCCCCGGAGCTGACCCGACAGCTGGCCCATCATGCCGAAGTCGTAGTAGATGAGCGCCCCGTCGGGGGCCACGGCCAGGTTGCCGGGGTGGGGATCGGCGTGGAAAAAGCCAAAGCGCACCAGTTGCTGCAGATAACTGGCCGCACCCTTCTCGGCCACCGCCGCGGGCACGATGCCGGCCTCGAGCAACGCCTGGCGGTCGGTGATCTTGATGCCGGGCACGTAGTCGAGGCACAACACCCGACGGGTGCTCAACTCCCACACCACGGCAGGGATGCGGATGCCGGGATCATCGAGGAACTGCTGGCGGAAGCGGGCCGCATGCTCGGCTTCGAGGCGGAAGTCGAGCTCCCGTAGCAACACCCGCCGGCACTCCTGGGCGATGCCGATCCAGTCGCGGCCGCGGCCCCAGCGGGGATGGCGCTGCACCGCGGCGGCCACCTGCTGCAGCACCTCCAGATCCAGGCGGAAGGTGCGCTCCAGGCCTGGGCGCTGCACCTTGAGCACCACCTGGCGGCCGCTGCGCAGGCTGGCGCGATGCACCTGGGCCAGGCTGGCAGACCCGAGTGGTTCAGGTTCAAGGTCGATGATCTCCGCGCAACGCTCACCCAGCTCCTGCTCCAGCAGGTCCTGCACCACGGTGAAGGGGAAAGCGGGCACCCGGTCTTGGAGGGTGGCCAACTCCTCGACGAGCTCGGCGGGCATCACGTCCGGCCGTGCCGACAACAACTGACCCAACTTGATGAAGGCCGAGCCCAGGGCCAGAAATTCCTGGGTGAGCCAGCGGGCCCGGCGCCGCTGACGCCGTTGCCGGCGCTCCGGGGTGACCCCACCGGGATAGGTCCACTCCTGGCCGTCCCACCACAGCCCCAGAACAAGGGCCAGGGCCAACCACCAGATGCGCAGCGGCCGCAGGATCACGAACGCTGGTCCAGACGTCGCGCCAACGCCGCCACCCGGGCGCGCAGGGCATCGATCTGATCCTGGGGATCAAGCGGGGCCGCGGCGGGCGCATCGGGGGCATGGGGGTCCGTGGTGAGCCCCTGGTCCTCCCGTTCGATGCGGGCCGCCTCGGCTTCCACCTCCTCCCAGAACAGCTGCAGCTCCTGGCGCAGCCGCTCAGGCGCATCCTGGGCGAGCAGGGCCAGGTTGGCGGCGGCATCCACGAGGCCGCTGCCCAGCCGAACCCCCAGCCGCTGCAAGGCGGCCTGCACTAACGATTGCGGCGCACTCATCGCGGCCCGGCCTCTGGGGAGAACTGTGGCAGATCCGCACTCGGCAGCTGGGGCGGCGGTGGGGCTTCCAGGCGGGGAGCCGCCGGAGCAGGGTCGAGGTTGCGCTGAAGGCTGGGCTCACGGGGCTGTGGCTCGGCCTCCAGCACCGGATCGAGGGGCTTGGGCTCGGGGGTGGCTTCTGGCTTGTCGGCCTTGGTGGGCGGTTCGAGCTCCAGCAGATCCAAATCGCCACGGATCTCCTGGCTGTCGGTGCCAAAGCGCAGCCGCAGGCTCTCCAGCGAGGTGCCCGGAAAAGGCCTCACCTCAAACCCTTGACCCAACCGCACCAAAGAGGGCAGCTGCAGGGCGAGCAGCCGATGGGTAACCCCGTAGCCGAGGCCAAAGCAAAAGCCCACCAGCAACGGAACCTGCCAACGGGGCCGGGGGCGGGCGGGAGCAGTGGCCTGGGCGTGTGCCATGAAGGCCACCCTAAGAGGGAAGACCTGGATGGGGCGTCAGGCAGAAAGCAGAGGAACACCCTCCTGGCTGGCTGCGGCATTCAAGGCCTGATCCCGGCTTGCCAGGGGGAGGCCCAGACGCAGCGCCAATTCGAGGTAGGCAGCGTCGTAGGTGGTGAGGCGATGGCTGCGGGCAAGGGCCAGGGTGTCGTGCCAGGCGGTCCTCAAGTTGGCCTGATCGATGGCAATCGGCAGGGTTTCGAGCAGTCCCAGGAAGGTGCGGATCGCCGCGGAGGTGATGCGGCTGCGGCGCTCAGCCTGAATCAAGACATTGCCTGTTTCCCAGATCCAGAGAGAAGGCACGTGGGCCTGGGCGGCCTGCAGGCGCTCCAGCAGTGCCCACGCCTCAGCACTGGCCTCATCCGCAAAACACCAGGCACAGGTGAGCGACACATCCAGCACAAAGTCGCCTTCCGCCATGGTCATTGGCGTCCGACATCGCGCAGCTCCTGAACAGAAAGACCTTCCAGGGTCTGCCCCTGGCTGAATCGCTGCAGAGCTTGGATCGTGCTGCCCAGATCAACGGGCGGCGTGTCGTCGGGGGGCACGAGCCTGGCCACAGGGCGGCCGTG
>VGQC01000045.1 GCA_016882385.1 Cyanobacteria bacterium M_DeepCast_100m_m1_067 | reverse complement strand
GGCCTCACCCTGTTGGTGAGCAGCCACGACTGGGGCCACGACCTCGATGCCTACGACCGGGTGCTGGTGCTCGATCGCTGCCTGCTCGCCGACGGCACCCCCCAACAGGTGCGCCAGGCCCTGGGCGATCTGCGGTGGGCAACCACTGCTGCGGCTGAGCCACCCAGCTGCGGCTAGGCGCTCTGGCGTTCCTGGCAGGCGCGGCACAGTCCGAAGAATTCCAGGGTGTGGAACAGCAGCTGGAAGCCGGCGGCCTGCTCGCCCTTCAGCGCCACGTTGTGCATCGGGCACTGCTCCAGCACCACGGAGGTGCCGCAGTCGACGCAGGTGAGGTGGTGCTCGTCGCGCTCGGTGGGCGCGAACAGGGCCTCGCCGCTGGGCAGGTGACGACAGCGAATCAGGCCCCGCTGCTGCAGCTGGCGCAGGTGCCGGTACACCGTCGCCAAGCCCATGGGCTGGGGCCCCTGGCGCAGCAGGGCATGGAGGTCCTGGCCGGAGAGCTCGCAGCTGGCCTGGCGCAACGCGGCCAACAGGAGCTGCTGGCGGTCGCTTGGGGCGGCAACCTGGGTGGACATGGCCGGGCCGGCTGCGGCGGAGTGCGCTGATCCTATGGAGACTCTCTGGTGGCTGCTGCCTCTGTTGCTGGCCCTGGTGATCGGCGCCCTCTGTCCCCTGGCCGGCACCCTGCTGTTGGTGCAGCGGCGGCTGTTCCTGGCCAACCTCGTATCCCACGCGGTGCTGCCGGGCCTGGCCCTGGCGGTGGCCCTGCGGCTCGATCCCGGCCTGGGCGGGGTGATCAGCGGCGTGGCCGGTGCCCTGTTGGCGGAGCGCCTCAGCCGCCGGGATCGCCCGGGCCAGGCGGGCGATGAGGCTGTGCTCAACACGGTGCTGGCTGGTTTTCTGGGGCTGGGGGTGCTGATGATTCCCCTGTTGCAGATCCGGGTGGATCTGGAGGCGGTGCTGTTTGGCGATCTGTTGGCGGCCGGGCCGATCGATCTGCTGCGCAGCCTGCTGGCCCTGGCCGCCGTGCTGCTGCTCTTGGCCTTTCGCTACCACCACTACGTGTATCTCGGGGTCGATCCCCTCGGCGCCGCCAGCGCCGGCCTGCCGGTGCAGCGGTTGCGGCTGCTGCTCACCCTGGTGACCGCCTTCACGGTGGTGAGTGCCATGACAGCGGTGGGGGTGGTGCTGGTGATTGCCCTGATGGGCGCCCCGGCCCTGGTGGCCCTCGGCGGGGCCGCCAGCCTGCGCCAGGCCCTTGGGCGCTCGGCCCTGGTGGGGTTAGCCCTCAGTGGGGCTGGATTTGTGTTGGCGATCCAGCCGGCGGTCAACCTGCCGCCGGGCCCCCTGATCGGAGTGCTCTGCATGGGGCTGTTGCCGATCGCCGCCCTTCAGGCCCAGTGGTTGTTAGCCCGCGGCTAACCACAGGGCCAGGCGCACCGGCTTGGCCTGGGGGCGCAGCTCCAGCGTGGTGGCCTCGATCAGCACGGGCTGGGCCGCCCCCGTGGTCCGGACCCGGGAGCGCAGGGTGAGCAGCAGCTGCTGACTGCTGGGATCAAACAGCAGCGGTGCCCCGGGCTCCACCTCCCAGCCCGTGAGCGCCCGTTGCTGGAGCAGCTGGCCGCGGCGATCCAGGGCCAACAGCTGGGGGTGGGATCCCCGGGCCCAGTCGCTGACCACCAGCCACACCCGCTCGCCGCCCCGGTCGCAGGCACTGGCCAGCACGGCTTCGCCGCCGATCCAGAGCTGCCGTGGCGGTTGGCCGGGCTCCACCAGCTCCAGGGAGCGCCGGTAGTCGGGCCAGTGCCGCACCAGCAGGGCCCGACCGCTCACCGGACAGAAGCTGCTGAGCTCCCGGCTCCCCGGCAGCACCTGGCGCCGGCTGGGCTGCCCCGGCAGGTTGTGCAGGGTCAGCCCCTCCAGTTCGGGCACCACCACCCCTCCCCCCTCCGGCAGCAGCTGCATCGGCCCAGTGGCGCTTTGGGGGATGGCAACCTCTCCCCCCTGCACGCGGCGCAGCACCGTGGTGCCTGGATCCAATGCTGCGGTGGCCGACTGCACCAGCAGATCGCCCCGCTGGTTGCTGCTCAGGTGGGCAAACAGCAGGGGGGTGCTGCTCAGCGGCTGGAGTTGGCCGGCTCGGGGTTCGGACAGAGTCTGGGGTGCGCGCACCAGATTGTGTTGCTGCAGCGGCAGCAGCCACAGCTGGTGGGAGCCCTGGTCATTGCCGCTGAGCAGGGCCACCCCGGAGCCGTTGCCGAGCGGCATCACCTGGGCCAGCTGGGGCCACACCGGCGTCAGCGGCTGCCAGCTTCCATCGCGCCGTTGCAGCTGCAGCTGCTCGCCGCCGGGCACCGGCACCACCGCCAGCAGGCGCGGCCGGGGATCCCAGTGCCAGCGCTGGCGTGGCAGGGGCAGGTTGCGGCGGTCGACGCCGGCCAGTAGCAGGGCCAGGGGGCTGGAGATCGTCTGGCCCGGCCGCAGCAGCAGGCGCAGGGGGTTGCCCTCCCCCAGCCAGCGCCAGGCCAGCCGTGGTTCGAGGGCGCTGGAGTGCTCGAGGCTGGCGCGCTGCATCGGCCTGCTGAAGCGCAGATCCAGGGCCGCCGGCCCCGAACTGGCGCTCGAAACCTGCAGCTCCAGCAGCCGGGGTGGGCCCTGCAGCAGCAGCTGTTGCTGCAGGGCCGCCAGCCCAAGCCCGCCTGCCAACACCAGCAGCACCTGCTTCGTTGCCTGGTTCATGGCGTTGCCCGGCTCATGGCTCGAGGGGCCGGCGGGGCCGGGGGATGGGCCTGATCTGCTCGGCCATCACCACGCTGCGGGCCTGGCCGTTGTGCTCCTCCATCGCCATGGTGCCCTGCACCGCCAGCCACTGATCGGCCCGCGGCTTCTGGCCCGCTGGCCAGCGCACGGGCAGCCCCACCGGCGTGGCATCGGCCAGGCAGCAGCGCACGAGCAGCCGGGCCAGCTGGGGTTGGTCGTTGTCCTGGGGCCACACAAACCCGCTAATGCGCACCGGATCTCCCGCGTAGAGGCTGGGGTCGGGCTGGCTGCGCAGCAGCCGCACCCAGTCGGTGAGGGTGCGCTGGGCCGGCGGCAGCACGAAGCTCAGCTCCGCCTCCTCGCCCAGCTCGGCCGGCCGGTTGGCGGCCAGGTCGCTGAAGGAGGGGTTGGGCGGGATCGCCAGCACCAACAGGGCGATGGCGATGCTCAGCCCTATGGCGAGCTGTGCGGAACGCGGCGTGGACGGCCGCCGACCCGGACCGATGGCCAGGTCACGGTCGGCCTTCAGCACCAAGCCGGCGAGCACCAGCAGGGCCACGCCGCTCAGACCCACCAGCGGGTGGAAGACGCCGTTGAGCAGCAGATCCAGCCGCCCGCTGAGGGTGCTCCCCAGTAGCACCGCTCCCCACAGGGCCAGGGCGAGGGCGCGCATCACAGCAGCACCAGGTTGACCCACTGGCCCAGCACCAGCACGGCCACGGTGGCGGCCGCGGCGGTGATGGCGATGGCCCTGGGCTGGAGCAGCACCCGGAACAGGCCCAGCAGCTTCAGATCCACCACGGGGCCCAGCACCAGAAAGGCCAGCAGGGCCCCGGGGGTGACCTGGGCGGCAAAGCCCAGGGCCAGGAAGGCATCCACGCTGGAGCACACCGACACCACCACTGCCAGCAGCATCAGGCTCAGCACCGACAGGGTCGGGGCTTCCCCCACCGCCAGCAGCCAGCTGCGGGGCAGCAGGGTCTGCACCGCGGCGGCGATGATGCAGCCCAGCACCAGCAGGGCCGCCAGATCCAGAAATTCGCGGCTGCCGTGCTGGAGCACCTCCTGCAGCGGCGGGCGAGTCGGCTTGGCCGGCAGCGGCGGGGGGCTCACGGCTCCCACCAGGCCGGTGCGACGCTCCAGCAGTCCCACCGCTGCCAGCGGCTGGCTGAGCCGCCGTTCCTCCAGCAGCACCGGGTCAAGCAGGGCCGTCTCCGGCAGCAGCCGCAGCACGCTCGCCAGCAGCAGGGCCAGCAGCAGGGCTCCGGCGGGCCGGGCTGCCAGCAGCCAGGGTTGGTTGGGGAAAGCGGCCCAGGTGCTGGCCAGCACGATCGGGTTCAGCACCGGAGCGGCGAACAGAAAGCCCAGGGCCGTGCCCAGGGGGGCACCGCCGGCGAGCAGCCGCCGCGCCACCGGCACGTTGCCGCACTCACAGGCCGGCAACGCAAAACCCAGGGCGGCTCCGGTGAGCGGACCCAGCAGGGGATCCCGCGGCAGCTTGCGCAGCCAGGCGCCGCCGGGGGCGAGCCAGCGGGCCAGGCTGGCGATTCCCACCCCGATCAACAGAAACGGCAGGGCCTCAATCAGCAGCCCCTGAAAAATGGCCCAGGCGGTGGCCAGTCGCTCCAAGGTTGGCTTGGGGAAGGCCCGCAGACCTTGGCATAGATGGAGGTCACTTGGCTGGTGTGGCCCTGAACCAATCCGGCACCGCCGCGTAGCAGGCAGCGTTTTTTTCGTTTTCGCGGGCCTCCACCTTCCAGCAGCAGGTGCGTCCCCCATCCCGGGCCTGCAGCAAGGCGTTGGCCCAGGTCCACACCAGTTGGGCACTGGCTTCCATGCCCACGTTGTCCATCACCCGTAGGTCGAGGGCGCCCTGGTCGTGCAGGGCCTGCCACTGCTCCAGCAGAGGGTCGTCGGCATTCACCAGAAAGGTGTGGTCGAATTGCTCGGCTAGCTGGGTCTGCAGGGCGCCGAGGCTGGAGAAATCCACCACGAAGCCGTGGGCATCGAGGCCGGTGGCCTCAAACCAGCAGGTGAAGCTGCGGCTGTAACCATGCACGAAGCTGCAGTGGCCCGGGTGGCGCCACTGGCGGTGGCAGCAGGGATACCCGCTGAAGGTCTTCGAGCAGGTGAAGGCGGCGGTCATCCCCTGGGTCAGCGAGTGGTGCGGGAGAATCGGGATCGATGGATAGGCAGTCCGTGAAGGCATCATTTCAGGCCTCGGATCCCGGAGGATCCACGGCCGCCCTGCTCGCGAGCCTGCAGTTCAACGAGGCCGGCCTGATCCCCGCCGTGGCCCAGGACTGGCTGGATGGTGCCGTGCTGATGGTGGCCTGGATGAACCGCGAGGCGATCGAGCGCACCCTGGCCAGCGGGGAGGTGCACTACTGGAGCCGCTCGCGGCAGGAGCTGTGGCACAAGGGCGCCACCAGCGGCCACTTTCAGAGCCTCAAAGGCCTGCGCTACGACTGCGACGCCGATGTGCTGCTGCTCACCATTGAGCAGCGCGGCGATGTGGCCTGCCACACCGGCGCCCGCAGCTGCTTCTACGTCAACGGCCCCGAGCCTCCTGCAGATGTGTGCACCGAGCTGATGCGGGTGATCGAGGGGCGCCGCGATGTGCCTGAGCCCGGCAGCTACACCAACAAACTTCTGGAGGGAGGCGACAACCGCATCCTCAAGAAGATCGGTGAGGAGAGCGCCGAATTCGTGATGGCCTGCAAGGACGACAACGCCGCCGAGATCGCCGGCGAGGCGGCCGACATCGTCTTCCACCTGCAGGTAGCCCTGGCCCACCACGGGGTCAGTTGGCGCCAGGTGCAGCAGGTGCTGGCCCAGCGGCGGGGGGCACCGCGGCGGGAGTGACCGTGGCGGGAGTTGCGACTCCAGGCGCCGCGAGCCCCGGTTGGGCCTGCAGCCAGCGCAAGGTCGCCCGGTCGCGGGAGCTGAGCTCCAGCACCGGCTGGCTGCCGGGGATGGCGGCCAGAGCATCGCCGGGCTGATCGCTGTGGCCCCAGAGCCCAAAGGCGTGGCCGAGCTCATGCAGGGCCGTGGCTTGCATGGCCTGCAGTCCCTGGCCGGGGCTGAGTTGCACGGTCACCTGGGGTTCGATCTGCCATGGGCCGGCGGGTTGCCCCGGCTCGCCCCGCCTCACCTCCACCAGCGTCAAGGTGGCGCGGCCGTGACTGGCCCGCTTGTTCTGCACGGGCGGTCTGCGCCTGAGGAGCTGAACCTGGGCGCGGGCGGTGTCGGCCACCACCGTGATCGGCAGGTTTTGCTGCCAGCTGGCCAAGGCCCCATCCACCGCCTGACGCCAGCGGCCATCCCACAGGGCTGCTGGCCCCTCGCTGGCACCGGGCTCAATCCAGACGCACCAATGGTTCAGGCGCGGCCAGCCCAGGGGTGTGGGTTTGAGGAGGTGGCGGTAGTCGGCGGGGCTGGGGGGCGGCACGTCAGGCGCGAGCGGTGGCGCCATGGGTGTGGCACCTCCTGCCCTGGCAAGAGTCACGGCACGTTGCGCCTGCAGCGTTGGGCAGGGATCGGGCAGTGCAGGGGCCGACCAGGCTGCTCGGGCCAGGCCGCCGAGCAGCCCGGCCAGGAGGGCAACGCCGCCACGCCCCCCCATCAGGCGGCCGGCAGCCCCACACCGCGGGCCATCAGGGTGGCCAGCAGGGGCACCAGAGCGAAGCCCACCAGTTCGATGTTGAGGATCCAGCCCAGGCGATTCGCCAGGGCTTCGCTCACCTGGGGCAGTTCGCCCTTGCGCAGGGGGATGGCCCAGAGGATGTAGGTGATCGTGGGGTAGAGCGACAGTCCGCCCACGCTCAGATAGAGACCCACCTTCCACCAGAACAAGGGGTTTTGCGTATAGAACTCTGAACCCTGGCCGAAGTACAGCACCCGCAGGATGCCGCTGCCCAGCAGGGCCAGGGCCGCCAGCCCGTACACCACATCGGTGATCACCATCAAAGTGGCATCGGCTTTGCTGGGGTTGGGCTTGATCAACCGCCGCTCCAGCACCAGGGCGCCGAAGCAGAGCATGAAGCTCAGGTAGTGCACGTAGGCCACGCCCGCCCGGGAGAGCACGTCAGGGGGGATCGCGGCAAAGCCGGACATGGGGTGTAGGCAATGGCTCGCAACGGTAACTGCCGGCTCGGCTCCCCTGCTGTGCGCGATGGGGCGTGATCGATGCAGCGGTTGTTGCTGTCGCCGTTGCTGGCATCGTGAAATCCGCAGCCTTTGTGAAAACCGCACAAGGCGTGAAATTGGGAAGGAAGGTTGAAAGTTGGAAGCTTTTCTGCTGGTCGGTTTCTGGTTGCACATTGCCCTTAGGTTCAATTCACTGCATGCGTGAACCATGGCGAGCTCTTTGAGCGCCTTTCTCGGTGAGATCGGTCGGCATCAGTTGCTGACTCCAGACCAGGAACTCACCCTGGGCCGAAAGGTGCAGGCGATGGCGGAGTTGCAGGAACGCTGTCGTGACGCCGGAGGATCCGGACCCGCCTGTGATTTCAACGAGTTGGAGCGCCGCACGCTCAAAACGGGTGAACGGGCCAAAAATCAGATGATTACGGCCAATCTGCGGCTGGTGGTCAACCTGGCCAAGCGCTATCAAAACAAGGGTCTGGATCTGTTGGATCTGATCCAGGAAGGCACCTTGGGCCTCACCCGAGCCGTGGAGAAATACGACCCCACCCGTGGCCACCGATTCAGCACCTATGCCTATTGGTGGATTCGTCAGGGGCTCAACCGTGCCCTATCCACCCAGAGCCGCACCATTCGTATTCCCGTCAATGTGAATGAAAAACTGACCAAATTGCGGGCAGCCAAAGCCCGTTATCTCCAGGCCAATGGCACGGCTCCCCGGCCGTCTCATCTGGCCCAGATCCTGCAGTTGCCCTTGGCCGAGGTGGAGGAGCTGCTGGGCTGCGAACTGCGCAGCATCACCGTCAGTCTTCAGGGGGTGGTGAAGTCGAAGTCGGACCCCTCCGAATTGGTGGATGTGTTGCCCAGCCCAGAGCTGCCGCCGATGGAGCGCGCCGAGCTGGCGGAGCGCACCGCCACGGTGTGGACCCTGCTGGATCGCGCCAACCTCACCCCTAAGGAGCGCACCGTGGTGATGCTGCGCTTTGGTCTCGATGGCAGCCATGAGTGGCGCACCCTGGCCGAGGTAGCCCGTCAGCTGGAGTGCAGCCGCGAGTATTGCCGCCAGGTGGTGCAGCGGGCCCTGCGCAAGCTGCGGAAAACCGGCATCGACAGCGGTTTGGTGGAAGTTGTTTAGCCGCCGTTGGAGCGTTGAATGGAAGGGTTGGCTGCTGAGCTGCCCGTGACGGATTCCGTGAATGCCGCTTCCGTCGATGCCCAGGTGCTCGAGAGCACCGTGGTGGATGAGGCGGTGTTGCTCAAATTGCTGCGTCGCGCCGGACGCACCCTGGCCCGACCAGCCCTGGAATGCCTGGAGTTGCTGCTCGATCCCCAAACGCCGGCCTCGGCCAAGCTCACGGTGTTGGCGGCCCTCACCTACCTGTTGGTGCCCCTCGATCTGATTCCCGACTTCATCCCCGCCGCGGGTTTCAGTGATGATCTGGTGGCGCTTACGGCCCTGCTTGGCCTCTGCACCCGTCACCGCACCGATGCGATTCGGCTGCGGGCCCAGCGCAGACTGGATCGTTGGTTCCCCCTGGATCGCTGACGGCGATGGCTACCCTCACCAGCAACGAGCTTGAGGATCTGCAGACCTTCCTCAAGGATTGGTTGCGCCATACGGGCCGCACCCAAGCGGATCTGCGGCGCGCCCTGCAGGCGGGCTCGATCCGAATGCCGGTGCTGCTGGAGGTGCTGCAACGCACCTACAGCCGCGATGGCCTGCCGGGGCTGGCCGACCAGCTGTGCCGGGTGGAGGAGCTTTGGCAGAGCGAAGACGGCACCGGTGGGCCGGATGCCCCTGGCCTGCCCGGGCTGGAGGCTTCCCTGGGGCAGTTGGATCTGCTGTTGCAGGAAATCCGCCAAGACCAACAACCTTGAGGTTTCCCGGTCAAAGTGGGGTGATGTCCTTGTTCTCCGCGATGCAGCGCACCGGCACTTTCTGGCCGTCTCTGGTGGCCTGCGGTTCGATCGGCCTGGCCTGCGGCCTTGGCGTGTCCCCCGCCTGGGCCCAGGCCGAGAGTTTCCTGGTTGGCCCTGGCAGCTCCGTGGGCCCTTCCACCAAGGTGAAGCCCAAAAACTGTGTCACCGGTCCGGATGGATCGATCACCTGCGACACCCAGCTGGAAAACTCACCCAGCGACACCCAGGCGCGTCCTGTGTACGAGCAGTTCAAGAACTAGGTGCCTCCGGGGATGACCAAATTGCGCAGGCTGCTTCAGGACGCCAACTATCTCTTCCTGATCGACCGCAGCGAGCAGGCCCTGGCCAAGATCCTCGGGTTGGTGCTGCTGGTGGTGATGGTGGCGGGCACCGTGCAGTTGATCGGTGCAGTGGCCCTGGCGCTTGTGCAGCCGGAGACCCCTTGGCTTGGCAGCAAACTCAACCTGGTGCTGGGGGATCTCCTCACCCTGTTGATCGCCCTGGAGGTGCTGCAGAACATCACCTCCTATCTGCGCCGCCATGTGGTGCAGATCGAGCTGGTGTTGCTCACCGCCATGACCGCCGTGGCACGGAAGGTGATCGTGCTGCCCCCGGGTGCCGAGAGCAAGCCCCAGCTGCTGGCCGGGCTCGGGGTGGCTGTGCTGGCCCTGGCCGCTGCCTACTGGCTGGTGCGCAGCCTCAGCCTGCGCAAGCCTCCTGCCAGAACAGGGCCAGCCATACGGAGCCAGGAGCGGGATCTGTAGCGGCCACCCGATGACGCTGGTGGGCCGGAATCAGCAGGCTGTCGCCGCGGCAGAGCTCCCGCTGATGGTCCTCTCCGTCGAACTCCAGCCTGGCGCTCCCCTGGAGCAACACCACCCATTCATGGTCGCGCTGGTCGTACCAGAAGCCCGGTGGGCTTGAAGCCTGACAGGAATGGATGCGCTCCAGCCGCCAGGTGGGCTGCTCGACCAGCACGGTGATGCATTCTTCGCCCGCCGGCGGGCAGCCTGCGGCCAGCAGGTTGTCGCCCGCGGCAGCAGGGGGATCGGTTTCTCCCCAGCGCCGGCCGATTTCGAATCCCCGGCTGCGGGCCAGGGCCACCACGGCATGGTGATCGCTGCAATCGCGCAGCGCCCGCCGCAGGATTGGATCGACCTCGCTGAGGGCCACAAAGGCATTCAGCTGGCGCACCTTCTCGAGAAATTGCTGCAGCTGGGCTTCAGCCACCGGTGGTTTTTACCTCGTTGGTTGCCACCCCGTCGGGGGATGGGCTCAGGGTCTTGATCATCCGCCATCGTTGGAAGGGCTCTCCGGCAAAGATCACGGTTTCCTCTGCCTCGATGCGCCAGCCGAGGCGCAGCAGCAAAGGTTTCGACAATTGACTGGCTTCGGTGCGCCACTGGCGACAACCCTGTTGCCTGGCATAGAGCTCAAGGGCCCGCACAATGGCGCTGCTGCGGCCTTGCCGGCAGGAGCGTGCGCGGCAGTACAGCAACGACAGCCGATCGACGGGGTCGAGTAGTCCAAAGGCCTCAATGGCTGCTGGGCTGGTCTCGCTGGTGGCCTCGCCGTGTTGGTCGACTTCCCCGCAGCTGGCCAAGCCATATCCACGCTGCAGCGCTTCTTGGATGGCGTTGCTGGTGGTGGGGTGGTTGGACCAGGCCGCAATCTGGACCGGGGTGTACAGGCCTTGGGCCTGGCTGATCACCGCGTCGCGATACACAGCAGCCACCTGATCAAGGTCGCTCGGATGCAGCACACGCAGGCTCTCCATCCATCTCACCACCTCGGTGTGCTTTCTATCACTGCTCTCCGCCGTGCCATTGGAAGTGCGCTGAATCTTCTGGCGTTGATTTGATCGGTAAAGCTTGGCAGCTGCTGTTAATGCTGTACATTCTGGATGTAATCACCTTGGGAAATCCCCTCCCATCCCACCCAACCCCTAAATCGATGCTCACTGGATCAGAACTGCTGGCCAAGGTCAAAGAGCTTGGCGATGTGGGCAAGTCGGAGATCGTCCGGGCTTGCGGGTATGTCTCCAGCAAGAAAGACGGCGGCGAGCGCCTCAATTTCACTGCCTTCTACGAGGCTCTGCTGGAAGCCAAGGGTGTCGAGCTTGGCGGCACTGGCAAGGTTGGCAAGGGCGGTCGCAAGCTCAGCTATGTGGCCACCGTTCAGGGCAACGGCAACCTGTTGATCGGCAAGGCCTACACGGCCCTTCTCGATCTCAAGCCCGGCGATGAATTTGAGATCAAGCTCGGTCGCAAACAGATCCGTCTGATCCCCGCCGGCGCCACCGACGAAGACGAAGAGTGAGCGTTGGCTTCGGCCGATCGGCCTCTTGCCAGATCACTGACGACAGATCCCCCCGGCTTGTCCGGGGTTTTTTTTGGGCTGTGCTTGCCGCCGTGGGCGCACACTGGAACCAGCGATGACGGAATGGGCGTGGTGGTGCAGAGCGGATGGGATGGCGGAGACCAGCGGGCTGTGCTTCGCCCCGATGGGCTGGTTGGCGCACCTCTCTTGAGGGCGGTGTTTCTGGCCGTGCTGCTGGTACTACTGACGGCCATGGTGCTCATGGGGGCGATGCCGGCCCGGGCAGACCTTGCGGGCCCCGATGGAGGCGAGCTATTTGCAAATCACTGCGCGGGTTGCCATGTGAATGGCGGCAACATCATTCGCCGCGGCAAAACCCTGCGGCTCGCCGCCTTGGAGCGCAATGGCATCCACGATGCCCAGCGGATTGCCGCCATCGCCGCCGCGGGGCTCGGACAGATGTCGGGCTACGGGGGCGTGCTCGGAGACGGCGGACCGGAGGCGGTGGCCGACTACGTGTGGCAGCAGGCCCAGTTGGACTGGCCGCGGGCTTGAAAGCAGTTTAGAAGGCCTGAATCCAGGGGTACACCTTCACGTCGGTCCAGATGCCTTGGCGCCAGTAGATGTCACCTTTCACCAGGGTTTCCACCTGTTCCAGACTGTCGGCTTCATAGATGCCGAACACGTGGGTGCTCCCTTCGGTTGGGCCCAGGGTGATCAGGGTGCCGGCGTCCTTGAGCGTTTGCAGCCCAGCCAGGTGCTCCTCCCGGTAAGGGGTGCGCTTGTCGAGCGCGTTGTCGCAGTAGGTACCCCAGAGCACGAAGCGCATGGTGGTGGTGATCGGTCGCGCCTGAGGTTACGGGTGCCACGCCACAGGTGTCTTGGCAGTGGGTTAGATCTGGTGCATTGATTTCTGGATGTTCATGCTGCGCCGCTCTCTTGGCCTTGGTGTTGTGTTGGTGGTCGCCGGCTTCGGTCTCGCTCCCGCTGGCTCCCTGGCTGGAGACAACATGATGGATCAGATGGTTCGCAAGTACTGCCTCAAGGCCGTCAATGATGAGGTGAAGGCATCCGGCAAGCCGGCTCCCGAGGGGATGCAGGATTTCACCTGTGACTGCGTGGTGCAGCAGATGAAGAAGCGCCAGTCGATTGACGTGGCCAAGACCACCTGCAAAAACCAGGCAGCCGCCAAATACCACCTTTGACCACCTCTGGTCGGATGGAGCGGGGGCTCCGGGGGCTCAGCCCGGTGATCCCCAGCGCCCCATGAACGGCCAGCGCACCGTCAGCGGAGCCCTGCCGGCGTCGGACCAGAGGGCGGACAGCTCTGCCTGAAGAGCGGGCAGGGGATCGATGCCGGCTTCCCGGCTGCGCTGCACCGCCGACCAGGTGCCGATATGGGCGATCAGCTCGCTCAGGGTCCAGTGGCGTTCAATCCAGAGCCCGGTTGGAAAGGGCCACTCCTCGCCGGGGAAGGTCAGGCCGGCGTAGGACTGCTCCACCCAGTGCCGTTCGGCCGGCCACCAGGTTGCCAGGGTGCCGTTGTGGAAGGCATCCAGAGGGGTCTGGAGCCGTGCCTCGGGCAACTGCAAGGGCAGGTAGCCGATCCAGGCCATCACAGCTCCCGGTTTGCACACCCGCCGCACTTCGGCGTTGAAGGGCTCGCCGGCGAACCAGTGCACCGCGGCGGCCACCAGCACCCCGTCCAGGCTGGCATCTGCCAGGCCGCTGGCGGTGGCATCGGCCTGTTGGTAGCGGATGCGGGGGTGGGGGCTGGCCGCCGCCAGCTGGGCGTCGCTGGCGTCGGTGGCGATCACCCTGGCACCAGCGTCGGCTAGATCCACCGAGGCCTGGCCGCTGCCGCAGCCGCAATCCCACACCAGGGGATTGGTGGGGAGACGGGCCAGGAAGGCGTCGTAGAAGCCTGCCGGGTAGGTGATCCGGTGGCGGGCATAGGCGGCTGCCACGGCGCCGAACCAGTTGCTGACCTCACTCATCGCCGCTGCAGCACCAGGATCCGGTTGTTCGCCGGCATGGCTACATCGGCCAGGGGCTCGAGGCCGAGGCCTTGGGCCTGTTCCACCAGCGCCAAGGCGTCGCGCACCCCCATGGCCGGATCGAGGCTGCGCAGGTGCTGGTCGAAGGTGGCATTGCTGGAGGCGGTGTGCACGCCTCCGTCGTGGAAGGGGCCATAGAGCAGCAGCAGCCCACCTGGGCGCAGCACGCCCGCCGCGCCGGCCAGCAGCCGGGGCACGGCCGCCGCCGGCATGATGTGGCAGGTGTTGGCGCTGAACACCGCATCGAAGCTCTGGCGCGGCCACTGCCCAGCGTCCGTGACATCCAGGGCGATGGCGGGTGGCAGCTTGGGGCTCAGGACGTCCAGCTGGGCCTGCAGATCCATGAGGCTCTCTTGGCGCTCACTGGCCTGCCAGGTGAGGCCGGCGATCTGCTGGCAGAAGTAGGCGGCATGTTGGCCGCTGCCCGAGCCGATCTCCAGCACCTGGGCACCGGCAGGCAGCCACTCTTGAAGCACCGCCAGAATTGGGCCCTGGTTGCGCTCGCAGGCGGGGGAAAACAGCACGCGGTGAGCGTTCAGGTGTCGAGGCCTGCGCGCAGTTCTGCGCAGAAGCGCCCGGCTGCGGCGGCTACGTCGGCCTGCTGCGCATGGGCTTCGGCCATTACCTTCACTAGGGCGCTGCCCACAATCGCGCCATCGGCTCCCCAGTCGCGCACCTGGCGGGCTTGCTCGGAGCCGGAAATGCCAAAGCCCACGGCCACCGGCGTGTCGCCCTGAGCCTTGAGTTGGCCCACCAGGGTGCCCACCCGCGACTCCAGGTTGGTGCGCACGCCCGTCACGCCGGTGACGCTCACCAGATAGGTGAAGCCGCGGCTGGCGTGGTGGATCC